>NZ_JBWKEE010000041.1:0-36130 GCF_056435605.1 Streptomyces sp. NPDC043896
GCAGCCATCTGGCACAACCGAGCCGACGGACGCCCGGTCACCAGGTCACTGATCGCCTACGACCACTGACCAGCACTTCGGACTTACTCGTCTAGGCGCAGGGCAGTCCCGCGGCCGTCAGGGGGTGAAGATCCGGTCCAGGTGGTGGCGGAGCACGGCGATCGCCGACTCGGGTCCGCGCTGGCCGACCAGGATGCTCGTGCCCAGGGTGCCCGCCATGGCGAGCAGGCCGATGGCCTCCGTGCGCGCGTCGACGTCCGGGCCGGTCAGACCCGCCTCCCGGGCCTGGTCGGCCTGCGCTTCTTCGCCTGGGTCTTCGTCAGCCTGTTCGCCACCTTCGCGCCCAAGGCGCTGCGCCCCCGCCTCGCCACGTGGCTGGACCAGCCGGTCATCGCGTCCCCCGAGATGCGCAGGTGGGTCCGGGCAGGCGCCCGCGCCTACCGGATCCGCCGCCCCGCGCCCCTGCCGCTGGCCGAGGACGAGCTGCGGTCCATCCGGACCCCGCTCTACGTGATCATGGGCAAGCACAGCCTGCTCGTCCACCCGAAGCGGCAGCTGGAGCGCGTCCCCCGGTTGGTACCGGGAGCCCGCGCCGAGATCGTCAGCGCGACCGGGCACGGCCCGCAGATCGACCACCCCGAGGTGGTCAACGCCCGGATGCTCTCCTTCATGGAGGACGTCGACTCGCTCAGCGCGCCGCGCGGCTGAAGGCCCTGCGGTAGGAGCGCGGCGGCACCCCGCGACGCCGTACGAACTGCTCGCGCAGCACCGCCGCGCTGCCGAACCCGACCAGCCGGGCGATCTCCTCGACCGGCAGGCCGGTGGTCTCCAGCAGCTCCTCGGCACGGCTGATCCGCAGCCCCAGCAGCCAGGCGTGCGGGGTGGTCCCGGTCGCGGCCGCGAAACGGCGGGCGAAGGACCGCCGGCTCATCAGCGCCCGGCGGGCCAGCTCCGCCACCGGCAGCGGTTCGCCGAGGTGCTCCCGGGCCCACGCGAGCACCTCGGCGAGCCTCTCGTCCCGGCAGTCCTCCGGCACCGGCGTCGCCAGGTACTGGGCCTGCCCGCCGTCGCGGTGGGACGGCAGCACCAGGTCCCGGGCCACGGCGTTGGCGGTGGTGGCCCCGTACTCCCGCCGCAGCAGGTGCAGGCACAGGTCGAAGCCGGCGGCGGCGCCCGCTCCCGTGACGATCCGGCCCTCGTCCACGTACAGGGAGTCCGGCTCGACCGTCACCCCCGGATGGAGCTCCGCCAGCAGGCCGGCGAACCGCCAGTGCGTGGTCGCGCGGCGCCCGTCGAGCAGCCCGGCCGCCGCGAGCGCGAACGCCCCGACGCAGTGCGCCGCGACCAGGGCGCCCCGCTCGTGCGCGGAGGCCAGCGCCGCCAGCACCGCGTCCGGCGGCGGCGTGCGGAAGTCCGCCCAGGGCAGGGCGATCACCAGGTCCGCCGAGGCCAGCCGGTCCAGGCCGTGTCCGACCGTCAGCGGCAGCCCGACGTCACTGCGGACCGCCCCGGGCCGGTCCGTGCAGAGCGCGAAGTCGAACCGGGGCAGGCCCTGCCCGCGCTCGTCGAACACCTCGGAGACGATCCCGGCCCCCAGCATCCCGACACCGGGAGGGGCGTACGCGGCGACGGACACGAAGGGCGGCATCCGCGCAGTCTGGCACGCGGCCGGCCGGGCGGTGGCACGATTCCCGCGATCAGTGGCAGTACGGCCACTCGTGAACGGGCCCCGCGCCGCGAAGACTTGGGGCATGACGAACGCACCGCTCGGCGCCACCGCCCGCTTCCGCATCCTGACCACCGGCTACACCCTCTCCACCGGCCCCGGCGTGGCCGCCACCGTCTCCTACGTCGGCGACGGCGACCGCCACGTGATCGTCGACCCGGGCATGGTGGCCGGCCGCGACCGGATCCTGGGCCCCCTCGCCGAGATGGGCCTCACCGCCGACGACATCACGGACGTGGTGCTCAGCCACCACCACCCCGACAACACCATGAACGTCGGCCTCTTCGGCCACGCCCGCGTCCACGACCACAAGGCGATCTACGAGAACGACCAGTGGACCGACCGCGACGCCGAGGGCCACGAACTGACCCCCTCGCTCCGCCTGATCCGCACCCCCGGCCACAGCCGCGAGGACATCACCCTGCTGGCGGGCACCGACGAGGGCGTCGTGGCCTTCGTCGGCGACCTGTGGTGGCGCCCCAACGGCCCCGTCGACGACCCGGTCGCCCCGGACCAGCGGATCCTGCGGGCCTCCCGCGACCGGGTGCTCGCCGCCGCCGACGTCATCGTCCCCGGCCACGGCCCCGCCTTCCCGGCCGACGACACCGCCCCGCGCTAGTGCTGTGACCGGAAAGGCTCACCGGGTCGCGGCGCCCGGCACGGCACCTCGCGGCGTTGTCGGACCACGCAAGTACGTCCAGTACGAGCCGTGGCCCTCCGCCTTGCGATGCACCGCACCGGACACCGCGACCCGGCAAACCTTCCCGGTCACAGCACTAGGCCTTCCCGGCGGCGACCGCCGCGCGGACGGCCGCGCGGCGTGCGGTCACGTAGGCGTACGGCGATCCGCCGTAGGCGAGCCGGAACTCGCGGCTCAGCTGCCCGGCCGGCAGGCCAGCGGCCCGCGCCAGGGCCAGGACGTCCAGCGGCCGCGCGTGCTCCCGGTCGATCCGGTCGCGGACCCGGCGCAGCCGGGCGAGGCCCTTCAGGTGCGCGGCCTCGGTGAGCGCCCGCGCCCACCCGGGGCGGCACATCAGCGCAGTTCCTGGATCCGGACCAGGTTGCCCGCGGGGTCGCGGAAGGCGCAGTCGCGCACGCCGTACGGCTGGAGCGTCGGCTCCTGCACCACCTCGGCGTCGGTGGCCTGCACCTTCTCGAAGGTGCCGTCGAGGTCCGGGGTGGCCAGCAGGATCCAGCCGTACGTGCCCTTCGCCATCATCTCCCGGATGGTGCGGCGCTCGTCCTCGGTGATGCCGGGGTCGACGGCCGGCGGCGCCAGCAGGATCGACGTACCGGGCTGGCCGGCCGGGCCGACCGTGATCCAGCGCATCCTGCCCTGGCCGACGTCGCTGCGGACCTCGAAGCCGAGGACGTCGCGGTAGAACGCCACCGAGGCGTCCGGGTCGTCGTGCGGGAGGGCCGTGGTGTGAATGGTGATGTCCATGCCCGCAACGTTAGGGGCGGCCTCCGGAGGGCGCTTCTCGAATCCTGACCGGTTCAGTCCTCCCCGCCCGCGGCCCCGCCGGCCGCCCCGCCCTCAGCCCTGGAGGCCGCCCTCGCGGCCATCCTGCGGCGGCCCCACCGGCAGCCCATCCGCAGCAGGCAGACCGCGGTGGCCACCCACACCCCGGCGAAGACCCAGAGCCCGGCCGGAGTCCCGCTCGCCACGGCCCGTACGAACAGGAGGGCGCAGGCCAGGGCCAGCAGGCACGCCCACGGCCCGGGACGGTTCCAGGTGCCCGTCCACGGGCCGATGCCGCGACGCAGCGTACGGAGCCTGCGGTCGAGGCGTCCGTCGGAGCGCAGGCCGTCCTCGATGCCGTCGAGGATCACGCGCTCCCGTTCCGAGAGTTCGGGTCCGTCCATGGCAGACCTCCCGGGTGTCCGGTCCGCGCACCTCCGCGGCGCGGGGTGCCCGCTGCGCCTACCCGGCGCTCCGCCGTCCACACCGCCGGCGCCGGGTCCCAGTGACCGTGGCGGGGGATCCTCGTTGGCGTTCGTAAAAGATCACACGCGGAGGCCGGCAGTGAACGGACAGCGGACGAGGGCGCGGAGCGGGCAGCTGGTCCTGGAGGACGCCGAGGACGTACGGATCGCGGCGGGCGCGCTGGCGGACGGGTGCGCGGTGGCCCACGGGTTCGGCAACTCCTACGCCGTCACCGCGCGCGCCGACCGGGCCGTCGTCGAGCGCGTCAACCGGATGAAGGGCCGCCCGGGCGGGCAGGCCGGCAGCGTCACCACGGTCCGCGAGCGGGTCGCGTCGGTCTTCGACTGGAGCCGGGTCCCGCCGTCCCTGCCGCGCCGGCAGCTGCGTCAGCTCGTCGAGGAACTGTTCCTGCTCGGCCCCTTCGGCTTCCGGGGCCCGGCCGCCGCGCACGTCCCCCCGCACCTGACGGCCGTCCAGGACGGGGTGGCCACCGTGCAGCTGATCGGGCCGGGCTACCGGTGCCCGTCCAACGGCTTCCTCGCCGAGGCCCTGGACCGCACGGACGGCTCCCTGCTGTCCGTCACCTCGGTGAACCGCTCCCGGCACCTGACCGGCGCGGAGCCCGAACCGGCCCACTGGCGGGCCGAGGGCGTGATCGCCGACTTCGGCCACGAGCCCGACGTCAGGATCCTCGTCCACGACGACGAGCCCGCCGCCCGCCGCCGCCACCCCCACCACGCCCCGACGCCGACGACGGTGCTCTCCTTCCACCACACCCCCGGCCGCAGCCGCTCCGACCTGCCCGCGCTCACCCTCGAACGCCACGGCTCGCTCTCCGAGGCGCACACCCGGGCCATCGCCGCCAACCACGGCTTCGCCCTCGTCCCCGCCCCGCAGGCCACCCGCCGCCTCCCGGCCCGCACGTACGGGTGATGTGCGGCCCCGGGGCGTTGTCACGGTCCGGGGCGCGCTGACTCAATGGCAGCTCAACGGCACCGGGCGCGGGCAGCGGCTCGCGGCCGCCGCACCACGGTGAGGAGACGGGGATGCCACGGGTCGAGGTCAACGGTGTCGGACTCTTCTGCGAGGCGGGCGGGGACGGTGATCCGCTGGTCCTCGTCCACGGTTCCTGGGGCGACCACGAGACCTGGACGCCCGTCCTGCACGCCCTCGCGCTGCGGTTCCGGGTCCTGGTCTACGACCGGCGCGGGCACAGCCTGAGCGAGCGCCCGCCGGGCCCCGGATCGCGCTCCGAGGACGAGGACGACCTCGCCGCGCTCATCGAGGCGCTCGGGTTCGCCCCGGCGTACGTGGCGGGCAACTCCTTCGGCGCCTCGACCGTACTCGGCCTCGCGGCGCGGCGGCCGGAGCTCTTCCGGGGGGTCATCGCCCACGACCCCCCGCTGATGGGCCTCGTGGCGGACGCCCCCGAGGTGCTGCCGGCGGCCGCCGACGGGAGCCGGAAGATCGCGTCCGTACTGGAGCACCTGCGGGCGGACCGGCCGCTGGAGGCGGTACGGCAGTTCGTGGAGGAGGTCGTCATGGAAGCCGGCGCCTGGGACCGGCTGCCGGAACGGGTCCGCGACACCTTCGTCGCCAACGCCCCCACCTTCCTCGACGAGCAGTCCGACCCGGGCTGGGACGCCCTCGACCTCGCCGGGCTCTCCGGCTACACCGGGCCCGCCCTGCTGTCGAAGGGCACGCAGAGCCCGCCCTGGTTCGCCGCGATCACGGACCGGATCGCCGGGGCACTGCCGCAGGCGCGGACGCACACCTTCGAAGGCGCCGGGCACATCCCCCACATCACCCACCCCGCCGCCTACGCGGAACGCCTGACCGCCTTCGCCGGCCGGGGGGACGGACACCGCATCGGGGGCGCGTCCGCCTGACCCCGCCGCCGGTGATCCCGGCGGCGGCGTCCGGGGCGGCAGCCGGGGGCCGGCCGGTGCCCGTCCCGGCCCCCGGACGGCGTCTCACACGGTCTTGACGGCGCCTCCCTCGACGACGTAATCGGCTCCGGTCACGCTGGCCGCGCGGTCGGAGACGAGGAACGCGACGACGGCCGCGACTTCGCCGGGTTCGACCATGCGGCCGGTGGTCATGCCCATCGCCGCCGGGACCCCGGCGACGAACTCGCGGTGCCCGACGCCGTTGGCCTCCGCCAGCCGGGCACCGAAACCGTCGGCGTCCTCCCACATTCCGGTACGGGTCGGGCCGGGCGAGACGGTGTTCACGCGTACGCCCCGGGGGCCGAACTCCTCGGACAGCGCCTTGCCGAACGCGTTGAGGGCCGCCTTCGCGGCGCTGTACTCGATCGGGCCCGTGGCGGGCAGCCGCGCGCACATCGAGGAGATGTTCACGACCGAGCCGCGGCGTTCCAGAAGGCTCGGCAGCAGCCTGCGGGTGACCCGGACCGTGCCGAACAGGTTGACCTCGAAGCTGTGCGCCCACAGGGCGTCGCCGGTCGCGAGGAACCCGTTGAGGGTGAACTCGTCACCGCCGCCCAGGTTGTTGACCAGGATGTCCACGCCGCCGAGCGCGGCGAGCGCCTGCGCTTCCAGCTCCTCGGCGCCTTCCGGCGTGCTCAGGTCGACCGCGACCGGGTGTGCGCCGGTCTCCTTCAGTTCGGGCGTGATCGTCCGGGCCGCACCGACCACGCGGACCCCCTCGGCGATGAGCTGCCGGGCGATCGCGAGTCCGACACCCCGGCTGGCGCCGGTGACGACCGCGGTCTTGCCCGTGAGATCGAGTTCCATGTCCTGTCCCACTCCCCAAATATTTGAACTACAGGTACAAAATCAGTCCGTGAAAAAGCGCTGACGGCCATCCGGTCGTCAGCGCCGCCTACAGCGCACGCATCACCGCGTCCACGACCCGCTCCAGCCGGGTGCCGTCCTCGGCGGTCTTCGCCAGCACCCGCATGCCGATCACCGTCGCGAGCAGCCAGGAGGCCACGGCCGCCGCGTCGCGGTCGCCGGCGATCTCGCCGGCCCGCTGGCCCTCCTCGACGGTGGCCCGGAACGCGTCCTCCGTGCGGGCGAACATCCTGCGCACCGTGTCAGCCGTCCCGGCGTCCGAAGTGGCCAGCTCGGCGGCGGTGTTCACCGCCATGCAGCCACGCCGGTCGGGGTCGCCCAGATCGAGCGTGACCAGGGCCTGCAGGGCACCCCGCAGCCGGTCCTTCGCCGACCCGGGGTGATCGAGGAGCTCCTCCAGCCACGCGGCCTGTGAGTCGCGGTAACGCGCGAGGGCCCGCTCGAACAGCGCGTGCTTGCTGCCGAAGGCGTTGTACAGGCTGCCCTTGCCGATGCCGATCTCGTCCACGAGGTCCTGGGGCGTCGTCGCCGCGTACCCCTTGCGCCAGAAGACGCCCATCGCGCGCTCCACCGCGAGGTCCGGATCGAACTGCTTCGGCCTGCCCATGGGGCCACCGTAGCAGTGTTCTTGACCCTGAGGTCAAGAATTCATCCCCAGGCAAGCGGGGCCGGCGGCGGCCGGTGCCGTCCGGGTACGGGCCGCCGCTCGTACCCGGCCGTCCGGTGAGCCGCATACCTGGTCGGGAGGGCTCGGGCGGTGCTCAGGCGGCGCCGGGGTCGTACATGGACAGGGAGGACTTGACCTCGCGGGCGTACGGGCCTTCCCACCAGGGGATCGTCTCCACCAGGACCGGTTTGGTGCCCGAGGCCAGGACGAGGGCCCGGCCGGGGGGCATCGAGCCCAGGTCGGAGACCTGCAGGACGCGCTCGCGGCGGGCCGACTCGTTCACCGTGCGGTTGCCGGACCAGCCGCCGAACTCGGACTCCCGCGTCGCGGAGTACTCGCGAAGCTCGTACTCGCCCGCGAGTTCCGAGAGGTCGCCGAGGAAGCGGGTGTCGGAGACACCGCCGCCGTAGACCCGGATGTTCGCCGCGGACCAGAGCTTCTCCATGCCGCGGTCCCCCCACACCTCGACGCCTTGGGCCCAGGACTGGAGGATGGTCATCAGGACGATGCCGCGCGAGCCGTAGTGCGAGTAGAGGTCGGGCAGCGCGCGCCAGCGGCAGACGTTCGCCGCCTCGTCCAGGACGCCGATCATCGGGAGCGACAGCCGGCCGCCGCGCTGGGTGGTGGCGTACTCCTCGGCCGCCTCGACGACGGCCACGGTCAGGGCCGTCACCAGCGGGCCCGCGGAGTCAGTGCCCTCGCGGGAGAGCGAGTAGAGCGTCGAGCGGGTGCGGACGAACTCGCGGGGATCGAACTCGGGGCGGTCGTCGGCCGGGCCGAGCGGGGTCACCCACTTGTTGACCTCGGGGTTGATCAGGCAGGACGCCATCTGCTGGGCGACGCCGTAGATGCCGCCGCGCTGCTTGTCGGGAGCCGTGATCACGCCGTTCAGGGAGTCGGCGGGCATGACGTGCCCGGCGCCGCGCAGGATGCGCTCGGGGGTGTCGTCCCTCGGGTTGGACAGCCAGGTGTAGATCTGGGTGAGGGAGGTCTTGGCGGTCGCCGCCGCGAGCAGCAGGTTGGCGAGGAGGTCCTGGCCGGCCGGATCGAAGTACGCGTCGGTGGGGGCGTCGGCGTCGCGTGAGCCCGAGGCGAAGTGGTCGGCCAGCTTGCGGGCCTTTGCCACGTCGGTGACGTACGAGAGGGGGTTCCACCACCAGGTCGGCGGCTCCTGGGCCACCTGCTGCGGGTCGAAGACCCACACCTGCCCGTGGGCCTGGCGGGGTCCGCGCGTGCCGTCGACGATGTCGCGCTTGTTGGAGGTGACGAGCACCGCCCCCGGGGCGGACAGGATCGCCGGGATGGCGCGCCGGGTCGTCTTGCCGGTACGCGGGCCCCAGATGTCGACGTGCATGTCCTCGAAGGAGCCGAACAGCGGCTGCCGGCCCTTCACCGACCGGCCGATGAAGACGCCGGGCACCCGGGCCTGTACGCCGAGGCGCTCCGCGGTCGCGGCAGCCCCCTTCATGGTGAGCTTGCCGAGCTCCGCGCCGTTCGTCATGTGCCGGGCGGCCCGGTCCACGTCGGGTTTGTCGCGCAGCCGCCGGGATATCCGGTACCCGGCGGTGACCAGGCCCGCGAGCAGCAGTGCTTCGGCGGCGGCGATGGCGTTGGCCGCGCCGCCCGGCCAGGAGTAGTCGCCCTTGGCCAGGGCGATGGCGAAGGAGAAGGGGTTGCCCGGGGGCTCCGGCTGTTCGGTGAACGCCGCGCCGAGGCGGGCCGCGAGCCAGGCGGCGGACAGGAGGGCCAGGACGCTGACGACGAGGAGGACGATCTCGATCGTCCAGTCGTCTTCGGCGCGCGGCTTCTTCTGTGGTTCGGGGGCCATGGTCAGGGCGTTCCTTCCGCCGGGCCCGGGGTGGACGTCGGCATCTCGTTCTTCTGGTGGTTTCGTGCGCCGTGCGCGCTGCCGTTCTAGGGGAACTTCCCTCCGGTGGGCACCCGGTAGACGCCCGTGATCTTCGCCTGGTGGTCCCAGTTGCTGAACTCGACGTTCTTGCCCGGCCGCGGAGCGTGGAGGATCGTGTGCTTGGCCGGGTCCCAGACGACGCCGACGTGCTCGGATCCCGCCGAGCTGGGGTCGAAGAAGATCACATCGCCCGGCTTGGCCTGGTTCAGCTCGACCTTGTACTTCGCGAGGTTGGGCTGTTGGTCGTAGGTGGTGTACCCGATGTTGATCTTGCCGCCGCTGGCTTGGTAGTAGATCCACTGCGTGAAGCTGGAGCAGTCGAAGGATGTGGGGTTCTCGCCCTGCAGACGGGCGGCGCCCAGGACGTAGGGCTTGCCGATCCCGCGCTGGGCCCAGCCGAGCGCCGCCCGCACCACTTGGTCGTCCACGTCGGGCAGGGGCCCGGTCGAGCCGAGGCCGTCCGGCGGGACCGGGGTGCCCTTGCCGTTCTTGGCGCAGTCGCGGTAGTCGGCGTCCTTGCCGTTGCCGTTGCCCCCGGGCACGGTGCCGTAGTCGGGGCTGGCCGTGATCTTGCCGGCCAGCCATGCCTCCGGGTCGATCTGGCCGGGGCCGCTGTCCTGGCCGCTGCGGAAGGGGTCGTCCACGCCCGGCATCAGCACCTCCCAGTGGAGGTGGGCGCCGAAGGCGTTGCCCGTCTCGCCCACCGTGCCGATCTGGTCGCCACGCTTGACGGTGTCGCCCATCTTCACGGAGACGGAGGTCTGGTGGGCGTACAGGGTGATGACGCCGCCCGCGTGCTCTAGGCGGGTCTGGTTGCCGTACGCGCCGGCACTGTCGATCTTCACCACCTTGCCGTCGGCCGGGGCGTGGATCGGGGTGCCGGAGGAAGCCGCCAGGTCGAGCCCGGTGTGGTAGCCGAGACTCCAGTGCGGGCCCTCCGCGTGGTACTTGGTGCCGACCGTGTACGTGCCCTGCCTCAGCGGCCACTGCCAGTCCTTGCCCGTGGTCGTGGCGGGAGGGTCGTCCGGGCGGAACGGGGCCGCGAGTGGACGGGAGAAGCCCATCGGTGCCATGGCCGTCGTCGTGCCGCCCTGTCCGCCTCCGCCGAGGGGCGGGGTGGACCAGCTGCGGGGGCCCTTGGAGCGGATGCTCAGCGCCTCGCTCGGCTGGGCGTCGTTGCCGACGGGCTCGGGGATGTCCGCGGTCTGGCCCAGGACCGGGAAGGAAGGATTCTTCTCGACGGTGGTCTTCAAGTGCGCGTACCAGCGGTTGATGAGGTCCTTGTCGCTGGTGAGGGTGCCGCGGTAGCGGGCGGCCTGGGTGAGCACCACGCGCGGGTAGACGGTGTTGGTCTTGAGCGAGCCGGAGTAGCCGAGCAGCGCGTCCCAGGCGTTGGTCTCCACCTTCAGGGCGTGCATGTAGTTGGCCGCGGCGAAGGCCAAGTCGTCGATGCTGTAGCGGTCCTTCTGGCCGTCGCCGTTGCCGTCCTCGCCGAATTTGCCCCAGGCCCAGTCACCGAACTGCAGCAGGCCCTTGTAGCCGAAGCCGTTGTCGCCGCCGGGGGCCGCGGACTTGTCCTGGCCGTACCTCGTCTCCTGGTACATCTGCCCGGCGATGATCGTCCAGTCGAGGCCGTCGTAGCGCGCGGCCGCCCGCATCGAGGCGAGGATCATCTTCGGGGGTATCTCGTCGCGGGCGGTGTCGCTCGGCATGTACATCTTGCCCGCGGGCATGATCGGGTTCGTCGCGGCCTTGTCGCCCGTATTGCCCGCTCCCGCGTTCTCCCCGTAGTTGCCGCAGGCCGCCTGGGCGGCGCCGCCGCCCAGGCCGGCTACGAGGGCCATGATCAGGACCATCACGACGAGGAGGGCGCCGAGGGTCGGCGCGGCACCGACGCCGACGATGACCAGCACCCACTTGAGGTCGTTCTTCTTCTTTCCGCCGCCACCCTTGCCGCCTTGTCCCGAAGCGACTTGGGCCGCGCTCTTGGCGGCCTTCGCCACCTTGGCGGCCTTCGTCGCGGCCGCCAGTACGGCAGGAGCCACCACGGGTGCCTCACCCTCCCTTGGGCTCGGGCGCACCCACGTTGCCCAGGCCGTATATGTCGAAGCCGTTCACCTGCCACGTGCCGCCGCTCTTGCGCGCGCTCACCAGCCAGGTGTTGGTCTCGGTCTCGGTGTTGCGGCCGTCGCTCGAGCGGGTCGCGGTCACTTCCACCACGCTGGAGATCGCCTGACCGCTGCCGCGCGTGAGCTCGTCGGCGATCAGTGCGTCACGGCGTACGAAGGCCTGCCCCGCGGAGGAGCACTTGCTCTGCCGGCAGGCGGCCCAGGCCTTGTCGGTCGGCAGCGCGGTGTGCTTCTTCATCGTCTCGCCGCCGTCGGTGAGGGCCAGCAGGCGGGGCGCCCAGGAAGCGTTGTCGTCGGTGTACTTGAAGGTGTTCAGGCCCGACATGTAGGCGGCCATCGCGCGGTGGGCCTCGTCCAGGTCGGCGGGCTGGACGATGGGGGGCACCCCGGCGGCCGACCCGGCCTGCGGAGCGGCGCCCCCGGCGGCGGAGCCCGCGCCCGTACCCGCGCCCGTACCTGCGCCCGTGCCTCGTGTGGCTGCCGTCGCGGTCGCCTTGGGCTTGGCATCGGCCCCGGGGTCGTCATCGCCGTCGAAGACGGTGAGGACGACCAGGCTGCCGACCAGTAGGGTACCGAGCAGTGCCAGGGCCAGTACGGCACTTCGCTTGTTCTCGGCAGGTGAATCCACCGTCCCGGGCCTCCCTCAGTCAGGTCGCCGAGACACCGTAGGTGCCGGGATGGCCGGACGGACGTGCGATTTCCTCACGGGGAAAGACGGGGAAAAGGCGGGGGAGGGATGAGGAAAACGCCTCGATCGGCAGGGGGTTGACGGATGGGGGGAACCGTGAGGATCGCCACGCGCGCCCTCACGTTCTCTCACAGGGGTTGTGCCTCGGGGTCGTACTCCTCCAGCGGGAGGGGGTCGAAGGGGTACGCGGTGTGTCCGCCCACCTTGGGCGAACAGGCCGCGAACGGCCCGAGGTCCGTGTCCATCAGCACCCGCAGGTGCGGATCGGCGTGGTGCAGCCACCACGTCGACAGGCCGAGGGTGGGCTCCAGGCGCAGCTGTTCCCAGGCGAGCCAGAGCGCGGACAGGCGCGCGCCGGCCTCGGGGTGCTCCCACCAGCGGGGGCACCAGGTGGCGGAGGAACCGTTGAGCCGACGACGCACGGTCGGGGCGAGGAACTCGCTGACGAAGGCGAAGACGTCCGAGAAGAAGAGCTCGACCTCCTCGCCGGGGGCGGGGGCCGCTTCGGGGCCGGTCACAGGTCGATCTCCGGGGACTTGGGGGCGGCTTCGACCACCGGGTTGATCACCCCGTGCGTGCTCGCCACGGCGGGGGCCGGACGGGACGGCACGGTGAGGGTGCGGGGGATGGTCGCCCCGTGGAGGAACGAGGCACCGTGCACGGGCAGCCTGGGCTCGGGGTCGGGCTGGGCGGGCGTCGTGGGTACGGACGTCGGCTGGTCCGGCGCGGGTTCGGCGAGCTCGGGGTGCTGGTACGTGAGGTGGCCGCCGGGCTGCTGGGGCTCCGGCCCCGTGAGCTCGGGTCCAGTGATCTCCGCCTGGGGCGGGGTCAGTTCGGCGTAGCTCTCCGCCGCCTTCAGTTTCGCGACCGCCGCGGCGTGCGCCTCCTTCAGGTGCTCGGGGACGTCGATGGCGGCCAGCTTGTCGGCGAAGTAGGCGGGAGTCTTGTCCTCTCCCTTCAGGTAGTCCTCCCTCCGCAGCTGGCACCGGGCAGCCGGGTCCACCATGACGTCGCGGATGTCCGTCGGCAGGTGCTCCTGGTGGGGGAAGTCGACCAGGAAGTCCACGTTCTCCTTGCCGACTCCCTCCGGTCCGAGGACCCGCTTCAGCTCCGTCGCACCCAGGATGGAGCCTTCACCGATCTCGGCCGCGAAGACCCGCACCTGACCTTTGGCGGCCGCGGCGTAACGATCCGAGACGAGGGGCCAGATCTCCGCAGTGGTCTTCTCCAAGTCGGCTGCGGCCACGCCGTAGTCCGTCGTGAGCACCTCGACCATGTAGGGGTTCCCCAGGTAGTACCCGTCCATCCGGCCTGCTGCCGGAGTGTCCTCCAGAACCTGGTACCCACGTGTTTCGCCACACGCCTGGGCCAGGAACCGGTGCTTTATCTCCCGGTCCATGCCCTCCGGCTGAGACTGCCAGGACCAGAGCGCCCGGTCATCGCCCCGGTCAGGGTGGGTGACCTCCTCATTCTCGGCGACGCTCCGGATGAACGACATCAGGTCGGGGAGTTCGTTCTCGCCCGCAGGCTCGAGGCCTTGCTGCCGGTCAAGCTCCACCTGTCGCTCGTGGGCCGCCTGCCGGTCGGCGAATATCCGGGCGACGAGCCTGCGCGCGTCCGCTCGCGAGCGCGGTTCCCCGGCCTTGTGCTTGGCCTCGAGGCGCTGCGCGAGCTCGATCTCTTCCCGTGTGAGCGGTGCGACTCGGCTCACCGATCACCCGCGAGGAACTCGATCGGTGCGTAGGCGTCCAAGGAGATGGCCGAGCTGCCGGGGCCGTCCGTGGTCCAGGTCTGGAACGACACCGACTGGCTCAGGGCGATGCAGGGCTGCCCGGGGACACCTGCCTCCGGCGCCCAGTAAGCGAACCGGAACGGGTTGCGGCTCAGCGCCCGTTCCTCACGGTCCCGCCAGTAGGCGGGGTGGGGAGGCTCGGGGAAGTCGGGGGAATCCCACTGCCCGGACCAGGTCGGGGCACCCAAGGCGGCCTCGGCGGCCTCGAGGCAGGAGGACCACACCTCCGCCGCGGCCGGGTGTACGTCCGGGTTCTCCTTCCCGGAGCCTGCGGTGATGTGCCATCCCTGGTGGCTGAGGCTCATGAGGGGGCTCCAGTCGCTGCCCAACACCGGGAACAGCGCCCAGTGGCCTCCACTGCGCGTGCGGACCCAGAGACTGCGCTCGGTCGTCTGAGGCTCCCAGCCGTAGCGCTCGCACCATGCGTAGAACTCCGCCGTCCCGCCCTGCGGCGGGCCCGCCCACACCGACGGCCAGTCGTCGACGGCCTTGAGGCCGGTCAGTTCGGCGGCGAGGTCCTGTGGCGTCCGGCCGGTCGTCTCCGTCAGCATGCTGGTCTCCTTCGTCCGTGGTGGTTTTGAACCGTAACTCGTCAGGAAAGCAAGATCCCCAGCACGAAGACGGCGACGACGGTCGCGCCCATGATGAGCCGGACCTTCGGGTCCTCCCGCTCCCACAGTTCGTGGACCACGGCCCAGCCGGTCAGTCGCGCCGCGCGGCCGTTGTGGATGGTGGTCGGGGCCTCTGCCGGCTCGTCAGGCTGTGCGTCCGTCTCGGGCTCGTCGGCTTCCGGGTCGTACAGCGCGTCCACCCCCGTCACCCCCTGCTGCTCCTGGGCGACCACCACGAGCCCCTCCAGGAGGTCCGGCATGGTGTGCGGGGTGAGGGGGTACGCGACCGTGCCGTGCGGGGTGCGCAGGCAGAGCTTCGACTGCCAGGGGTTGCCCGGCTCGTAGCCGGAGATCCAGGCGTGGTCGGCCTCCTCGGGCAGCGGTTCGGGGGCCTCGGGGGCGGCGCCCGCGTCCTGCCACGGGTGAACCTTCTGATCGCTCAACTCTGGTCCTTCGGGAGGTCGGGGGCGGCTCCGTACCCGCAACCCGGGCACAACCCGGCATTGTGACGGAGTCGTGGGCGGGTGGCCGCGCCGTCGCCCCGCGGTTTTCCTCACGGGGATTCCTTGCTTTTTCCTCACCTCTCCACGCGAGGAAAACCGGGAGGGGAGTGTCAGCTCGATTTGCCACACTGCCGTCCGCACCTGGTCTCGCCAGGGCCCGCCGCGCGCCCGACCGGCGGACGGGGATCACACGCGGGGAGAGAACCGAGCCGATGACGGACCACAGCAGTTCCGCGGACGGGGTCGGCGAGGGCCTGCCTGCCGGGCACCCCGCGCAGTCCGGCGCCGCGCAGCCCGGCCAGCGGGGGCCCGGTCCGTACGCTTACCCGGCCACGCCCCAGCTCTCCGCGGAGGAGGCCCGTTCGCAGGTGGCCGCCGCCTGGGTGCGCGTGGCCCCGCAGTCCAACGTCCCGCCGGGCCAGGCGGCGGTGCCGAGCCTCCCGCCGCGTGCGGACCGGCCTGCCGCCGAGTCGAAGAAGGACAAGCGGGAGCAGGCGAAGGCCGAGCGCAAGGCCGAGTACGAACGCAAGAAGGCGGCGCGCAAGGCCGCGTACGAGAGCAAGAAGGCCGCGCGCGAGAACCGCAAGGGCGGCGGGACGGCTTCCGCCTCCGCGGTCCCCGCTGCGGAGTCCGTGAGCGGACCTGCTGCCGGGCCGGATCCGTCCGCCGCCCAGACCACCCCCGCGCCCGCGCGGAACGGGGCCAAGGGGCCGGATGCCCGGTTCGAGGTGCCGCGCCCCGGAGGCCGGCTGCCCTCGAACGGCCGGAGCACGCACGTCGCCCTGAGGGCGACGCTGCTGATCACCACCTGCGCCTTCGCGCTGGGCTCCTGCGGTGTCACGGGCCTGGTCATCGGCAGGTCCTCCGTCTCCGTGCAGCCCGCTGCCCTGGACGGCAAGGACCTGGACCGCTACCGCCTGACCGACTTCCCGGTCCAGTCGGCGGCGGTCTTCGCCGAGGAGTACGCGTCCCTCTGCATGACGTACTCGCCGGAGAACGCCGACAAGCGCCGTGAATCCCTCTCCCGCTACATCTCGGCCGGCGTCGACCGCGACTGCGGCTGGAACGGGAAGGGCAAGCAGCAGGTCAAGCAGGCGAACTGGGACGGGACCGTCGAAGAGCTCCCCGAACACGGGAAGAACGGCCGGTACCTCAACATCCAGGTCACCTACACGGGCGGCCGCACCACCACCCTCTCCGTACCGGTGTACGTCAAGGACCTCGCCGGCGCTTCCGGGCTGCGGGTCGTCGGCAACGTCGGCGAGATGCCGCTGCCGGTCCGTGACACCGCGCCCGCGCTGGAGAAGGGGGAAGAGGTCATCGACCAGGAACTCTCCGCCCAGCTCAGGGACCAGGTCCTGGCCGGCTACTTCAAGGCGTGGGCCGCGTCCGACACCACCGCCCTGACCCGCTTCACCACCCCCGACGCGACCCCCGCGGCGGTCTCGGGCCTGGCCGGCGTGCTGAACTCACCGGTGGTCCAGGAGGTCCAGGCGCTGGCGCCCGAGGGCACCGAGGCCGGCAAGAAGGTCACGTACAGCCAGGGCCAGGCGGTCCCGGCACGGGTGACGGTCGTCTGGGGCGGCGGAGGGGCCGACGACGCGAAGGCGGAGGTGGCCCTGAAGCGCTCGTACCGGGTGACCGTGGTGAACACGGCACAGGGCTGGTTCATCAGGGACATCCGCGGCGGTGTCATGGACCCCACGGGCGGGCGGGCGGACACACCCGGCACGGCCTCCCCGAGCGCCACCCCGGCCTCCGGAGCGAGCAACTCGCCCGCCCCGTCCGGCTCGCCCGCCCCGTCCGGGTCGGCCTCTCCGTCCGGCTCGGCCTCCCCCGGCGCCTCCCCATCGCCCAAGCCGTCCGCTTCCCGGTCGGCCAACTGACGCGTCATCGCGCAAGGCGGCGTACCGGCCGCCCTGTACGACGCGACACCCATCCGTACGCCCCTCACAAACGAAGGACACGCCATGATCCTGGCAGCAACGACCCTCGAAAGCATGTTCGGCAAGATCCAGGGCATCCTGGCCGGCCTGGGCCTCACGGTGGCCTCCTGCGCCCTCCTCATCCTCGGCATCCGGATGCTGCTGTCGATGAAGCGCGGCGACGGCATGCGCGAGGCCTTCCAGGGCTTCGGCATGATCGCGCTGGCCGCGTTCATCATCGGTGGCGCCGCCGGTCTCGCCGGAATGCTCATCAGCCTCGGCGAGCAGATCGGCGGCAAGGGCTGATCCAGGGGACGGGCCGCGACGAACAGAACTCGGCCCGCGACCGCAGACGTGCCGCCCGCGATCGATGCGCGGAGCACGCAGCCACACCAGAGAGGGGGACCGACTGATGACGCAGGACACGCCGGACGCACCGCCGCCCATGGTCGCGTACGACCACACGGACCTGCTGAACCGGCCCAAGCGCATCTGGAACTGGGGCAACATCCCCCTTCCCGGTCTGCTCCTGCCCGCCCTGGGCGCCGCCTTCGGCTTCGGCGTGCTGTGGTTCGTGCTGCTGCTGACGCTGTCGGCCCTCCTGCCCTTCATGGGCCTGTCGCTCATCACGTCGGTCCTGTACCTCGGGCCGCCGGTCGGCGTCTACTTCGTGTGGGGCCGGCCGCTGCCCTCGGCCCTCACCCTCAGCCAGCAGGTGGTGGTGTGGGCCGATTACTGGGTGCAGCCCAAGCGCCTCCAGGGCCTGGCCGCGGACCGTGAGCCGGAGGAGCTGCGCTGGCAGGTCATCCTCTGGCAGCCGGGCGCGCGCCGCTGGCACAAGCGGTACGACGCGGCACTCGTGACGGCGGCCCTGCACGGCTCCTCGTACGCCGCGTCCGCTCCACCCCCGATCGCGCCCTCACCGAGCGCACCCGCCGAGACCGCAACCACCGAGACCGCAGGATGACTCCTCCATGTTCGTGCTGATCCTTTTTGGCGGGGCGGTTGCCTTCTTCCTGATCGCCATGCTCCTCGCGTCCACTTCCTCGAAGAAGAACGCCGGGGCCGAGAACGGCGGCTCCGGCAGCCCGGCGAAGTCGGGCGGCGGCTCCTCCCGCGGCCGGGCCCCGGCCAAGCGGCGAGAGGAGATGCGGCTGCCCTACCGGTACGCCGACGACATGATCTTCGTCCACGGAGACTCCGTCTGGACGGGCATCGCCCTGCCCACGGCCATCGACGAGTACCTCAACGCCGTCGAGCTCCAGGCCATGGCCGAGGCCCCGGCCCGTGCGCTGCTCAACCTCGCCCGCGGCGACCGCAACGTCGAGTGCCACTACCGCAAGGTGTACCGGCCGATCACCGCCCAGGACTGGGCCGAGCAGCTCAACGCCGTGGCCTGGGAGCCGACGGAGAACTACAAGGCGTACAACTTCCGCAAGGCCGAGTACCAGGAGCGCATCGGGGCGCAGCGCGAGCGCAACATCCTGCTGGTCAAGCTGGGTTCGATGAAGCGGAAGTCCGGCAGCGACAACGGGGTGCTCCCCGGCGGGGACGACCCGGTCGAGGAGTCGGGCGTCACGCGCTCGGTGCGGGACGCCGCCGACGCGGCCGCGGCCGGTGCCACGGGCGTGCACGACGAGTACCTGTCGCCGGAGCTGCTGGCCCGGTGGACCCAGGTCGCCCGCGAGATCCACGAGGGCCTCGACGGCCTCGGCGGCAGCCCGCTGAGCCGCGAGGAGCTGGTCTGGCTGATCCGCAAGCCGCTCCACGGCGACCTGCCGATTCCCGCCGAGCCGGTGCTCGGCAGCCGCGCCTGGGGCCCCGACCAGTTCGACCTGGTCGTCGACTTCTCCGGTGAGAACCGCAAGACGCACATCGTGCTGCACCAGTACGACGAGATGACCGGCGAGCGGCGCACCAGCTACACGACCACCCTCGTCGCGGCCAGCTGGCCCACCGAGACCCGCTTCCGGCAGTCCACCGCGTGGGCCCGCTACGCGGCACAGCACGTCGACTTCCCGGTCGAGATCGACATGCGGTTCACCCTCATCCCGTACCTGAAGTTCCAGGACCGGGCGAAGAAGATCAGCGGCAACCTCGTCGACGAGATGAACGACATGGCCAACTCCGGCCGTGCCCCCGGCACCCAGCTCGCCGCCCAGGTCACCCGGGCCCAGAACCTCGTCGACGACGTGGAAGAGCACAAGATGCCGGGCATGGAGGCGCAGATACGCTTCACCATCTCCGCCCCCGACCTCGCCGAGCTCGAGCGGCGCCGCCGCGTCCTGGAGATGCAGTTCAAGCAGGACCTGAAGGTCACCCTGCTGCGCCCGAGCCGCCAGCAGTGGCGCCTGCTCCAGTCGCAGCTGCCGGGTGACGCGCCCAAGCTGCCGATCGCGCCGTACCTGCGGCTCCAGGAGGTCGAGCAGCTCGGCGCCGGGCTGCCCACGGCCGGCACCGAGCTGGGCGACAACCCCGAGCGCCGGTCGGGCAAGCAGCTCGGCTGGGTCGGCAACCTGGTCGGCTGGGCCGGCAAGACTCCGGTCCACTACTCGCTGCACGTCGGCCCCGCCCGCAACGACGGTGGTGGCGTGGCCATCGTCGGCGCGTCCGGTGGCGGCAAGTCCTCACTGGCCCTGCAGAAGTTCTACGAGGAGTCGGAGTCGGGCGTGCGCTGCCTGGTCATCGACCCCAAGACCGACTTCGCCCAGCTCTGCTACTACCTGGCCTTCGGATCCCAGGTCAACGACCCGGAGTTCCCCCTCGACGCCGAGACGGGCCTCCTCGGCACCCCGCAGAGCCGCTTCCAGCCGGTGAACCCGGAGTTCTGGGCCGAGACCGAGGTCGTCGACCTCCTCAAGGGACAGGCCGGCGTGCTCGACCCGTGGGTGGTCGCGCGCGACGTGCCCTCCGGGCGACTGCTCGCCGAAACGATGCTGCGCGGTTTCCTCGGTGACGAGGACTACCAGCGGGTGCGCCTGCCCGTCATCGAGGCGATGGCCACGGTGGTCGGCTGGTACAACTCCGCGATCCGGCAGGCCACCGAACAGGGCCTGAGCGCCCGCGACGCCGAGCGGCAGGTGCCCCGGCCGACGCTGTGGCAGGTCGTCGACGAGGTCGTACGCGCCTACGACGACGCGGTGGCGAGCGGGGACCGCGAGGCCGTCAAGGACCTCAAGCTCGCCCAGATGCTGCTCACCGAGTTGCGTACCCTGCCGTACGCCCGACTCGCCTTCGCGGAGAAGCCGCAGATGCTGTCCGCGATGCGCAAGCGCCGTACGGTGATCACCCTGCGCGGTTTCCAGACCCCGGCCTCCTCCGACCCGCGCAGCTGGAACCCGGCCGAGCGGCTGGCCGCGACCGCGCTGATGGCGGTCGTGGAGCTGGGCAGCCAGATGCTCGACGTCGGCTACGAGAAGAACCCCGTGACGGGCGAGGTCGGACTGCGGCCCAAGGCGCTGTTCGTCGACGAGGCGTACGTCGTCACCGCGACCGAGAGCGGCCGCGACCTGATGCGGCGGGCGCTGAAGCAGGGCCGTTCGTACCTGGCGGTCATCGTGCTGATCACGCAGCAGGCCATCGACCTCGTCCAGATCGAGGACTCCGAGGCCCGCAGCGGTGGCGCCAACCAGATCCACACGGTCTTCGCCTTCAAGCAGAAGTCCACCCAGGAGGCCTCGTTGGTGGCCCCGCTGCTCGGCCGGCCGGAGAGCGACACCAAGGTGTCCAGCTCCCTCCAGGAACTGCGGACGGGTGTCTGCCTGCAGCGGGACGTGGACAAGCGGGTCGGCACGGTCGCGGTGGACCTGGTCTTCCAGGAGATCCTCGCCGCCACGGACACCAACGGCACCACCCGCCCCGGCCGCCAGTCCATCGACCCGCCGCTCAGCGTGTGGGACTGGACCTTCATGCAGGAGGCCGCCCGCGAGGAGCGGCCGGCCGCTGCGGACGCGGAGCCCGCTGCCTCGCGGTAGCGGAGCCTCGCACCGAGACCAATCCGAACACACCACCACAGGAGACCCCATGCGCATGTCCAGGACCCTTACCGCCGCAGCCGCTCTCACGGCGCTCGCGGCCCTTACGGGCTGCGGCGGCGAGGGAGACTCCGAAACCGGAAGCGGCGGCAAGAGCCTGCCGAAGGCGAAGGACGTCGCCGCGATGGAGCGCTTCGTCAACCAGTACACCCAGTGCAATGACCTGGAGATGCACCCGCCGGGGGAGCGGCACGGCGGCACGGCGTTCGAAGACGTCCCCAAGGGCGCCGGTGCGGGCGTGAAGGAACAGGTGTACTGCGATGCCGAGAGGGGGCACATGGCCCTGGTCGCCATCTCCGACATGAAGAAGTTCCAGCAGGCGCTCAAGGCGAACGCCGAAGCCGGGAAGGAGGGCGACGCGATCGCCCTGGTCGGGGCCGACTTCGCCGTCATTCCCAACGAGGGCGGCGGCCTGCGCGCGCTGAAGTCCTCCGGACTCCTCGTCGCCTCGTGCAACCCCAAATTCAACAGCGAGATCCCCAGCGGCTACGTGAAGCGCGATGCCAAGGTCGAGGGCTGCATCCTGACGGACTACCTCCCCGCGTAGCCCACACCGCCGCCTCCCCACTCGTCCGTTGCGGAACTCCAGAAGGAAGCTGATGTCCGTGCGCTGTGGCGCCAAGCCACGTGGAGATCTCTCCGCCCGCCCCTCGCTCCGCGAAGGGGCGAAGGCGGCCGGGCGTGCTGCGCGGATGGGCACATTCCTGATGTTCGCGCCGTTCTCGTTGACCATGGCCGTGCCCGGCCCGGCACGCGCCGCTGACCTCGCTTGTTCCTTCACCGGCCGCGACAGCTACCAGATGGACAACCCCGGCTCCATCGAATCGGTCTTCCCGGCTGTCAAACAGTGGGAGAAGACGCGCCCCATGACCCTCAACTACGCCACGGTTCTGTTCGGCGGGCCTGCTGCCTCGCGGTAGCGGCGCCTCGCACCGAACCCGATTTGAACGCCTCACCCAAGGAGACACCATGCGTTTGACCAAGACCTTCACCGCCGTGACCGTGGCCGTCGCACTGACGGCACTGACCGGCTGCGGCGGGCAAGGGGAGGGCGGGCCGCTGTCAGCCCTGGGCCTGCCGAAGGCGGACAGCATCGCCGGTATCGAAAGGCTGATCAACAACGGTGGCACCTGCCGCGAGCTCGAGGCGGGCCGCATTGGTGAGGCCGCCGACAAGCGCCTCAAGGAACCCTCGTTCGCCGTCAAGGAGACGGCGACCTGCAAGGACGAGCGGGGCAAGTACGCCACCCTGCTGCTCCTGTCCGACATGAAGAAGTTCCAGGAGGCGAACCAGAAGGCCCAGCAAGGCGACGCGGACTTCGACTCGAGCTATTTCGTCGGGCAGGACTTCGCGGTCATATCCGGCAGCGACGACGGCGCCAAGGGCCTGAAGCGGGCCGGGCTCTTCCTGATGTCCTGCAATGCCAAGCACAAGGCCGAAATCCCCAGCGGCTACAAGGTCAACGAGGAACTGGTCAAGGGGTGCTTCGTGACCGACCACCTCCCCTCGTAGCCCACAGGCCGTTCCAGCCCGCGCCCCGTCCCTTGCGGAAACCCCAGAAGGAAGCCGATGTTCTTGCGCCGTAGCGCCAAGTCACGCGGAACTGCCACCGAAGGCGCGCGGTTCCGTGACCGGGTGAAGGGAGTCGGCCGGGCCGCCAGGTCCGGTGTGTTCGTGATCCTCGCGCTGATCGCGCTCACGCTGGCGGCTCCCGCAACGGCGTCCGCGGACTTCTCGTGCAGCTTCACCGGGGACGACTCCTACGAGCTGGACCAACCGGGCGCCAACGGCGAGGGATGGTTCCCCGCAGTCAACCAGTGGGAGAACGAAGCCCAGCGCGCCAAGAACCTCAACGACACTACGGGCATGGTGACCGGCGCGGTCAATATGCCCCGTGGTGCCAACCAGTACACCATGTACGAGCTGAACGGCGTGCGCGGCATGAACTGGTCCGGCACGCAGCGTGGCATCGGCGACGCCTCCCAGACCGACGCCGGCAGGGATGCCAGTGGCGCCGACGACTGCGAGATCATGGACTTCGTCAACAACGGCATCGCGAACCTGGTCTTCGACGGCACGAAGATCCTGACGCGAGTCGCCATATCGATCAAGGAGTTCGCTTCCAACCCGAGCCCCCTCAGCGGGCTGTACAGCGGACGCGACAACGTCGTGGATACGCTGAAGGTGAAGGTCTTCATCCCCGCCGTCCCGGTCATGATCGCCCTCACCGGCATATGGGTCTTCGGGAAATGGCGCAAGGGCGAGATGCGTGAAGCCTGGTCCGGCGTCGGCTGGGCCGCCCTGACCACGATCGCGGTCGTGGCCCTCCTGACTGGCGGCAACTTCCGCAAGGTGATCGACGAGGCGGACACCGGTATCGCCGCGGCCAACAGCTACCTCAGCGAAGCGGTGCTCAGCGGCATGGCGGACGAGATGCAGCCGCCCTGTGACCTGCCCTCCAACGCCCCCAATCGTGGTCTGCGCATCTCGAGTTGTGCCATGTACGACACGATGGCGTTCCGGCCCTGGGCGCTGGGTCAGTTCGGTCCGGGCGGCACCAACTGCATCTTCAAGAGGGAGGGCGGCGGCAAGGTGGTCAACGGCACCTGCCAGCCGGCCAGCGCCGCCACCGACTGTGACTACGGCAAGGGCGCTCGTTGCGAGGACCTGCGCGTTCGGCAGATGGTTTCGCAGTCCATGACCAATATCGACGTCACCAACGAGGTCAGTACAGAGGACAAGTACAAGAAGGACTGGTACGGCGTCCGCCAGGACATGGCCGGCGGTAAGGGCGCCAACCAGGAGAGCGATGACCCGAAGAAGCGCGTCTACCCCGTCGCGTTCGACGAATGGGCGGGGCGCGACGCCGGAAACCGGATCGGGCTGGCCGTCTACTCCCTGATCGCCGCGCTGATCGTCGGCATCATGGTGATCGTGCTCAGCGCGCTGACACTGCTGTGGCACGCCGTCACCCTCATCATGATCATCATGCTGCCGCTGATCGCCACGATCGGCATCCACCCGTCCCAGCAGAAGCTGCTGAAGGGCTGGCTGCAGACGTTCATCCACAGCTTCGTCCTCAGGGCGGGCTTCGGCGTCATCCTGACCGTGCTGCTCGTGCTGTACCAGATGATCCTGCCCGCCAAGATCTCCCTCGGTATGCAGCTGCTGATGCTGCTGCTGGTCACCGTCGCCGTCGTGATGATGCTGAAGAAGCTGCTGTCGGGGGCCTACAGCCCGCAGATCGCCGGGGCAGAGGATGCCCTGGGCGTCGGGGACATGGCGAACACGGTGGGCGGCAAGCTGGGCCAGTACGCCCCTGGGGCCGTGGTCGGCGCCGCGAAGGCGACGGGCCGTGTCGCCGGCGGCACGGCGAAGGTGGCGAAGAAGGGCACGCTGGCCGCTGTACGGACCTACGACAACAAGAAGAACGACGGTCGGTGGCAGAAGGAAGGCAAGCTCTCCACCCCCCAACCCTCCAAGCGTGAACAGCGCAAGACCGCGTACCAGACCGCAGAGGTCCAGAAGGATCAGCTCACGGAGCAGTACGCGGCGCTTGAGGCCAAGCGCGAGAGGCAAGCCGCAGAAGCCGAGCAGGCCCAGAGCAGCGGCCGCCTCGTTGGCGGTGGTACGCCGTCGGCCTACGTGCCGCGGCCGCAGCCCGCACCGCCCCTGCCGGCCCCGGCCCCGGCCCCCGCGCCGTCGCCCGCCGTTCCCCCTCAGCAGGGCCCCCCGACCTCCACCGCGACGCGGGTCAACGCGCCGGACCCCGGGCCCGCGCGCCAGCAGCAGCGGCCGACGGAGCTCGCCCCCCGGAGCGCGCCGACACCCCCGAATCCGCCGACACCGCCCGTATCCCCGCCGCCGCGCGGAGACGACGGCCGGGTGACGGACCGCTAGAGAGGCCCGAGCATGGCAAGCGTCATCACCGACCACCCCCCGCAGGAGCTCGCCGCCGAGCTGGGCGCGCTCCTGCGGGTGGACTGGCGAGCCGTATGGCCCGGGATGCCGGCGGACGAGGCCGAGCGCGCCGAGTGGTGCGCCGGCTTCGGCTGGCAGCCGCTGTGGTCCCAGTCGGGCCTGTGGGTGCGCACGCCGCAGGGCGGCCGCCTCCACCTGGCCGCACGGGCCGGCCTCGACCGGCCCGTGACCCGGGCGTCGTACACCGCCTGGAAGGTCACGGCGGCCGGGGACACCGAAGGCGGGACCGTGCCGGCGGTCGCCCTCGACCGGTACGCGGCCCACCTCGCCCGGATGACCGCCGTATTGGGCGCACCGGGCTGGGAGGGCACCTGGGACAGCCCGGACTTCCCGGAGCCGCCCGCTCCGGGCCGGTGGGGCGACGCCGAGGAGCGGCGGGAGCTCCGGGCCCCGTACCGGCTGGCCCAGTGGCGGTACCCCAACCCGCTCGCCCCGGTCATCGTGCTCGCCCTGGACCACCGGGACGGCGGGTTCGCGGGGGGTGGGACGATCTCCCTCACCTTCCACGGACCGGCCGACCCGAAGGCGCTCGACGGCCCCGGTTGGCTGCTGTGACGTACACGACGCGAGAAAGAGAGACCACGACATGAGCACGCCCTTCGAACCGCCGGTGGACCGCACCCCGGAGGAACTCGTCACCGAGCTGCGCGGGCTGACCGACGTCCATTGGGAGACCGTCTGGAACGGCCCGCCGCTGCCCAGCCAGGGCCTGGACGAGTGGTGCGCCCAGTTCGGCTGGACGCCGACCCAGTTCGAGTACGTCCTCAACGTGCGCACGGCCACCGGGGGCGAGATGACGCTGAACGCGTTGGGGGGCAGCTGGGCGCCCGTGCAGAGTCTGTCGCACTGGGTGTGGGGCGAGTCGGCGATGAATCCGGAGGGCAACGCGCAGGTGCTGGCCGAGGCCGACCAGGTCTGGCCCCTCTACCGCGACGCCGTGTCCTCGGTACTCGGTGCCCCGGCTTGGGAAGGCGCCTGGGACTCCGACTCCTTCCCGCGGGAGCTCGGCGAGTTCGCGATCCCCCAGGACGCCGATCGCATCGAGGAGAAGAACCCCTACCACATGGCCTACTGGGAGCTCGCCGCTCCAGGAGGCGCCCTCGTGAGCCTGCGCATCACACCGGCTGTGGGCACCGCCGACCGGTCCGATGCCGGAGTGGTGAACATGGATCTCGAGGTCTATCCCCGTCCGCTGGAGGCCTGACGGCGGTGAGCCCGGAACCGATTCCGCAAGAGATAGAGAATGGCGCCCTGCGCCGGGCGAAGGCCCGGGAGCTGGCGGCCCTGGATGCCAAGGTCAATGCGCGATCCATAGCGCGGCGCATCAAGGCCGCGGCCACGGCGGCAGGGTTTGAGGACAAGGTGTCGGAGGACGGCAAGTCCCGTGTGTCCAAGGCGAGGCAGTACATCGACGCCCTTGCCACGGACAAGACGAAGCTCTCGCCGCCAGAAGGGACGAAGCCGATCAGTGCCTTCTGGTCGTACGGCATCGAGCACCCGGACGCGCCGAAGAACGACTGGGGCGTCGCGTTCCTGTCCCAGCGCTTCATAGCCGAGGAGTGGGCAGCCCAGCAGAACGCGACCGATCCCGGGACCGCACAGACCCTGGAAACGACCCAGGGCGGTAGTGAACTCGACGGCATGTTCCTCTGGGAACCGGAAGTCATCAAGGCCCTCGGTGGTGCACGGGCGGGCTTCGGCCCGGACTACGCCAAGGCCAAATGGGACGAGATCTCCGCGACGTACGGCGGGCTGGCCGAAGGACGGGTGGTGGTCTTCGCGGACATCGGCAACACCCGGGCGGTCCTGCACCAGAAGGAACTCGGCACGCTCTGCGAGAACCCGAACGTCGGGCTGCACAACATCAACTTCGTGTACGAGGCCCCCCACTCCTGGCCCGAGGTGACCCGGGCGGAGGCCGGTACGAACGCCGTGCGGGCCGTCGCGCAGTTCGACAACAAGGACCTCCCCCGCTACATCGACCCGCAGGGCTTCGCGGCCGACACCCCCGAGGCCCGCAAGGCGAAGATCGACAGCCTGATGGAGGCCGTGGCCCCGGCCCAGGCACAGGCCCCCGCCGTCGAGGCGCCCGAGCAGCAGGCAACGCCGAAGCGCCTTCCCAGCCCGCTCTGGCAGATGGGCTTCCAGCAGCCGACCACCATCACCCGGCGCGAGACCGCAGGACCGGCCACCGGAGTTGAAAGCGCGGGCGCTCCGGCCCTCACCCTCCGCACCCCCGCGACAGGTATGGACGGTCCGTGATGACCCCTCGCCCCTCCCTCGACTCCCTCCGCCGCCTGCTCCGTCAGGAGCGCGACGACGCCTGGGCCGTGCGGCTGCTCCGCCGGATCGTCTTCGGCATCGCCGGTGCCTACACGCTCTTCCTCCTCGCCTCGTCCAGCATGGCCGCGTTCCTCACCATGAGCGTGCTGCTGGCCCTCGGCGTCGGGGTCTGGCTGCTGCGCCGTCGCGGCCAGCTGCTGCTCGGTCTCGCCTCGACCGTCGTCACCGCCGCGATGACCGGCTACCTGGCGGCCGCGGGCGACATCGCGCGCGGGTCCTCCGGCGGACTCCTCAGCGGTCAGGCGGTCTTCGGTTACTGGGCGCTCGGCGGTATGGCGCTGCTGGGTGCCTGGATGCTGAAGCGGCCCCGGGGCCGCCGGGGCGTCACCGTCGTACTGGCGGACGTACTGCTCGTCGGGGCGTCCGGGGTAGGGATGTTGGCGCCGCTATTCGGTGTTCCCCTTGGATTCCTGTGCGTCACAGGGGTCCTGATGGTTCGTAGCAGAACATTCTCCAGAGTGAACCAGCGTGAACCGAGGGCGGAGCGCCGGGGCCTCCGCCGGGTCGTGGCAGCTCCTGACACGGATGCGTGGTGAGCTGGTGGGTCGTCATTCCCGTTGTGTAATAAGTGATCCACAACAAGCGGTACGGCTTTGCCGCTGCCAATTGGCCTGCTCTAGAGTCCCCGTTGGTTACAAAGAGCATCGGGGGACTTCTTTCATGGCGAGCACAGCGATGAGAACCCGGCCGGCATCGATGCTGCCGGCCGCCACGACACTTCTGCCCTGCCAGCGGCGGCCCGACATCTTCGCGGAGCCGCTCCTGGAACGTCCGTCCGCGGGTGCTCCGGAACTTCCCTTCCGCATGCGGCGGAGCCAGGCCCTCACCCAGGCGGCCCGGCAGCTGTGCTTCTCCTGCCCCGTGTGGGCCGAATGCCTGCAAGGCTCCGTCGTCCGGTCCGAGCCGGGCGGTTACGCCGCCGCCACCACAGAGCAGGACCGGCGCTGGATCCGCAGGTGGCTGCACATCGGCGACAGCCGGGGACGCTTGACCGCCGCCGAGTCCGCCACGGGCGGCGGCAGCGGTCGAGCGGTTGAAGCAGCCGCGGTACTCGACGCGTTCAGCGCCCTCCAGGAGCACCGGGCACGCCGGCCATTGGGTACCGCCCAGGGGCCGGTTCCCGCCCAGGGGCCGGTTCCCGCCCAGCGGCAGGATTCGGCACAGCACCTCCCAGCGGACCGCCGACAGCGCGCCGACACGGACGAGGCGGCGAAGACGGCCGCTCCGGCCCCGTCGGGAGCACGGATCACCTATTCGCTCGCCGATCCGGCCCTGGCCATACAGAAGGCCGTGCTCGGCCCGCTGGCGTGCGCCACGCTCCCCGTACTCAAGGCCACCGAGCAGCTCGCCGGGATGCTCGCGTTCACCCCGTCCGCCGCCGTGGCGCCCGAGCTCCTCGCCGCGGTCACCCGGACCCGCATGAGCCTGGAGTCCTGGCGTGCGGCAGCAGGTGACGAGACCGCGTACGAGGTGACGGACAGCGCTCTGACCGGTTCCGTGAGCATCGAGCTCGCGACCAGCGACCCCGTCGCCGCGCTGCGGCAGGACATCTTCGAGCCCCTGCTGCGCCGCCTGGCGGACTCGCTGCACCATGTGGAGGCCATCACGGCGGTGCTCGTCCCCGCAGCCCGCACCGCGGACCCGGCCGCCGTCGCGCACGCCCGGAGTCTGGCGGCCGTACTGGAAGCGGTGCGCGAGCTCGGCTCGCACCTGGAGCGCTACCAGCCCCTCACCCCGCGCCAGGACCACGGCGAGGGCCACGGGGGCATCCAGGGCGACAGCCACCCGCACCGTTCCGCCACGGGGGCGGGCGGGCCGGGTCCCTGGGGCGTTCCCAGCCTGCGGCGCGCTGTGGAGACGGCAGTGTCCTCCTTCCCGGGGCACTTCACCGGCCGCGACGTGGTCGGGGCGCTCCCCCCGGGTGCGTACCAGGACGCGGGGAAGTCGGTCAGCAACGCCCTGTCCGCCATGGTCAAGGCGGGCCGGCTGCGACGGGTCTCGCGCGGCACCTACACCGTGAACCCGCCGTCCACCGGCGAAGCCGTCCCGAACTCCTGAAAGGCAGTTGCCGTGCAGCCCACCCCTCCGGCCGCGGAAGTCCGCGTCTTCTCCCACCACGCGGGCCTGATCGACGAGGTCCCCGTGACGGCCCCGCCCTTCGGCAACATCCAGGACGTCGTCATCGGGATCCTCCAGCAGCGCGCCCAGCAGCTCGGCGTACCGACCCCTGCTGTGATAACCGACGACCGCTACGGCGGTGCGGTCCGCCTCCTCATCCACCCCGACGGCAGCACGGAAACCCTGCCCGACGCCCACCGCTGACCGGGGGCGGCCGGGCGAGGGTCGGTCTCCGTGTGGTGCGCCAGAGGGCCTCCGGTCGGGGCGTTCCCAGGAGTTGCGGCACGGCGAGGGTACGGCGAGGGGTGACGGGTCCAGACCTGCCTGCCACGTGATCGGCGGCAACGCGCACGTCGCGGATACCGAAGACCCGGCCGAGCTCGCCTGGGTCGCTCACGCCGAGATCCCGCAGTACGTCCCGTACGGGCTGGTCGAGCCCGTACAACAGCAGCTCGACGCGGCTTTGGACCGCTGAGGAAGGCAGAGGAGCACATGATCGAACGGGTCCGCGCCGTTCTCGTCACCGCTGACGACACGATGCTGGTCATCCGCCGCACCAGGCCCGGCATCCCCGAGTACTGGGTGCTTCCTGGGGGCGGCGTCGAGGCCGGCGACGAGTGCCGGGAAGCTGCCCTCCACCGGGAGATCCACGAGGAGATCGCGGGGAAGGCCGACATCGTGCGGCTCCTCCACACGATGGAGGCCGACGACGAGCGCCAGTTCTTCTACGTCGCCCGCGTCAAGACGTGGTCCTTCGAGGACCGCACCGGCCCGGAGTTCAGCGCCGAGGGCCGAGGCGAATACGCGCTGGAGGAGATCCCGCTGACCGTCGAGGGTCTCGACGGCATCAACCTCAAGCCCGAGGAGATCGCCCACGTCATCCGGGGCGCTCTCGGGGCCGGTTCCCTCACGGTGGGAGCCGGGTTCTAGCCCCTCACCACCGTCGAGCAGGTCTTCGCGCTCGCCGAGGCCATCGGGATCCGCCGGCGGCTGATGGTCCTGCTCGGGGCCTTCGCCTCCATGCGGCCGGAGGAACCGGCCGAGCTGCGCCGCGCCGGAACTGAACACGGGCCGCCGGGTGATCGGTGACCCCAAGTCCCGTGCGGGCGTCCGCCGGCACCTGGAGTGGTTCGCACAGGACGGGGCCCAGGGCCTCGCCTTCCTCGCCGCCTGTTCGACTCCCTCGGCGTCTCCTGGAGGACCTCGCCGGCATGTCCGCTCAGCGGGCGTCCGACGCTGTCGTAGACCAGGGCAGGTACGCGGTGATCAGCTTTTTTGCTGCCTCTCTCTGGGAGCGATCCGCCGAGTGGGCGCCGCATCCCAGCGTTGGCGAGGTGCGCGGGGGAGGCGACGAGCTCCCACGAAGGGCGTCCTCGATGGCCGCGTGGTCGCCCCGTTCACCCGACTCAGTCCGCGGTCGGCGGAGGGGACGACTCGGCGGCGCGTCGGTATTCGGCGTTGATGCGCTGGGCCTCTTCGAGCTGGTCCTCGAGGATGATGATGCGGCAGGCCGCCTCGATGGGGGTGCCCTGGTCGACCAGCTCCCGGGCGCGGGCGGCGATGCGCAGCTGGTAACGGGAGTAGCGCCGGTGGCCGCCGCTGGAGCGCAGCGGAGTGATGAGGCGCGCTTCGCCGAGGGCGCGCAGGAATCCCTGCGTGGTACCGGTCATCTCGGCGGCCCGGCCCATCGTGTAGGCGGGGTAGTCGTCGTCGTCGAGGCGGTCGAAGGAGTTGTCTGCTGTCACTGGCACCTCTCTGGTGAACGCGTGGAGGGGCCCTGGTGCCAGTACTGGCACCAGGGCCCCGAAGGAACTACTACACCATCTGCCGGTCCTGGTACTGCACCGGCCTTCTGTTTCCGCCGACCCGACCGAGATGCCGGCGGGTACGCGGGGATCGCGGTTGCTTGACCGGAGACCACCTCGCTGTCGATGTCCTGCGGTACCCGGGCTCAGGACTTGCGCCCGGGCGATCCTGATGGCGCGCTCAGCTCCTCCGTTCTTCCCTCGGTGATCAACTGCTTCCCAACGGGTACTGCGTACTGCACTGACGGGTACCCCGACTGCCATGACAGCGGTCCCGTTCGTGGCGGCCCCTGATCACTGCGGGCCACCCGGTCCGGTCGTCAGTCCCGTCGCCGTCCTCACAAACCTGGCTTCAGAACTCCACCACCGCACCGTCCTGCACCTGCGGTTACTGCCGCCCGGCAGTTCATCTCTGCCAGGCCCGCTTGTCTCGCTGGGCTACGAGAGGAATCGTAACCACGCCACCACCCAATGTCTACTCTGGGCGAGATAGATTTTTTTACATCGAGAGGAGAGCTAGTCCTTGATGGCCGTGTCAGGGCGTGCGGACGCCTTCTGCGGCGGGACGGAGGGTGAATAGAATCGGCTCTCATGTCGAAGCCTGACGAGCTGCTCGTCGACGTCGCCGCCTTGGTGGAGTCCGCGCAGAGCAATCAGATGTCCTTGACCGTGGTCACCGGTGGAGCTGTCATCACCGGCCGGCTGGCTCCCGAAGCCGCGTGGAGGCAGCGGGTGTCGGAGGTCCTGACGGACTCGGCCCGGCTGGGCGAGTTCTCCGCCGTCTTCGCCGCCGGGCCGCGTGGTGACGAGCCGCCCACACATCTGCACTTCCATGTGGCCCGGATCCTTCAGGGCACGATGGGGATCCCCGAGACGGGCGGGATGTACCGCGTCGCGATCGCGGACGTCAGCGCCTGGAGCATGGGCGACTTCAGCTACTCCGACCACTGACACGGCGCCGTCGGGGAGGCCCGTCGGTACGCGGAAAAGCCCGACCGGCACGTATGCGGGTCGGGCTCTTCCGGCTGTTCAGATGGCGGCTCCCGCCGGTCCCGCCGGCCGGAAGGCGACCGGGGCGCCGAGCAGCGCGGACGCCTGCTGGACCGGGGTGACGCCGAGCGCGGGGGTGTCGTCGCCGGGAAGTCCGCGGCAGGTGAAGCCGAGCCGGGTCATGGCCCTGAGGACCTCGCCGGCGGTGAAGTCACGGCGGTCCTGGCGGGTGACGACCTGGCCGACCCGCTTGACGGGGTAGGCACGGCGGCCGATGATCACGGACTCGCCGGTGATCGGCTCGGGCTTGACGCCCTTCATGGATTCCAGGACGCCGCTCTTCGTCAGATCGAACGGGAATCGGGCGATGACACAACGCATGGTGCCTCACAGGGAGAAGGGGAGAAGGATCCGGCGGCGGCGGGCCGGCTCAGGCGGCGTCGAGGACGCTCGGGGCGCCACCGTGGCCGGCCGCGACGGACGGGGCGCCGCTCCGACGGTTTCTCGTCGGGTGTCAGGCTGCCGGGGCGATCGGGGTGCGGGCCGAGAGGAACGGCCCGCGGTCGCCACGAATCCCGCGGTCGCCACGCATTCCGTGGTCGCCGAGGATGTCGCGCAGCCGGATGCGGTCCGTGTACGCGCTGCTGTCACGGATGCCGGCGAGCTGTTCGCGAGTGACCGTCCGGGTACACCGACCGTCGTCGTCACAGATGAGCAGATGCCCCGCGCGGGCGCTGATCACGACGGACAGGGCCACTTCCACCGTCATGTCGTCACCGACCCGTGGCACGGCCGATTCGGGGGCGACGGCGACCCTCCCGTCCACGGGGGCGGCGTTCGCCGAGCGGGGCTGCGTCTGGACCAGCGTCAAAATGCCTCCTGTGAAGGTGGGTCGGTTTCCTGTTCACGTGGTGCGCGAGCCGGCACGGGCTCATGCGCCGGAGCGCTGCGTGCTCGCGCGGCGGGCCGCCGCGGCGGCGCTGCGTCGGCCGCGGGACACCGGACCGCGCTGACGCGGCTCGGTCACCGGCGCGGTGATGGTGACCGGGATTCCGGAGGGCTTCCGGGCGCCGGTGATCCGGTGGAGCGCTTCCTCGCCGGAGCGGACCTGCGTGGTCCGGGGCACGATGCCGGCGGCGGCCATGAGGCGGGTCAGGCCGCGCCGCTGGTTCGCGGTGACCAGGGTGACGACGCTGCCGGACTCGCCCGCGCGGGCGGTGCGGCCGCCGCGGTGGAGGTAGTCCTTGTGGTCGGTCGGCGGGTCCACGTTGACGACGAGGTCGAGATGGTCGACGTGGATGCCGCGGGCGGCGACGTTCGTGGCGACCAGGACGGTGACGTGGCCCGTCTTGAACTGGGCGAGGGTGCGGGTGCGCTGGGGCTGGGACTTGCCCCCGTGGAGCCCCGCGGCGCGCACTCCGCTGTCGAGGAGGTCCTGGGTGAGCCGGTCCACGGCGTGCTTGGTGTCCAGGAACATGATCACTCGGCCCTCGCGCGCCGCGATCTCCGTCGTCACCCGGTGCTTGTCGGCGCCGTGCACGTGCAGGAGGTGGTGCTCCATCGTGGTGACCGCGCCCTGGGAGGGGTCGACGGAGTGGACGACGGGATCGGTGAGGTAGCGGCGGACCAGGAGGTCGACGTTGCGGTCGAGGGTGGCGGAGAACAGCATCCGCTGGCCCTCGGGGCGCACCTGGTCCAGGAGGGTGGTGACCTGGGGCATGAAGCCCAAGTCGGCCATCTGGTCGGCCTCGTCCAGGACGGTGATCGCGATCCGGTTCAGCGCGCAGTCGCCCCGGTCGATGAGGTCCTTGAGGCGCCCGGGGGTGGCGACGACGACCTCGGCACCGCCGCGCAGGGCGCCGGCCTGGCGCCCGATGGGCATGCCGCCGACCACGGTCGCCAGGCGCAGCCGGACGGCGCGCGCGTACGGGGTGAGGGCGTCGGTCACCTGCTGGGCCAGCTCGCGGGTGGGGACGAGGACGAGGGCGATCGGCCGGCGGGGCTCGGCGCGCTGCCCGGCAGCGCGGGCCAGGAGGGCCAGGCCGAAGGCGAGGGTCTTGCCGGAGCCGGTCCGGCCGCGGCCCAGTACGTCGCGGCCCGCGAGGGAGTTCGGCAGGGTCGCGCCCTGGATCGGGAACGGCACGGCCACGCCCTGCGCGGTGAGCGCGGCCAGAAGCTCCTTGGGCATGTCGAGTTCGCTGAACGTCTCGACGGCGGGCAGCGGCGGCGTGATCGTCTTCGGGAGGGTGAACTCACCCTGTATCGGGGCGGGCCGACGGCTGCGGCCACCCGAGCGGCTCGGGTCTCCCGTACGGCTGGGGGCAGACGCAGCGAAGCGCCCGCCCCGGACGGGAGCGGCGGTGGAGCCGAAAGCGGAGCCGCCGGCGCGGCGGCTGTGGGGGGAGCGGCTATTCGTACGTGTGGGGTTCACGCAGAACCTTCCTTGATGCGGCACGTCATCAAGGAATTCCCGCAGTGGTGGAGCGGCGCGGGGAACCAAAAGAACGGGCCGAAGGGAATGCGAAAGCGAATTCCGCTGGCAGGGATTGGCGGTCGTCTCGCCGATGTAACCGCTGCCGAAAATGCCTGTAGCCGGGGCCCGCACCCCGAGGGATGCGGGCCCCAGCTACGAGCTGCGCGTCAGGCTTAGGCGGGAACGATGTTCTCGGCCGTCGGGCCCTTCTGGCCCTGCGCGATGTCGAAGGAGACCTTCTGGCCCTCCTGCAGCTCGCGGAAGCCCTGGGTGGCGATGTTCGAGTAGTGGGCGAACACGTCCGAGCCGCCGCCGTCCTGCTCGATGAAGCCGAAGCCCTTTTCCGCGTTGAACCACTTCACGGTGCCAGTAGCCATGTCATATCTCCTTTGGGCAGTACATCGGCATCCGCACTTTGCGGATGCCGTGTCGCCGCGATGATGCCCTGCCCGGAAAATGACCGGAAATAAAAAGCGATCCTGGGCGGCGAGGCCGACCGGAGGCGCTTGAAGTCTTTGGGTACCAAAACTGCAACTGATATCGACAGTAGCATGCCGCAGCGACGTCCGTGCGGAAAGAAAACGCTCTCCGCGCGTTGCGGTAAAAACTCTCCCTGCGAGGCTCGGCAAATTCTCGGACCGCGCTCGTAGATATTGAATCCCCCTGAGCGCAGCCTTTCGGAAGCGCGGACCGGGCCCCGGGGCACCGCCAGGGGCGGGCGCGGAGGACACCCCCACCGCGAGGACGGGCTGGCCGATGCCGATCCGCGATCGTGGCGCACAACGAAGGCCCCGGTCGCTGACCGGCCTTCGTTCAAGAGCGGATGACGGGAATCGAACCCGCGCTGTGATCCAGAGCACATCGCGGGAGCGATGACTTTGCCCCTTGCCGTCGGTCATACGAGCGAAACAACCGATGGAAGGAATGCCTCGCTATGACCCACACGCTGACAGCCCCCCACGACGTCGTCTCCGCCGCTCCCGCACCGCGCCCGGCGACGGCGTGGATGGTGGCCGGCGGAAAGGTCGCGGGCCCGCTGTTCCTGGCGGCCGGACTCGCGCAGGGCTTCGTGCGGGACGGCTTCGGCTTCACCCGGAACGCGATCAGCCAGCTCGCCCTCGGCGAGGCGGGTTGGATCCAGACGGTGAACTTCGTGCTCGCCGGTGCGCTGCTCCTCGCTGGCGCGACGGGGCTGCGGCGAGTGCTGCGCGGCGCGCCGGGCGGGACCTGTGGCCCGGTCCTGGTCGGCGTGTTCGCTGTCTCGTTCTGGGTCGCGGCGGTCTTCCCGGCCGACGCCGGGGCGGGCTTTCCCGCCGGTACCCCCGAGGCGACCGTGATGAGCGGGCACGGTGCCGCCCACATGTTCGGCGGGATGGTCGGCTACCTCGCCCTGTGCGCCGCGTTCCTCGTCCTGGCCCGTCCGCTCGCCGCCCGGGGCCTGCGGGGCTGGGCCGTCGCTTCCCGCGTCGTGCCGGTGGTCGTCCTCGCAGGGTTCATGGCATCGGCCGCGTCCGTCCTGGCCTTCACCGTCGGCGCGGGCCTCGGCCTGCTGTGGCTGGCGGCGGTAACCGCCAGGCTGGCCGACACCCCGGCGAACCGCTAGATGAATGAGTCCGATGTCTTCAGTGGTCGTAGGCGATCAGTGATCGTTTGACGGGGGCGCCGGTGGTCCAGTTGTGCCAGATGCCGGCGG
>NZ_JBWKEE010000042.1:0-2186 GCF_056435605.1 Streptomyces sp. NPDC043896
GTACGAGGGCTGCCGCCCGGCACGCCGAGAGCACGCACCAGACGCCGCGGGGCCGCCCTCCGGGCGACGACGGCAGTTTGACGACAGGCCCTAGGCCGTACCCCGGGGATACGGCAGCAGCGGGTCGTAGACCCCGCGCAGGCTCCCCTCCTCGTCCACGACCGGCACCCCGTCCGCGTAGCGGCCGTCCCCGACGCTCCACCCCTCGCCTCCCAGCTCCAGCCGCAGCCGAGATCGGACCGGCTCGCGTCGAGGCGCCCCCGGTCGGGATGGACGGCGGTCAAGGTCACGGCTTCCCCCTGCTGTTCCGGCGGCCTGGCCCCCTCGGCCGGGCACGGCTCCCGCCATGATGTTCTTCCTCGCCCCCGACGACGCGGCCGTCCCCCGGACCGTGGAGCCGACGGCGGCCGGCAGGCTGCGCCGTACGGATGGACTCGTGCCGTACAGCGCCCCGCAAGGGCGCCCGCCGTGCGGGGCGTCCTACCTTCGCACTGCTCCCCCACCCTCGACGAAAGGCAGGACCGGTGCGATCGATCCGTTGTGCCCTGACCGTCCTCGCGACCGGCGGCATCCTCCTGACGGGCGCGTCCTTCGCCTCCGCCGATGACACGTTCACCGTCTACGCGCCGGTCGGCAACACGTACTCGATCGTCTTCGGCGACCTGAGCCAGGTCGCCGGGGACGACGTCTTCAACGCCGGCCGCGACAACACGGTCGGCTCCCACAACGGCACGGCACCCGCCGGCGACCTCGGCATGGCTCCCCTGACGGGCACCCAGATCCTGAGCAACGAGGCCCTGATGCAGGGCGCCGCCGGGCAGTGGAGCGACGACGTCAGCGGCACGTGACGTCCGGACTGCGGGCACCACCGGGGCGGGCGGGGCCGGTCTTCGCAAACACCGGCACCGCGTCCGCGCCGGTCACGGCGGCCGCGGACGCCGGAGGGGCCGAGTGAACCGAGACCGAAACGAGTCCGGTACTTTGCCGCAGCGTGCGCTTGTCGTGACCCCGACCAGGGATGATGACTCCTCGTGCTCACGAACATCATCCCCTTCGTCGGTCTGGTCGTCCTCCTCTGGGCGATCGTCCACACCACCCGGCTCGCCGTTCGCAACCGGAAAGCCCGGAGCTTCGACGCCGCCGCCTACGGCCTCGTCCCCCGCGAGCGGCTCGACAGCCGGCGCTCCGGCCCGCCCGCTGACGAACCCGCGCTGCGCCTGGCCGTCGAGGCTGCCCTGAACGGTGCGTGGGAACCGGTGGCCGGGCTCCTCGCGGACACCGCGGAACGCCAGGACTGGGAGCAGCGCTCGCGGTTCGTCGAGGTGTTCGCGGACCTGGCCGTGGAGGACGAGCACTGGCTGCGGGTCTGGCGCGCCAAGCGGCCGCACGACGCGGACCCCGTCGTCGTGCACGCCCACGCCCTGCTGCTGCGGGCCTGGGCGGCGCGCGGCGAGAAGGACATCAAGCAGACCTCCGACGAGCAGGTGGCGCTCTTCGGCGAGCTGCTGCCGACCGCCATGTACGCGGCCCAGGAGGCGGCCAGGCTGGCACCGGGCGATCCGACCCCGTGGGTGACGATGGTCGCCGCCGCGCGTGGGCTCGGACTCCCCCACGACCAGTTCCGTGGCCTGTGGAGCGAGGTCACGAGCCGTGCCCCGCAGCACTACGACGCGCACTGGCACGCCCTTCAGTACTGGTGCGCGAAGTGGCACGGCTCCCACCGGCTGATGTTCGGATTCGCCAAGGAGGCGGCGGCGTCCGCTCCGGCCGGGAGCCTGATCTCGGGCATCTACCTGCACGCCGTGTACGAAGCCGTCCTCCAGGACGGCGACGCGGCCTACCGCACCTGGGCGACCAAGCCCGAGCTCGCCCGCGTTCAGGCCGATCTGGCGCAGGCCGATCCGGCCGACCGCCGGCTTCCCGCGATACGGCACCTGTATGCCGCCGTGCTCGTGAAGACGGGGAAGTACGCGGAGGCCCTGGCCCAGTTCCGGCTCATCGGCGGATGGTGCGGAGCCGCGCCCTGGACCGACGCGCGCGATGCGGTGGCGGCGTTCGACCACGCCCGCGGCCTGGCGGCCCTCCACTCGGGCCGCCCCTGAGGGATGTCCCGTGGGTTCGCGGCCCCGGGGGGGGGGGGGGGGGGGGGGGGGGGGGGGGAGGGGGGGGGGGGAGGGGGGGGGTAC
>NZ_JBWKEE010000042.1:2193-35103 GCF_056435605.1 Streptomyces sp. NPDC043896
TGAAAACACACTAGCGGCCTGTGTCCCTCACCTTGGGCCCCCCTGGGGGGGGTTCCCGGGGTGTTCGCGCCCTTGGTGGGGGAGCGGGGGGGAGTCCCCCCCCACCGCCCACCCGGGCACGGGTCCTCGACCGCACCGGCCCGGGTTACATGGGGTCCATGGTGGCGCTTTCCGGTCCGTGGAGTTCTTCGAGCTCCTTCCGGATGGCCAGGGCCTTGTCCATCAGGCGCCGGCGTTCGTCGGCGTCGGCGGACCTGCCGGCCGCCAGCTCGAGTTCCTCGGCCTGTTCCCGCATGCGCCGGGCCTCCTCGTCGGTCCGCCGGTTCTCGCTGCTCATGGGGCTCCTCCGGTTCAGTGCTGGACTGGGCCTCCACTCAAGCACTCTCCGCGGCTCGGCCGCCGGACCTACGCCGTGGCAGCCGCGCCCGTCACCTCCATGAGCCCCCGGCGGTCACGGTCTTCTCCGCCGGGGGCGCCGGCAGCGACGCGAGGGTGCCCGCGATGCCGTCGGCCGTGGTCGCGGCGTCCTCGGCACCCTCGCGGGGGGGGGCCGTCAGCAGTCGCGTACCGGGTTGTCCTGGGTCATCGCACATGCCATGCGCTGTCCGCGCTCGGGGCCGTAGCGGGCGATGAGGGAGGCGCGGAAGCCATCCCACTGGGACCGGGTGTCGGCGATGGCCGCCTGGACGGCGGCGCTGAAGTTGCCGGCGACCAGACCCCGGGGGGTGGTCGGGGACGTGGCCGCCCCGGTGAGCGGGTCGATGACGCCGTTGTCCTTGTTCAGGACCCCGTGCGTGATGCGCTTGCCGCAGCCCCACGGGTTGAGGCTGAAGCAGCCCGTCGTGAGGTCGCCGGGGATGTCGGAGGCCGAAGGCGCCGCGGCCGCCAGCCGGAGGAAGGGCGCCGGGCCGGTACGGGCCAGGCCCGGCGGGTTCTTGATGCCGATCGCGGAGCCGCTGTCCGCCCTGTCCGCCCAGTTGCTGTGCGAGTAGAAGTCCTCGGTGCCGTGCAGGGCCCGGCCGAAGCCCTCGATGGCGTTGCACTTGCCGCGACCCTGGACGCCCAGCACGAAGGTGCAGTCGGAGGAGAGGTCGGTGTCGGGGGCGCTGACGGTCCCCCCGGCGTTCACGAGCGCCTCCGACTTCTCCACGCCCCGGTCGAACTGGCCCTTGAGGTGCGCGATGCAGGCCAGGAGCACCGAGGTGGCCTGTGCCCGGCTCCGGGGGTATCCGGGCGCGTTCAGGTAGTCGGCTCCGTCGCAGTGCGCGGCTTCCGTGAGCACCTGGTCCACGTCCGGTGCGCCGATGGCCCCCATCGTGCCGTTCGCCCCCGCCAGCTGGCGGATGGAGGCCGGCTGGAAGCAGGCCCCGGCCGCGCCGGGGGCGGTGCCGGGCGCGCAGGCGAGTGCCGCGCGGGTGATCCGCTCGTGCTCGGAGTTCTGCCCGAAGGAGTCGATGGTGCCGAAGTACTGGATGGGCGGTACGCCGGGACCGGGCTTCTTCGCCTTGGGTGCCGGGGTGACGGCCGGGGGCTCGGCCCCGGCCGTCGGGCCTGCCGCCGTCCCGCCCTTCGGCGGGTTCGGAGACGGCGCGGCCTGCGCCGACGGGGCGAGCCCCAGCAGGAGTGCGGCGGCCGCGATGCCGGCCGCGAGCGTCGGGAGCACTGGCCTGCTCCGACGGTGTGTCATCGTCATGATGGTTCCCCCATGTTGAGGCCCGCGCGCCTCCTCGGGCGTACGGGCCGGTCGCAATATATCCGCCCCCGGGACCGCCTCCCGTCGCACCTCATTCATCACGATTCATCACGCACGCACCACGCGTCACGTGCAGACCCGGCCGCGCGTCCCCGGAACCGGTACGTCCGCTGCTCTGGGGGTTTCGGCCCGGGCCCGGCGGAAACACGTGAAGACGTCGGACAGGCCGAAGAGGTACCGCTCACGAGGAGAGGAACCGTCGTGGGGACCATGATCCTGCTGATCGCACCGATGCTCCTGGCCCTGCTGCTGGCGACCCGCGGGGAGAGGCACCGCCCACGCCACCGGGCCGGCCGCGGCTGACGCGCACCCCGGGTCCGCCGGCCGCCGGGGTGCCGTCACCGGCCGGTCACCCGGTCAGGGCCTCGGTGATCTGACGGGTGGTCTGGGCGGCGACCCGCGGGTTGACGCCGGCGTAGTTGGTGTAGGCGTTCAGGCCGGTGGCCAGGGCCCAGCCGCGGCCCCGCGTCCAGGTGGCGTCGTCGACGCCGAGGGTGGCGCGGAAGGCCGCCCGGCTCGTGGCGGACATCAGGGTGAAGGCGATGGTCAGGTCGCGGGCGGGGTCGCCGATGCCGAGTCCGCCGAAGTCGATGACCGCGCTGAGGCGGCCGTCGACGGTCAGCAGGTTGCCGGTGTGGAAGTCTCCGTGGAACCACACCGGCGGGCGGTCCCATCCGGGAGCGCTCAGCGCTTCGTCCCACAGCCGGGTCATGGCCCCGGTGTCGAACGTACCGCCGACCTCCGCGATGGCGGCTCGTGTGTCGCGGTCCCGGTCGGCGAGCGGCCGTCCGGTCAGGTCCTGGCGGACGGTCCCTTCCGGGAGCTCCGCCGGCGCGAATTCCCGAAGCGCGGTGAGGAACTCCGCCAGCCGGACGGCGGCCCGGGACGACCCGGCCAGCGCCTCGACGGTCGCGACCTCGCCGTCCAGCCAACGGGACACCGCCCACGGCCACGGATACCCGAAGCCGGGCCTGCCCCCCGCGACCGGTACGGGGATGGCGAGGGGAAGGTGCGGGGCGAGCCTGGGAAGCCACTCGGACTCCTTGGCCGCCTGTGTGACGGCTCCCTCATGACGGGGCAGCCGGACGGACAGGTCCTCCCCCAGCCGGTAGATCACGTGATCCGAGCCGGCCGGGTCGAGCAGCGTCAGCGGCAGCCCGGCCCACCGGGGGAACTGCGCGTCGACGAGGCGCCGGGCCAGTGCGGCATCGATCGCGGGGCGGGGGTCTGCGGATCGCCCGGTCGGCAAGAGCGGCTCCTGTGATGGACCCGCTCCGTATGGCGGGCGGTCGGAGCCATGACAGCGCCCCAGCCCCTCGTCTGTCGACCGGATTTCCGCCCTGACGCCGCGTTCCCGTACCCGGGACCGTACGGGCACCGCCCTCGTCTCACCCGCCGAAGAGGGAGGGTACCCGCGTCCAGACGAAGACGGTGACGGCCAGGTGCGTCAGGCACAGGGCGCGGGCCGTCTTCCACCGGCGGGACACGACGGCCGTGAGGCCGAGGAAGAGGGTGGACAGGACGAGGCAGAGGTGCGCGCCGCCCCTGATGTCCTGGTCGGTCGTCGGGGTCATCTCCCTGCCCATCGCCGGAACGCTCAGGGCGAGCATGAAGGCGGCGACGGCGTAGAGGGCCGCGGCCAGGGCGGTCCGGAGTCCCAGGGCCAGTGCCCGGTTCTCGAATATCACGGCCGTTCGGTCCGTCCTGTCTGAAGTTCCGGCGGTGGAGGGCCGCTGCGCGACGGGCGGCGTTGGCGATCACATCAGCGCCGCGTGCGTGCCATTGTCACAGGCAGGTCCTGGAGTGTGGCGGCGGAGGCGTCGGGGGCGGCGGGGGCGGCCCGTTGCCCGCCGTCGATCCCCCGTGAGAGCATCGGGATTCGGCGGTCCGTCTCCCGTGAATGGAGGAGTGCGGGCCGTTGCCGTGTCCACGGTATCCACGAATCCGGCGAGCTGTACGAAGGGCAGGTGCCGTCCGATGTCCGCGACGGAGCCGGCGGAAGCCCGAATCGAGGATTCGGGGAACGTCCTGGTCGCGCCTTCCGCGTTGCACGATGACGAATCGATCAGGGACTTCTTCGGATCCGCCGTCACGCCGGAGGAGCTCGCTTCTTCCGCTCCGCCCGATCTGGCGCAGAAGACGGTCTACCTGTGCGGCGACATGTCCCGTGCCCCGGTCCGGCAACTGCGGTCGGCCGCCCGGGTGTTCGTCATCCGGGAGCTGTCGCACGGATACGACGGGGAAGGGGACGGGGACGAACCGTGGTCCTTCATCGGCCTCGGCCGGGTACCCATCCGCGTACACGGCGCCGGTGTGTACTACCGCCGCTTCTTCGACCTCGACGCCGACCACTTCGGACGGATCAGGGCGGAGCACGAGTTCCAGTCCCTGACGGAGTCCACCAAGCCCGGGACGGCGCATCGCAGCGGAATCTATCTGACGCCCGTCACGCGGAAAGCCGGCGCACTGCATTTCCGGCTGCTCAGGTGCTCCACGAATCTCTCGGGGCCGACCGAGAGTTTCCGTCCGACCGACGCGCTCATCGTCGACGCGCTGAACCGCGAGGCCGCCACCGTGTTCCGGGGCCAGGCGCCGCTGAACCACGTCCTGGCCCAGATCTACCACAACACCCTCGCCACGGCGGAGCGCAGGCAGGCGAAGGCGAAGATCTCGGCCCATGCCGACAAGACCAAGGACATGCCGGTCAACGGAGTCATGGCCTTCTGCACCTTCTACGACCGGCTCGACGGACTGGAGCCCCTCGCCGAGGACGCCTTCGACTACGGGCTGAAGGGCGCCAGCGGGCTGACCAGACTCCACTTCCGTCTCAAGGACCCGGCCGGGGGGCACGGCGGGGTCGCGCTTCCCCCGCGGTTCGGCGTGACGCTCTACCCCGGCTCCGTGTTCTTCATGCCGCTGTCCACCAACCGTCTGTACACGCACGAGATCCGGCCCTCGGCACTGGGCGCGGAGTCGCTCCCGACCCGTCTGGGGTACGTGGTGCGCTGTTCGAGCACCGAGGCCGTCCACAAGGACGGCCGGACCTTCCTCAAGGCGGCCGGAGGCCTGGTGGAACTGGGGCCGGCCGCACCGGAGGGCATGAGCGAGTTGCGCAGGCTGTACGCCGAAGAGAACAGGACCCCGTCCTTCATCGATTACGGCGACGGATTCCACTTCAGCATGAACACGGGAGACTACCTTGCCCCCCGCCTCTAGGACCTCGGACGGGATCGTCTCCCACACCTTGCCGACGGAGGGGGATCTGTTCGCGGAGCTGTCCGCGTCGGCTCGTTGGGAGGACGTGGGCAAGGGCCGGCGGGGCGCCGTGCTCACCAGGATCCACGAGGCGGACGGGGTGCCCCTCGTGCGCACCACCACTCGATACGGCAATCCGGCCCAGCCCTTCCGAGCAGTGCACGAACGGCTGGCGGAGCGGATCCAACGGCGTGCGGCGCTTCCGGTCGGCTTCAACAACGCCCTCGCCGAGATCTACACGAACGCCTACCGCACCATGGGCAGCCATTCCGACCAGGCGCTCGACCTCGCCGACGGTTCGTCCATCGCCGTCTTCTCCTGCTACCAGGACCCCGAGGCGAGCCCGCCGAGGAAGCTGGTCTTCGAACCGAAGGGGGGAGACGGCGACGGCTTCGAGATCCCGCTGACCCACCACAGCGTCGTCGTGTTCTCCGTCGAATCGAACCGTCGCCTCAGACACAAGATCGTCCTGGACGCGCCGTCCACGGCGGCGGACAACCAGTGGCTGGGCGTGACCTTCCGGACCTCGAAGACCTTCGTCCGGTTCCGCGACGGACACGCGCACCTTCCGCAGGGTGCGCGCCTCGTGCCGGCCGACGAGGAGCAGAGGCACGCGTTCTACCGGCTGCGGCGCCGCGAGAACCAGGAGACGGACTTCACCTACCCCCCGCTGACGTACACCCTCAGCGAGAGCGATCTGATGCCGCCGGCCTGACCTTGGCACCGGGTGCCTCCCCGCCCCGTGGGCCGCGATCGAGCAGTGCGCCGCCGAGCGGTCGTCCGCCGGCTCCGCCGCGGTCGACCCGGCTTCGGCGCCGCCGCGGTGCACGGCGCCGTGCCGGGCCGTACGGGTGATTTTCCGCCCCGTTGGCCGATTGTGGACCGGCGCGGCGGACGCGCCGTCGTGCGTACCGGCCGAGTGTGAGGGCATCGTCCGCCCCTCGCTGCAGGACGCCGTCGCCGGGAGTGTGAGTCCATGATCCGTTCCATGTCCGTCCTGCCAGTCGCCGCCGCCGTGAGCGCCGTGACCTCGGTGCTCGCCGGCCCCGCGGGCGCCGCCGCGGCCGACCCGAGGCCGATCACCTCCCCCTACGTCCAGGCCGCGGCGGACGTCGCCGCCTCCGGCACGCTGCTCCGGGCGAAGAAGATCGACTGGGTGCGCCACGTCAACACCGGCCGCTACTGCGTGAACGTCAGCGAGGAGGTCAACCTCGCGTTCAGCGTGGTCCACGTGGAGCTGCCCAACTCCAACCGCCGCAGCTTCAGCTCCACGCCCACCGCCCTCTGCGGCCCGGACACGGTGACCGTCTACACGTACGACCTCCACGGCAACTACGTGGACAACCCCTTCACGGTCACCGTGTTCTGACCGTCGGGTCTCGGTGAGACCCGGCAGCGCGCCGCGGGCGCCACAGGCGTTCAGAGAAGGTTCAACGATTGACGCTACAACCACTGCGGGGCGTCGCCCTGTTCGGCTGAGCGGTACACCGGCCCCGTGCCCATACTGGAACGAGGGGAGGAACTCCGTCGTCTGAACGCGGAGGAGCACGGAAGAGCCCCGCCGAGGAGGCGAGCCGCGATGACCGTGGAGCAGTTGTCACGAGTCGACAAGGGTTTCCTGGAGCAGATGGAGGCTGCCGGCCGCCGCTACGCCGCCCGCTCCGCCGCCCGGGACGGCCACATGGAGGCGCTGCTGCGGCACGGCATCCTCCACGCCGACACCCCGGAGCGGGTCGGCAGCAGGCTGAGCCGTATGGGCGTCGACTGGGCCATGGCCACGGCGATCGAGCGGACCCCGCCGACCGCGACGACCGGCACCAGCCTCGCTCTGGACCGCGAGCTCGTCAGCCCCGACCTGCTGATGCTCGAACGGTTCATGGGCCGCAACGACCTCATCGGGATCGACTCCCTCGAAGCCGGTTTCCTCGCCGCCCGCCCGGTCGGCCGGATCACCGTCCGGAGCGCCGGCTCGTCCCACCACGGGACCGGCTTCCTTGTGTCCCCGTCCCTGCTGATGACGAACAACCACGTGCTGGCCTCCGCCGAGGAGGCGGCCGCCGGGGTCGTCGAGTTCGACTTCCAGGCCGGCCTGGACGGGCGGCCGCGGGTTCCCGTCGTGTTCCAGCTCGACCCGCAGCGCTTCTTCGTCACCCACCGTGACCTCGACTTCACCGTGGTCGCGGTCTCCGAACGCTCCCGGGACGGTCAGCCGGCGGCGTCCTTCGGGAGGCTGCCGCTCAAGGAGGCCCGGGGCGAGGCCGTCATCGGGGAACTCGTCAGCATCATCCAGCACCCCAACGCCGAGCCCAAGCAGCTCGCCCTCCGGGAGAACCGGATCGTGGACGTGCTGGAGGAGTACGTGCACTACTCGGCCGACACGGCGCGCGGCTCCTCGGGCGCTCCGGTCTTCAACGACCAGTGGGAGGTCGTGGCGCTGCACCACGCCGGTGCCCCCCGCAGGGACCGCGACGGCAACGTGCTGGCCGTCGACGGAAGCCGCTGGCATCCGGGCATGGGTGAGCACCGGGTGGACTGGAAGGCCAACGAGGGCGTACGGGTCAGCAGCATCCTCCACGCCATCCGGCAGTTCCCGCTGTCCGGCGCTGCCGCGACGCTGCGGGCGGAGCTGTTCGCCGCCGGCTCGTCCCCGCACCCCGTGGCAGCCCCGTCGCCGGTGGTGCCGACGGACCGGACGAACGGCGCCGCGGCGCCGGCCCACCGTCGGGCCGCCCCCTCGTACGTCGGGTCGGCCGCCGGGACCGGGAGCATCGACGGGCAGTCGCCCGCCGAACGGGACCTGGCGGCCGCGCTGGTCAACCTCGCGGTCTTCAGCACCCGCCCCTACTACGAGGAGGCCGCCGACCTGGCGGCGCGCGACGCCTACTACGCGGACATCGACGCCGGCGACCCCACGGCGCTGCGCCTCGCGCTCACCCGGCGTCTGGAGTCGACGCACGAGCGCAGGCCGGCGTACAAGCCGATCCGTCTGCTGTATCCGTGGGTGGACCTGCATCCCGACCAGCGGCTCCACGGGATCTACTCGGACCAGGGCTTCGCTCCCGAGGAGCTCATGGAGGCGGACGCGGCGGTGGAGGCGGCGCGGATCGGACGCTGGCAGGAGTTCATGCTCCACGAGGGCGCGCCCGGCCCCGAGGCCCTCGCAGCCGAGCTCGACCTCCTGGAGGCGTCGCTGCCGTTCAACTGCGAACACGTCGTGCCCCAGTCCTGGTTCGCCAAGAGGGAGCCGATGCGCGGGGACCTGCACCATCTCTTCGCCTGTGAGACGACGTGCAACAGCTTCCGCGGCAACATCCCCTACTTCGACTTCCCCGACTTCCCCGGCTTCGACGAGGCCGTCCGGCACAGCTGCGGGCGCCGGGAGACGGGGAAGTTCGAGCCCGCGCAGGGGAAGGGACCGGTCGCCAGGGCGACGCTGTACTTCCTGCTCCGCTACCCCGGCAGCATCGGCGACGAGGCGCGCGAACTCCAGCGGTCCGGCCTCGCGCTGCTGCTGGACTGGCACACGGCCCATCCGGTGAACCTCTACGAGCGCCACCGCAACGCGGCGATAGCGGAGATGCAGGGCAACCGCAATCCGCTGACAGACCACCCGGAGTGGGCCGAGAAGATCGACTTCGCGGGTGCCTGGCCCTGACCGGCGGTCCCGGCCGTGCGGCGTGCCGTGTGCGGCGGGGACGGAGGAGGGAGTCCGTGCCCGGGGGCGGGCCGCACGGTGCGGCCCGCCCCCGGGGTCATGTGCCGTCCGGGCCCCTCAGACCTTGTTGTAGGTCCCGGTGTGCCAGAGGGCGCCGCCCTTGCCCGGGCCGCCGTCCTTCTTGTAGACGACGAGGTTGCCGTCGTCCTGGAGCTGGGTGTGGGCACCGGTGTTGTTGCCCGTGCCCGTCCGCCAGCGGGCCGTGGTGCGGCCCTCCTCGACGAGCGTCAGGTCCCCGCGGTCCTTGGGCGCCATCTGCAGGGTCACCCGTCGGCTGCCCCCGTAGGTGCCGCTGCTCCAGATGGCCTTGCCGTCGCGCTTGCGGTACATGACGAGGTTGTTGTCCTGCTGGAGGACGAGCCAGACGGTCGCGGACTGGGCCCAGTTGCCCGTCCACCAGGCCTCGGCGGCCGTCGCGAACTCGGAGCAGAGCCAGGCCTGCCGCTCGGAGCTGCGGGTGGACCACCGGGGGGTGGCGCTGCGGCCCTCGACGAGGAACTCGCCGCCGAGGAGGGAGGCCCTGACGCTGCCCGTGCCCGGGCCGGTGCCGTACGTGTTCGAGTGCCAGAGGGCGCCGCCCTTGCCGGGGCCGCCGTCCTTCTTGTAGACGACGAAGTTGCCGTCCGCCTGCATGGTGGCGTACGCGCCGGTGTTCCCGTACGTGCCGCTGGACCACAGGGGCAGCTTGTAGCCGCCGGGGGTGCCCAGGGCGTAGAGCACCAGGTTGCCGTCGGGCTGCATGACCAGTTCGGTGGTGCTCACCTTGTCCGTCAGACGGGCGCCCGGGTCCAGGCGCTGGCCCGGGTGGAGCGTCGTGAGGACGCCGCTCTGGGGGCCGCGGCACTGGGCCGGGGCGGCCGCGGCGGGAGTGCCCGCGGCGGGGACCAAGGCCGCCGAGGCGGAGACGACGAGCAGGGACACGAAGCTTCTTCGCAGTGCGCGGGTGCGCATGATCGGATTCCCCCCTGGGAAGTGCGGATCCGACCGGACGGTCGTCGCCGGTCGTTCGGGGTCCCTTTCTACACGGTCCTTCACACCGGCGTTCCGGCGCCCGCCCGCCGGGCTGTGCGGCGACGGCGCGGGGCGGACGGGATCCGGAGGAGACGGCTTAACGTGGGGCCATGGTCCTGGACTGGAACGCGCTCCTCGCCGATCAGCTCGACTGGCACTGGCAGCACCAGCTGCGCGCCCGGCTGGACGGCCTCACCGACGAGGAGTTCTTCTGGGAGCCGGTGCCGGACTGCTGGTCCGTGCGGCCGCGCGGCAGCGGCACGGCCCCGGTGCGGGGCGGCTCCGGTGACTTCACGATCGACTGGGCCTACCCGGAGCCGGTTCCCGCACCGGTCACGACGATCGCCTGGCGCCTCGGGCACGTCCTGGTCGGCGTACTGGGGGCGCGCAGCGCGGCGCACTTCGGCGGGCCGCCGGCGGACTACATGACGTACGCGTACCCGGGCACCGCGGCGGAGGCGCTGGAGCGGCTCGACGCCGCGTACGCGCGGTGGGTCGCCGGGGTGCGGGGGCTGGGCCCGGAGGGGCTGGGGCGGGCGTGCGGCGAGGCCGAGGGCGCGTACGCGTCGGAGCCGATGGCGACGCTGGTGCTGCACATCAACCGCGAGGTGATCCACCACTGCGCGGAGATCTGCCTGCTCCGGGACCTGTACGCCCACCGGGCCTGAGGCCGTCGGGCGGGGCGGCCGCCGGGCCCCGGAGGCCGTTGCCGTCCGGGGCCCGGCGGCCGGCGCCGGTCAGACGCCGGGTATCTGGCGGGCCTTGAACGCGGCGCGCACGGCGTCGGCCGCGCTCGTGCCGTACATGGCCCGGGCGGTCGCGATCGTCTTCAGCGCGGCGTCCGCGAAGCTCGTGTCGGCCGCGAAGCCGAACTGGGCGTTGACGATGACGCGGTCGGCGGTCCGGGCTCCCAGGGCGCCGCGGATGTCGAGGAGGGCCCGGGACCAGATCTCGCCGTCGGCGTGCACCTCGCCCACCCGGTCGGCGTATACCTTGTTCCCGTCGATCCGGCGCAGGCAGTGCGGGGCGGGGCTGTAGGGGGCCGAGTCCCAGTCGGCGACGCAGGCCTCGTCCGCCAGGCGCGGCCAGCCGTGGCGGGCGGCCGCGTGTGTGCCGACCTGGACGGCCAGGTAGTCGCCGAAGGCCTCGCCGATCGCTCCGGCCTCCGGGGAGGTGCCGAAGCCGGGGACCTGGGCGTTGTGGACGGCGTGGCCGTACTCGTGGAGGATGACCTCCGCGTCCTCGGCGTCGTCGACCTCGCCCTTGCCGAAGCGGATCTCGGCCTTCTTGTCCGTGAAGAACGAGTTGTCGGCGCCCCACTGGTTGATGCGGACCGGCTGGACGCGGTCGTTCGCGCCGCGGAGTTCGGTGCCGAAGCCCAGGCCCTGGAGGTACTCCTGTGCCTCGTTGACCCAGAAGTACGCCATGACCTGCTCGAACTGGTCGTCGTGGCGGTTGTACGAGGCGGCGTCCGCCGTCTTCGCGGAAGCGCCGGTGTCCGATCTGACGTGGACCCATTTCCCGGACAGGGCGCCACTGCCGTCCAGGTTGCGCAACGCCGCGGTCGCGTACGCGGAGGCCGGCACGGCGTCCGCGGAGTCCTTGGCGTCGGTGAGCGTCTGGTCGCCCGAGGACTGGACGGGGTTGACCATGAAGACACGGCCCTGGGGGGCGGGGGCGGGTGCGGCCGGGGCGGGGGTGGCGGCCGTGGCGGTTCCGGCGAGGGTGACGAGCGCCGAGGCGGCGGTGACCGCGGCGATCAGGCCGCTGGGTGTACGGCGGGGCATGAACATCCTCCTGTGAGGGGCGTGATGCGCCGGAGAATCGTGCGTGGCGTGGCGCGGGGGTGATCCTTGCCCACCGCGACGGCCTTTGGCCAGGGGTCGGGGCGGACCCATTTCATCTCAGGAGGGGGAGCGGCCCAGGTGCAGGAGGATGCGGTCCAGGACGTCGGTGCCGGTGCCGGTGCCCGTGCCGCAGTCGGTGCGTCCGAGTTCGCGTGCGGGTGCGGGTGCGGGTCCGGGTCCGGGTCCGGGGAGGCTCGGGGCGAACGCGGCGCCCGGCCGGGTGCGGTGGGTGCCGCCCGGGACGGCGAGGGCGATGGGGAGTGCGGCGTCGGCGACGTCGGGGTCCACAGCGAACGGCAGGCCGAGGGACCGGGCCACGTCCCAGCCGTGCACCACGTAATCGAGGAAGTGGAAGCCGATGGCCCGGACCGCCGGAAAGTCCGCGCCGGCGCCGAACTCGGGCAGGGCGAACCGCCGCTCCGCCGAGTCGACTTCGGCGAAGGCGGCCAGCACCTCTTCCGCGGCGGCGAGGTACCGCCCCACCGCGTCCGGTCCCGGTGCCTCGGCCTGCCAGTGCGTCAGGTCGGCGCCGCCGCCCCGCGCCGCCGCCGCGAAGCCCCGGTGCTGGGCGGTCATGTGGGCGAGCAGCTCGCCCAGGTTCCAGGCCGTGCAGGGGGTGGGGAGGCCCAGGTCCTCCGCCCGTGCCCGGCGGGCCATGGCCGTGCACGCGCGTACCGCACCGGCGTTGAGTTCCCTGACGGCCGCCAAATCCATAAGCATGCGCTTACGGTAAGTGGCGGCCCATCATGGGTCAACGGGTATCTTCTTCTCCATGGCTGGGAACACCACATCCGAAGGGCGCCCCGACCTGGCGGCGATGATCGTCCCCCTGGGCCGCGCGCTGGTGGCGGCCGAGCTGCCGGTGCTGCGCGAGCACGGTCTGGTCATGTGGGCGTACTCGGTCCTGCTCGGGCTCGACGACGAACCGGTCCGCACGCAGGCCGCGTTGGCGCGGGACATCGGAGCCGACAAGACGCGGATCATCGGCGTCCTCGACGACCTGGAAGGACGCGGCCTGATCCGGCGCCGGCCCGACCCGGCGGACCGGCGGGCACGCGTACTGTCCCTCACCCCCGCGGGGCGCGAGCTGCGCGACGCGGTCCAGTCGGCGATCCGCCGGCGCGAGGAACGGCTGCTGGCACGCCTGCCGGAGGAGGACCGGCAGGGCTTCCTGAACGCCCTGCGGGCGCTCGCCGCCCTGGATCCCGCCGAGATCGGCGGTGCCGGGCCGCAGCCGGCGGACACACCGCCCGCCGGCTGAACACCGCGTCGTACCGGCCCGCCGACCGCCTACGACACGGCCACCGACGACCGTGCGGCGGTGTAGGTGACGACCACCGCCCCGTCGTGGCCGCGTTCGCCGGCGCGCCCGGCCTGTCCGGCGTCGCCGTGGCCCCCGTCCATCCGCGGCCCCTCTCAGACCTCCCGGAAGATCAGAGCGGCGCCGAGGGCCGCGTCGGCCGGAACGAAGACCTCCCCGCGGGCCGTTTCGCGTACGGGCAGCCCGTTCTCCGAGAGCAGCGCGCGTACGCGGGCGACGTCGGGAACGGCGACCGTGCAGGCGACGAGCGCCGGGAGCGCGGGCGGGGCCTCACCCGGCAGGAGGTCCGCTAGACCGGCCCCGGTCAGCAGGGTGACCGGCCCGTCCGCGGATGCCGGCCGGCCCGGATACCGCTCGTACCGCTCCCGGACCAGGGGGAGTTGCCCGTCGGGTACGCACAGCACCGCCTCCACGAGGTCCTGGGCGCCGTTGGGGTGGTCGAGGTGACGCGCGTGCTGGAACTCCGGGTCCAGGTCGGCGACGACGCCGACGCGGCCTTCCGGCGCACCGTCGATCTCCAGGTAGCGGATGGCCTCCGTGCGCACGCCGTCGGGGGTCTCCACCGGCCGGCCGACGGTGTTCACCCCGCCGTGTCCGACGCCGGCGGCGGTGAGCCGCTGCGCCGCGCCGTCGACGTCCGGCGACGAGAACATCAGGATGTGCAGGCCTTCGAAGCGGTCACGCCATCCACTGAGCCGGGCACTGGCCGCCTCGATCTGCGACCGGACCAGGTGGAGCTTCTCCGGGGGCGCCTGGAGCGGGACGATCCGCACGTCGGCCGGCAGGCCCACCGTGCTCCCGGGCTTCACCGGCGTCACCAGCTCGACGAAGCTCCGGGGCAGATCGGCGTGGGTGTTCGCCGCCCCGAACGGCTCCGGGGCCGCCCCCTCGCGAGGTGCCAGCGCCGGGACGGCGGGCGGCGGAACGTGGAACCCGAGCCGCCGGTAGAGCTCCATGGCCCGAGCCATGTCGCTGACGACGTGCCCGACGTGATGTAAGCGCGTGATGTCGTGAGGCATGGCCCCACCGTAGTCGCCCACGCGGGCAGGCCCGCCGAAAGGCCAGGGGGACGACTCCGCCCCGGGCCGCGGGAGACGGCGGGGAAGGAGCGTGCCCTGACACCCGTTCCACCCCTCGCCGGGACGTCCCTTCCGGGTCCTGCTGCGGCATGTACTGGCACTTGATCGTCACCGGCCCGCAGCGCGGCCACGTCTGGCAGATCGCGGGAGAGGGCGCGATGCCGTTCGGCGGGCCGGAGTCAGCGGACGCCCTGATGCCGGGCGTCCCGGGCTTCGCGGGCTGGGTGACCCACTGGGCGGAGGGCCGGTCCTGGTTCCCGGCGTAGGGTCTGCGCACGTGCCCGCCCGGCCGCCGCCGGGCTTCGCCCCGGACCGGATCCGCCCCTCTCACGGGCCGGGCGATGCACCTGCTCGCACAGGGCGTGTCAACCGCGGGGTACTCCCTCCCCGAAGGCCGTTGAGCCTCTCCCCCTGGTTGATTGCCCGTCACCCCAGCCAGACGACGTCCAGGACCGACAGGTGGCGCATGAGCCGGTTGATCCAGTAGACGACGGACAGCGGTCCGACCGATGCGATGCGTACGTCCTGGCCTTCGGGGTCGCCGGCGTCCCACTGCGGGAAGCCCCACGGTCCGGCGGCCGCCGCGTCCAGGACGTCCCACGCCGTCTCCTCGGCATGCCCGGGCAGGGCGGTGAGCACCTTCGCGGCCTGTGGCGAAAGCCGGACCGCATACGGCTGACCGGTCATCGCCGTCCGCTCCGCAGTTCCTTGTCGAACAGTCCACCACGCACGCGTTCATCCTCCCCCACGCCGGAGGCCGCCCGTCGTCGATACGCCGTGCGAGCGGCTCGGCATCGCCCGGGAATCCGTCCTGCGGTACTGGCGCGAGGGTACGTCTCCCTCCCGATGGGCGTAGCGTCGCAGTCCGTCAAGGACCCGTCCGGAAGGGGACATGTGACTCGGGACGAAGCGGTGGTGCTCGTGCGCCGGATCATGGATGCGGAGCAGGCCTCCGACGAGGAGCTGCAGGACTGGCTGGACAAGCTCGGCGGAGCCCTTGGCTGCCTGCCCGGCCTCATCGGCGACCTGGTCTTCTGGCCTCCCGGGCGGGAGTTGTCCGCCGAGGAAGTGGTCGACCGGGCGTTGGCGTACCGGCCGATCGCCTTGTGACGCCGGCCCCGGCGGCGGAGGAACCGCTCCCCGGGGCGGGCGGTGCGGGCGCCGGGCCGGTCCCTCCCGTCGCGCCCGTAGGATCGGGTGATGACCCGACGGCCGCCGCCTCCTCGCTCCGTGTGCGTCGACGTACCCGACGGGCACGGCCTCGTCGAAGTGACCGGCGACGCGGGCGGCAGCCTGCTCCTGCTCGCCGGTGACCCGGCGTTCCTGGAGGCCAACGACGGCTGCGGCAGCGTCGGCTGGCTCGCCGCGCGCGCCGGTGCGGGCGGCCCCGGGCCGGCCGAGGTCAAGTACCTCACCGACTGGCTCGGCGCCCCCGGCCTCGTACCCGATCCCCGCACCGGACAGGCGGAGCCACCGGACCCGGAGCAGCTGCGCCCGCTGCTGACACTGCTGGCCCCCGGGCGGTACGTGATGACGGCCGCACTCGCGCCGGACCGCCTGCGGGTGGTCCACCCGAGCGCCCGCCGGGTCCAGGGCTGGTACGCCGACGAGGACCTCGCGCTGGTGACCACCGACGCGTGGCCGCCCCGCGATCACCGGGCGGTGCGCCGCTACCGCGACCGCATCCGCGCCGGGGGCGAACTGCCCGCGCTGGTCGCGCTGTTCCCCACCCCCGACAGCTGGGTGGGCTACCTCCTCGACGGCCACCACAAGCTCGCCGCGTACGAGCAGGCGGAGGCCCGTCCGCTGGTCATCAGGCTGACCCCGCAGACGCCCCGGCCGTGCCGCCGCGACGACCTCGACCGCGCCCGGGCGGCCTTCTCCGGCGGGCTGGACAGGGTCTTCTCGTACATGGCGGCGGAGTCCGTCTGACCCGGGCCGGCGGGGAGTTACGGGCCCGGGGGCGTCCCCGTGCCTCCGGGGTGGTGGTCGAAGCCCACCGAGGCGGCGCCGCGCTCCCCTCGGCGGCGGTCGAGCAGGACCACGGAGCCGAAGCCCGCACCGGTGGCCGCTGGGCCGGGGCTGCGGATCGGGTCCGGGAATGCCACCGGGGACACGCCGGGAGTGCGGGTGCCGCACGAGGGCGGCGGGCGCCGGCGGCGCGTCCGAACGAGCGGTTTCTCCCGTCACCGGCCCGGCCGTCCGGGATCGGCGCGCTCCTGCCCGAGACAGTCTGTCAGGCAGGCCATCGGTTCCGGCATCGCCCGGGGTCGTGCCGTACCCCCCACCACCCGTTCCACGCTTCACAGGAGGCCGTCATGGTCAGGAACCCGGACAAGACGCTCAACGGCAAGGTCGCCTTCGTCGGCGGCGCGTCCCGCAACCTCGGCGGGCTGATCAGCACCACCCTCGGCGCGGAGGGCGCCCGGGTCGCGGTCCACTACAACAGCGACTCCTCGCGGGCCAAGGCCGAGGAGGTGGTCGACGAGATCAACTCGGGCCTCGGCAAGGCGTTCGCGATCCAGGGCGACCTGACCCGGCCCGCGGAGGTCGAGCGGGTCTTCGACGAGGTCGTCGGCAGGTTCGGCAAGCTGGACTACAGCATCAACACGGCCGGCATGGTCCTGAAGAAGCCGCTCACCGAGATCACGGAGGAGGAGTACGACCGGATGTTCGCGGTCAACTCCAAGGCCGCGTTCTTCGTGATGCGCGAGGCGGCGCGCCGGATGGAGGACGGCGGGAAGATCATCACCATCGTGACCTCGCTCCTGGCCGCCTACACCGGCCTGTACTCCTCCTACGCGGGCAGCAAGGCCCCCGTCGAGCACTTCACCCGGGCGCTGTCGAAGGAGCTGTTCGGACGCAACATCTCCGTCAACAGCATCGCCCCCGGGCCGATGGACACGCCGTTCTTCTACCCGGCCGAGGACGACGACTCCGTCGCGTACCACAAGTCCTCGGCGATGAACGGTGACCTCACCAAGATCGAGGACATCGTCCCCTGGGTGAAGCACATGCTCACCGACGGCTGGTGGGCCAACGGCCAGACGCTCTTCCTCAACGGCGGCTACACCACGCGCTGACCGGCCACCGGCCCACGACCGTGCGCGGGCCGGGGCGGCCCCGGTGAACTCGGCCGGGGGCCCGGGCCGGTCGGGGATACTGGCGCGATGTCGCAGTCGCCGCCCGCCGCCGCCCCGGAGCCGATAACGGCCGACCCGCCCCACACCCCCGAACGCCCCCTCCTCACCCAGTCCTGGCTCGACCTGGCCTTCCTGCACTGGGCCGTCGACCCCGCCGACGTCGCCCCGCTGCTGCCGCCCGGCACCGTGCCGGACACCCTCGACGGGATCACGTACGTCGGGCTGGTGGCGTTCCGGATGCACGAGGTCGGCTGGTTCCGCCTGCCCGGCGTGCCCTACCTCGGCTCCTTCCCCGAGACCAACGTCCGCCTCTACTCGGTCGACGCCCACGGCCGCCGCGGTGTGGTCTTCCGCTCGCTGGACGCCTCGCGGCTGATCCCGGTGGCCGTCGGGCGGGCCGCGTTCGGCCTGCCGTACGTCTGGTCGCGCATGACGGTCCGTCACGGAAGCGGCGGCACCGTCACGTACACCAGCCGCCGGCGCGGGACCGGCCCGCGCGCTGCGCACAGCCGGATCACCGTGCGGATCGGCGAGCAGGTCGCGGACCCGACCGCCCTGGAGCACTTCCTGACCGCCCGCTGGGGGATGCACACCGCGTTCTTCGGCCGGCCGCTGTACCTCCCGAACAGCCACCCGCGCTGGCCACTGCACCGGGCCGAGCTCCTCCACTGCGACGAGAACCTGGTGGCCGCGGCGGGCCTGCCCGCCCCGGACGGGCCGCCCGCCAGCGTGCTCTTCTCCCCGGGGGTCCCCGTACGCTTCGGTCCGCCGCCGCGCCGGCCCGCCGGTGTCCCCGCCCCCCGACCGGCCCGGTGATCCGGAGCCCGGCCGGCGGGCGACCGGGGCGGGCCAAGGGGGAAGGCACCTCGCGAGGCCCCGGATCGTGAGGACGGGCCCCCGGCCGTACGGTGGTGGGAGGGGGACCGGGACGGGCACCCGCGGCCACGGCGCCGCCGGGGTCTTCGCCGCCCGGTCGCGATGACGCACACCGAGAGCAGGTGCATCCCTTTGCGCACGTCAAACCGTACGTCGACCCGTACGTCGACCCGCACGTCCACCCGCATGGCAGGTGTCCTGGCCGGACTCTCCCTCGCCCTCGGCGGCGCGGCCCTCGCCGCACCGGCCGCCCACGCCGACGTGAGGGCCTGCATCAACCAGGTCGAGCGCGAGCTCCGGGGCGGTGAGGCCCCGGAATACGTCCGGATGGCCTGCGCCATGGGCCTCGGCGGTCACCACGACCAGTGCGTCTCCGGCCTGACCCAGGGCGGGGTCACCAACGGCACCGCGGTCAGCGCCTGCCGGGTGGCCCCGTAGCGGTCCTCAGACCCCGGCGTCCCCGGGCGCCGGGGGTCACGATCACGTGCAGTACGACTCCAGCGTGCCCCGGCGGCGGACGTCGAGGGTGGCGCAGTGGAACGAGCCGCCGAACGGCGCGTAGTGCAGCAGGTCGCACGGCACCGGCTCGAAGCCCCAGCGCTCCAGCGCGCGGAGCATGCCGGGCTGCCGCCGTTCGGCGATCACTCGCCTGCCGTCCACGGAGAGCACGTTCATGCTCAGCCACTTCCCGCACATCGAGGTGATCCTGAGCAGGCGCCCGGGAAGCGGGTCGGGCTGCGGGGCGATCAGGACGTCCCATCCGCGCACGGCCTGCGGCAGCCGGTCGACATCGAGGTACTCGGGGTTGACCAGGACCTTGCCGGGCGCGAGCGGGAGGAAGGTCGTGTCGATGTGCATGGGCGTGCGGCATCGGCTCTCGATCTCGTGGATGCGGTAGCCGGGGCCCAGGTGGCGGCCGAGCCATTCGATGCCCGTGCGGTTGGTGACGTTGCTGCGCTGGACGAAGAGGTCCCGGCCGGCGCGCACGAAGTCCGCCGCGTCGAACAGGGGCTCGAATTCGGTGGTGAGGTAGCGCATCGGCGCCCCCGCCTTGGGAACCCGGTACTTCCCGTCGAACGAGGCGTCCGTGAGCTGCGGTTTCGGTGCCGCCGTCCAGCGTGCGCCCCGGCGGAAGTAGTCCGTGAGCAGGGGCCGGTAGGAGAAGGTCTCGAAGTAGCGGCACGGCCAGGCCATCGGGGTCTCGATGATCTCGTCGCCGATCACCATCAGGCCGTCGCGCGGGCAGCTGTTCGCGAAGCCCCGCGCGGTCCAGTCGGGGGTGGCGAAGCGCCGGCGGTGGTCGGCCGGGTCGGGGCGCCGGACGGTCACTCCGAGGGACTCCAGAAGGGCGACGAAGCGGTCGAGCTCGTCCTGTGCCGGTTCGACCAGGGCGCGCGGATAGCGCAGGCCGGCGGCGAGCCCTTGCAGCCGCGCCGCCCACGGCGGGACGTTGAGGCTCACGATCGGATGCTTGGAGGGGATCGTCGAGCCTTCCAGGCGGCCTACGAGCACTTCCTCGAGCGGGTCCCACTCGTTGTGCGACCAGACCGGCGGGGCGGCCGGGGGTGCGGCGTGGTCACTCGCGTGCGAGGGCGATGACATCGGGCGGGATCTCCTCACCGTGGACGACACGGGTGACGGCGCCATCCTGCGTCCCCGGCGACCCGGCGGCCCGCCGCACGCGCCGGCCTCCCCCCACCTTCACTCCGATGACCCGCGTACGCGGTACCGCGCGCCCGCGGGGCCGCCCCCGCGCGGTACCGCCGCTACCGGTAGCCTTCCCCTCGCCGGTGACCGGGGCGCGACGAGCCGGCCCATCCGATTCCGCTCGTTCCCCCAGAGGACGCAACGCACATGTTCAAGGTCAACGAATACTTCGACGGCACGGTCAAGTCGATCGCCTTCACCCAGGAGCAGGGCCCGGCGACCATCGGTGTCATGGCTCCCGGCGACTACGAGTTCGGCACCGCCTCGCCGGAAACCATGCACGTGGTCAGCGGCGCCCTGACCGTCCTGCTCCCGGGCGCCGCCGACTGGGAGACCTTCTCCGCCGGCAGCCGGTTCCAGGTCCCGGGCGACAGCGAGTTCCAGCTCAAGGTCGCGGTCGAGACCGCCTACCTCTGCGAATACCGCTAGCCGGCACCCGGGCGGCGCGAGCAGCGCCCGGTGGCGCCGGGCCGCCGCGCCGGCCCGGCGTTGACCAGCGCGGACGCGCCGCGGCCCGGTTCCGCCCGGGCACCGGAGCCGGTCGCCCCCCGCCCGCGGCCCGTGGGCCGCCGCAGGCCGATCGTCATTTATGCTTCATGGCGGCCGCGGGACGGTGGGGCGTCACCGCGCGCGGCAGCCGCGGAACGGTCAGTCCGGCCGTGGGAACGCGGCCGGCGTCGGGGGCACGGTCTCCACGGGGACCGGATGACGCCGATCATGAGGATCCCTGGGATCTGGTGATCGCCGAGTGTGCCTCAGCCGTACGGGGCACCCGGCCCACCCGCCCGCGAACAGAAGACCCCCAGGGAGAAGTGAGGTATGCCGGTGATCTGCGTCGGAGGCATGATCGGACTCGGCAAGACGAGCGTGGCCGAACTGCTCGCCAAGGAGCTGGGCAGCGAGGTCTTCTACGAGAGCGTGGAAGACAATCCGATCCTCCCGCTCTTCTACACGGCGAGCCCCGAGGAGATCCAGGCCAAGCGCTACCCCTTCCTCCTCCAGCTCTACTTCCTGCAGACACGTTTCGCCTCGATCAAGGAGGCGTACAAGAAGGGCGACAACGTCCTCGACCGGTCCATCTACGAGGACTGGTACTTCGCCAAGGTCAATCACGACCTGGGCCGGATCAGCTCCCTCGAGATGCGCGTGTACGAGGGGCTGCTCGACGAGATGATGCGCGAGATCGACGGCCTGCCGTACCGCAAGGCACCCGACCTGATGGTGTACCTCAAGGCCGACTTCGAGACGGTGCTGCACCGCATCGGGCTGCGGGGGCGCGAGTTCGAGCAGGACGAGAGCCTCGTCGAGTACTACCGCACGCTGTGGTCCGGCTACGACGACTGGGTGCACCACCACTATTCGGCGAGCGACGTCCTCGTCATCGACATGAACCGGACGGACGTGGTGAACGACGAGGACGACGCGGCCCGCGTGGTCCAGGAGGTCAAGGACGCCCTCGCGGCCGCCCGGCTCCGGGGCTGAGCCCCTCGGCAGCCGGGATCCCGCGAGCCGCCGGTCCTCCGGCGCCCGGTGCCCGTAGCGTCGGACGCTCACCGAGGAGGACCTCTGATGCGCAGCGTGACCTATTCGATGAACGTCTCACTTGACGGCTACATCGTCGGCCCGGACGGCCGCTTCGACTGGACGGAGCCCGACGAGGAGGTCTTCCGCTCCTGGATCGACGAGATCCGGGAGGTCGACGTCCACCTCCTGGGACGGCGGCTGTACGAGACGATGCTGTACTGGGAGACGGCCGACCAGGACCCCACCCTCGACGCGGCGACGCGCGAGTGGACCGCGCTCTGGAAGCCGCTGCCGAAGGTGGTGTTCTCCACCACGCTGACGGAGGTGCAGGGCCACGCCCGCCTGCTCTCCGGCGGCCTGGCGGAGGAGATCGAACGGCTGCGGGCCGAGCCGGGCACGGGCGACATCGCGATCGGCGGCGCGACCCTCGCCGCCGAGGCCGCCGCGGCGGACCTGATCGACGAGTACCGGGCCAGGGTCTACCCGGTGCTGGTCGGCGGCGGCGTTCCGTTCTTCCCCCACGGCGAACGCCGGGTCGACCTCGAACTCGTCGAGACCCGCACCTACGGCTCGAATGTCGTCTACCTCCGCCACCGCGTGGCCCGGCCGTAGGGAACGGCGGGCACCGTGCCCCGGTTCGGCCGGGGCTCCCGCTTGGTGACGGCCTGTCGGAATCCGCCGGGTCGCCGGGGACATAGCATGGCGCCTCAACCAGCCGTCTTCCGGTAGGAGTTGGGTGATGAGCAGCGTCGTGAGGATCGGTTCCAGGGCGAGCAGGCTCGCCCGGACCCAGGTCGCGGAGTGGCTGGCGCCGCTGGTGGAGCGGTTCCCCGAGGTCCGGTTCAAGCGGGAGACCATCCTGGAGGGCGGCGATCGGGACCGGACGACCCCGACGCTCGCCGAGATCGCGAAGGCGGCCGGCGGGTCCGCGTTCTCGACCAACCAGGAGCTGGCGCTCGTGCGCGGCGAGGTCGACGTCGTCGTGCACTCCCTCAAGGACCTCCCCACCACCGTGCACGAGGGAACCGTCCTGCTGACCACGCCGGGCCCCCGCGAGGACGTACGGGACGTCCTGTGCGGGGCGACCCTGGGGTCGCTGCGCCGTGGGGCCCGGGTCGGGACGGGGGCCCCACGACGGGTCGCGCAGTTGCTGGCGCTCCGGCCTGACCTGGAGGTGGTGCCGGTCCGCGGCAACGTCCCCGGGCGGCTGGCCCGCATCAGGGGGCGGGAGCGGCTGGACGCGGTGGTGCTGGCCGCGGCGGGGCTGAACCGGCTCGGAATGACGCCGGAAGTGCACCAGGTGCTGGACCCGGAGGTCCACCCGCCGTCGCCGGGCCAGGGGGCGCTCGGCATCCAGGTGCGCGCCGGCTCCGAGGCGGCCCGGCTCCTCGCCGGAACCGGGGATGCCCGGGTGGACGCGTGCGTACGGGCCGAACGGGCGCTGCTGGCCGAGCTGCACGGGGGGTGTTCCGTCCCGGTCGGGGCGTGGGGGCGGATCGAGGAGGACGGGCTGCTGCGCCTCTCGGCGGCCGTCACCTCGCCGGACGGCGGGCGGCAGGTGACCGCGGCCGGCCTCGGCCCCGCCGACGCGCCGGAGAAGCTCGGGGCGTACCTCGCGGCAGAGCTCCGGGCCCAGGGGGCGGACGCCGTCCTCGCGGGCGTCCGGAGGGTTTGAAACGTCCACGTCGGGGCGGAAACGGCGGAGCACCCGGCGGGCGGGGGTAACCGCTGCACCGGGTGCTGCGCGCCGCAGCGCGGGAGGATCATCCCCAGTCGGAGTCCGGAGGCTGGATGAGCGGGCTGGCGGGCGCGACCGCGGCGTCGGCCTGCGAGTCCACCTCTCCCATGGCTGCGATTCCCCAATTGGTGCCGGCCGGCGCGTTGGCCGTCGCGACGCCACTGAGTCCGATGACCGCGAGGATCGCGAGCAGCACTGCGGTGACGGTTGACCGGATGTTGATCGGTGTCAAGGTGTTCCTCCCTTGGTCGGCCCCACCCCCGCGGACGATGCGGGCAGCGGAGCCCTCTCTGCGCCACGGGCCCTGTGGCACGCGATCAAGCCTCCATCGCCTCAGGGGTGCGTTCAAGGCTGGCGATACTGCGTCCACCTGCACTTCAGCAAGAGGAAGATGGATTTGATGACGGAACGGGAAATATCCGCCGCCCCCGACACCTCCCGGTTGACGGAGGTGGAGTTGCGCGCCTACCGCAGGGCCCTGCAGGGCGAGGTGCTGCCCGACGACGAGCCGGGGCTCGCCTCCCTCCTCGCGCGCGACATCCTCTTCCCCAACACGCACGAGCACGGCACGTACGTCCCCGCCCCGTCCCGTTATCTGGAGACGCAGTTCACCGAGGCCGTCCTCAAGGCCCTCACCGGCGTCACCGAGGCCCTGGCCGGCATCCCCGCGCACGTGCGCGAGCTCGAAGTGGAGCAGCAGCGGTACAACCACAGCCCCAGCCCGGTCGGGACGCTGCTGCTGCGCACGGTGCCGGAGGTGAACTCGGAGACGATACGCACCATCCAGGCGGCCGAGTTCGAGGTCCTCACCGCGCAGCCCGGCTACCGGAAGCCGCAGGTCCTCAAGGGCGCGCTGCCCCGGGACCTGCAGGCGGCCCGGCGCGGGGTGACCGTACGGACGATCTACCGGACCAGCGGCCGGACCAATCCGGCGCAGCGGGAGTGGGTCGCGACGATGACGCGCGCCGGCGCCCAGGTGCGCACCCTCGGCGAGGACTTCCTCCGGTTAATCGTCGTGGACCGCAGACACGCCTTCTTCGAGGTCTACGGCGAGGACGGCACCGTGCAGCAGGCGGCCGCCTGGTACACCCGGGACCACGGGGTGTGCGCCGTGCTGGCCGCGTACTTCCAGCAGCAGTGGGAGCGGGCCGATCCATGGCTGTCGGGCGAGGGCGAGGGCGGGGCGGGGAAGGACGGCGACGCCATGACCTCGAAGCTGCAGCGGACGATCGTACGGGGCATCGTGGCCGGCCGGAGCCATCGGCAGATCGGGGAGAACCTCGGGCTCAGCGAGCGCACCGTGACGGCCCAGGTCTCCAAGCTGCGTGAGGCGCTGGGCCTGGCGACGGTGCCCCAGCTGACGTTCTGGTGGGCGACCTCCCCGGAGCGGCTGCTGCCGTGAGGGCGAGGGGCCGGGGGCCGGGGGGCCGGGGGGAAACGGCGAATTCACGCCAATCGCCTCCCCCGCCCGCCGCCCCGCCCGCCGCCCGCGCCGCCGTGCCCGTCAGCCGCGTACGTGCAGCCCGAAACCGGTGCGGCCGGCGGGTTCCAGACCCTCCTTCAGGTGCAGCGAGGGGATCTCGTAGTCCCCGAAGTTCTGCCGCCGGAACGGGATCGGCTCGGTCGACTCCAGCGTCAGCAGCCGCCGTTCCCACGCCGTGGCGGCCTCCGCGTACTGCTCGCCGGTCATCCGGTCGGTGCCGTACAGCACGAAGGGCGGCAGCACTTCGATCCCCGGGTAGTAGAGGATGCCGTGGTGGATCGGGAACAGCAGGTCGTCGATGGGGCCGTTGATCCCGCGCGCCGCGTAGTGGGACCCGTGGCCGCCGACGGTCACCGAGAGCAGGGCCCGCCTGCCCGCCAGGGTGCCCTCTCCGAAGCGTTCGCCGTACTTGGTGTCGCTGTGCTCGCCGACGCCGTACGCGAAGCGGTAGGTGAACACCCGGTCCACCCAGCCCTTGAGGATCGCGGGCATCGAGTACCACCACAGCGGGAACTGGAAGATGACCGTGTCGGCCCACAGCAGCTTCTCCTGCTCGGCGAGGACGTCCGGGGTGAGCGTCCCTGCGTCGAAGGCCCGGCCCGAGTCGGCGGCGACCTTCAGCGGGGCCGAGGCCTCGGGGCCGTAGTCGGAGGCGTCCACGACCGCCTTCCAGTTCATCGCGTACAGGTCGCTCACCCGTACCTCGTGCCCGGCGCCCTCCAGCGTGGACACCGCGAGGTCCTTCAACGAGGCGTTGAGCGACTTCGGCTCGGGGTGGGCGTGGACGATCAGCGTCTTCACGGGAACTCCTTCGGATCGGATGGCTTCGATCCTGGGCCGCGGAACGGGCGGCGTTCAGGGACGCTCCTTCCGTCGGACCGGACTTCCCGGTATCGCCAGTACCACCCTCGCGCGGCCCCTCGCGCGGCCGGTGCGGCCATACTTGGGGGCATGGACGATCTTGCGGGCTTCCTGCGGACCCGGCGTGCCCGGGTCGACCCGGCGGCCGCCGGCATACCCGTCGACAGCCGCCGCCGCGTCGAGGGGCTGCGCCGTGAGGAGGTGGCGCACCTTTCCGGGGTCAGCGTCGACTACTACGTGCGGCTGGAGCAGGGCCGTGCGACCCAGCCCTCCGAGCAGGTCCTCGACGCCCTCGCCCGCGTCCTCGGCCTCGACGCGACCGAGCGCGGGCACCTCCACCGCCTCGCCCGCCAGCGCCGCCGCGGCGCGAAGGCGCCGGGCGGGCGGGTGCGGCCGGAGCTGCTGCGGGTCCTCGGCCTGGTCTCCGGCGCGCCCGCGCTGATCATGGACCAGCACATGGACGTGCTCGCCGGGAACCGCCTCGCCGGGCTCCTGTACGGGCGGGCGCTCCCGGGCCTGAACACCGCCCGGCACATCTTCCTGGAGGAGGCCGAGCGCGGTCTCTACGCGGACTGGGAGACGTGCACCCTCGACGTGGTCGGGCACCTGCGCCTGGCCGCGGGCAAGTACCCCGACGACCCGCGCCTCGCCTCGCTCGTCGGGGAGCTGTCGATGGGCAGCGAACGCTTCCGCCGCCTCTGGGCCCGGGCGGACGTACGCGCCCGCACGCACGGCCGCAAGGCGTACCGGCACCCGCTGGTCGGAGTGCTTGAACTGGACCAGGAGAACTTCGCGCTGCCCGACGGATCGGGCCGGGAGCTGATCGTGCTGTCCGCGGCCCCCGGCAGTCCCGCCGAGGACGGGCTCCGGCTGCTCGCACGCCTGGGGGCGGACAGCGGCGACGCGCGTCCCCCGGTGGACGCCGCGGTCCTCGAGTAGTGGGCCCCGACGTGTCCGGCGCGGGGGATCCGTGGACCGCCTGCCACCGGGCGCTGCTGCCGTGGGCGGGGCGCTGCCGGGACGGCGGTGCCGACCGGGCGGTGCGGGCCGCGGTGGAACGCTCGCTCGTCCGGCTGTGGGGCGGGCTGGACCCGGACCGGCCGGCGACGGACGCCGACGCGCAGGCGATCGCGGCCGCCGCCGACGTCTACCACCAGGGCTGGTTCGACGCCGTGCTCGGCGCCATCGCCCGCGACGGCGGTCCCGGCGGGGAGTGGCCCCCTTCGCTGCGGCCGTGGAGGGACGCCCCGTCCGTCCACGGCCGGGGCAGGGCCTTCCGCCCCACGGTCGGCGAGCACCTCGACTTCTACGCCCGATTCCGCTTCCGGTACACCCTGGACCTGCTCGCCGCCGCCGAGCGCGCCGTCGCCCGGGCGACGGCGGGACGAGCCCGGCGGCGGCCGGCCGACGTCGTCGTGGACGTGCTGGAGCGTGCCTGGGCGCGGGCCGACAGACGGGGCTGGGACGACGCCGACTGGTACGCGTACGTCGAGGTGTACGAGCTGGCCGGCTGGACGGCGGCGGCCCTGCGGCTTCCCGGTGTCCGGCCGTCCGAGGTCGCCGGGCGCGTGGAGGAGATCGCCGAGCAGTGGTGGGACGGCCGGGACGGCTGGTCCCCGTGGTCGTCGGAGTACCTGCCGGCGGCGTTGCTGTCCCAGGTGGCAGGGGCGGTGGCGGACTGCGTCCGGCAACCCGCCACCGGCTGCTGACCACGGGCCGGGCCCGGCGCGCCGGGCACACCGCACGGCGGGGACCGGTCGCGGGGGGGGCCGCGGCACCGCGGCGAGCGCTCTACGCCTCGTCCGCCCAGATCACCTCGCGTCCGTCGCTCTGGACGTGCGCGCTGACCGACATCTCCCGGTATCCCCAGGACTCCTCGCCGCGGGCGGTCACCCACGCCTTCGCCTGGAAGGCGGTGGCCCGGCAGCTTGGGCGCGGTGCACTCCCGCAGCGGGCTGAGCACCGAATCGCCCGCCCGGACGGTCAGTTCCAGCCCGGTCCCCCACCTCCCCGGGCAGTCATGGGCGACGGCGGTACGGACGTAGGCGAGCTTCGCCCGTACCGTGACGGGATCCGGGCCGGTGTTCGTCATCCGCAGCAGGAACGCCAGGGCCTCGCCGTCCACCCGGGTACAGGGGGTCCATGCCACGCCGTCGACGTAGCGCGTCCGCCCGCACTTGTGGTCGCCGGTCAGCGCGGTCGCCGGCAGCACCGCCGCCGGGGCCGCGGGGCCCGCCTCCGCGCCGGGCGCCGTACCGGACGCCGGCCTCCCGGACACGAGGTCGCGGGCCGGCTCCCGGTCGGCGGCCGCCTTCCCCGGCTCCGGCAGGTAGCGGCCGGCGAGCACGGACACCGCGACGACCGCGAGTGCCCCGGCCACCGCGAACGCCCGCCTCCCCGCCCGGCCGGCCGGCCGTCGGCGCCACCCGGAGACGGCGGGGGGCGGCGGCTCGGGATGTGCCTCGCCGGCGTCCTGCCGTACGGGCGGTGCCGCCAACGCCGCCTTCCCGGCCCGGGATTCGGCTTCGAGCCGCTCCAGGCCGGCCCAGGCCTGCTCCCAGGCGGCGGACAGGCGTTCGCGGCGGGGGTCGTCGAACTTGCCGTAGCCGGCCAGCTGGCCGAACACCTCCCGTGACGGCAGGTATTCGCCCCCCAGGATGCGCTGCCAGGTGCTCTTCCCCACGCCCGTCCTCGCGTGCTGCCGCCCCAGGGCCAGCTCCAGCGTCCGGGCCTGGAGCCCGAGTTCGTCCCGGGCCTCCCCCAGTAAGCGCAGCCACTCCAGCGCCTCGGGCGGAGGGGGTACGGGGAGGGACTGGTTCCGCGCGCGCCTGCTGCCGGTCATCGGCCTCCTCTCGGCCCGGCGTCCCACCCGTCCCGTACCGGCCGCATCGCTGCTGGTCAGAAGGGATGTGGGACGGGTTCCGACGCCGTGGGACACATGGGACGGCGTCAGCCTATCGGCCGCCGGAGCTGCCGTGGCACCGTTTGCTCCGTCGGCGGTCGCCGGCAGATCCCACCCCCCTCGTCCGGGCTGCTCCGCCATGCCCGGACAGGGCCCCGCCCTTGAGGAAGAGGCATCCCATGAAGCAGAACAAGCGCACGAGCCGGGTACTCCTGTCGGTGGCCCTGGCCGGCGTGATCGGCCTGTCCGTCGCAGGCGAGGCGGCCGCCCGGCCCCTCGCCTCACCGGCTCCGCACCCGGGAGCGCACGGCGAGGGCGTGCGCTCCGTCAACAGCGCTTCCCCGCATCGCGAGCTCACCCACTCCCAGGCCGTCGCCCGGCTGAAGTCGGCCGGCATCCCGTTCACCTCCTCGGGGAACTGCACCGACAAGTACAAGCGCGGCTGCACGAGCTTCCCGGGGGTCCGCGAGGGGACGCTCAACCTCGTCATCGACCTCAAGCGGCGCAGCAAGTGCTCCTTCGTGATCACCGGCGCCGCGGAGAAGTACCCGCACAGCACCTCCGGCCCGCGGACCCACGAGCGCGGATACAAGATCGACATCCGGCCGAACGCGTGCCTCGACAGGTTCATCCGGACCCACATGAACCCCGGCAAGCCCCGGGGCAGGAACAACGACCCCCGCTGGACCGGCCCGAACGCCGAGTACGTCCTCGAACTCCACAACCGGCGCGGCGAGCACTGGGACATCACCTACCTCGGCTGACGCCCGGCCGCGCGGCGGCCCTCAGCGGTGGATCCGGCTCGGCCAGTCCGGCGGGACGCGGCCGGCCGGCCCCGGGACCGGCTGGCCGGCCGGGTGGCCGGCCGGCGGGGCCAGTACGGGGCCGGACTCGTACAGGGCCTCGGCGGCGTAGTCCCAGAACCACTCCTCGTCCGGTTCGAAACTCTGCACCAGGGGATGCCCGGTGGACTTCCAGTGGGCGGTGGCGTGCCGGGCCGGCGAGGAGTCGCAGCAGCCGACGTGGCCGCACTGGGCGCAGCGCCGCAGGTGGACCCACCAGCCGCCGGCCGCGTCGCATTCCGCGCAGCCGGTGCCGCTGGGCGGGACGCCGGGGTCGATTCCCTCGGGGTGGGTCATGCGTGCTCCTCGGCGGTCTCGGGGTCGGTCTCGGTCTCGGGATCGGTCTCGGTCTCGGTCTCGGGGTCGGGGTCGGGGGTGGTCAGCGGCAGGAGGACCTGGAACCGGGTGTCGCCGGGGACGGACTCGACCTGGAGGCTCCCGTGGTGCTTGTTGACGACGATCCGCCAGGAGATGTCCAGGCCGAGACCGGTGCCCTCGCCCACCGGCTTGGTCGTGAAGAAGGGGTCGAAGATGCGGCCCCGGATGTCGTCGGGAACGCCGGGGCCGGTGTCGCGGAACTCCACGAGCAGCCGGTCGCCCTCCCGGGCGGTGCGGACCGTCAGGGTGCCCTCGCCGCCGGTGCTCTCGATCGCGGCGACCGCGTTGTCGATGAGGTTGGTCCACACCTGGTTCAGCTCCGCCGCGTAGGCGGGCACCTCGGGGAGCGAGCGGTCGTAGTCCCTGACCACCCGTACCCGGGAGCCCGTCTTTCCGGACAGCATCAGCAGGGTGCTGTCCAGCAGTTCGTGGACGTCGACGGAGCGGTGCGGGGCGCGGTCGAGCTGGGAGTACTGCTTGGCGGCGTCGACGAGGTGCGAGATGCGGGTGGTGGAGTCGGCGATCTCGTCCATCAGCAGCTCGGTCTCGACCGTGTAGTTGAGCCAGCCGATCGCCCCCGGCAGGATGTCCTCGTCCACGGCGGCGGCGACCTGGCCGAGCCAGTCCGTGTCCAGTCCGGCCTGGACGAAGGTGGGGGCGATGCGCCAGCCGTCCGGGAAACCGTGCTCCTCCAGCCAGTCGGCGAGTTCGTCCTCCCGGTCGGCCGCTTCCAGGGGGCTCAGCACCGGGGCCTTGGCGACGCGTTCGGCGGTGCGTTCCTGGATCTCGATGAGGTCGGCGAGGGCCTCGCGGGAGTAGGGGCCCTTGGCGATGACCGCCAGTTTGTGGCGCATCTTGCCGACGCGCTCGCGCAGCGCCTCGGTGGCGCGGACGGCGGCCGCGGCCGGGTTGTTGAGCTCGTGGGTGAGCCCGGCGGACAGGGAGCCGAGGGCCAGCAGGCGCTCGCGCTGCCCGATGGCCCGCTGGGTGTTCTTGGAGCCGAAGAAGAGCCCCTCCAGCAGGTGCGCCGCCATGGGGAACCACTCCCGCATGATGTCCGCGAACGACTGCGCCGGCAGGACGAAGAAGCGGGTCGGCTCGGTCACCCGCATGGAGTTGACGTACGTCTGCGGCACCCGTTCGCCGAGGTAGGCCTGCATGGCGCCGGCGTACACGCCGCGCTGCGAGGTGCGGCTGACCTCCACGTCGTCGCCGCCGACGCGCCGGTACAGCACGACGGTGCCCTCGATCATGACGTAGAAGCAGGTGGCGGGCTCGCCCTCGGTGTAGACGGGGCCGGGGGCGAAGCGTTCGACCCGCCCCTCGGCGCACAGCCGCCCGAGCTGTTCCGCGGAGAGCTTCTCGAACAGGAAGAGCGAGCCGATCTCGTGCGGGTCGCAGGACAGGGGCTGTGGGTTCACGACTGCTCCAGGTACCGGTGGACGAGCATCACGGCCATGGCGCCCTCGCCCACGGCGGAGGCGACGCGTTTCGCGGACCGGGCGCGCGCGTCGCCGGCCACGAACACGCCGGGGATGCTGGTTTCCAGGTGGTACGGCGGGCGGTCGAGTTCCCACTCGGCGGGCGGCCGGCCGTCCGGGGTGAGGTCCGGTCCGGCCAGGATGAAGCCGTGCTCGTCGCGCAGCACCGTCCCGTCGAGCCAGTCGGTCAGCGGGGCGGCGCCGATGAAGACGAACATCCACTGGGCGTCGACGGTTTCGGTGGCGCCGGTGACGGCGTCCGCCAGGGTGAGGCGTTCCAGGTGGCCGGTGCCGAGTGCCGCCTCCACGGCCGTCCGGGGCCGGACGGTGATGTTCGGCGCCTCCTCGATCTGCTGGACGAGGTAGTACGACATCGACGCCGTCAAGGACTCGCCGCGTACCAGCAGCGTCACGGACTTGGCGCTGCGCGCGAGGTGCACGGCCGCCTGTCCGGCGGAGTTGGCGCCGCCGACGACGTACACGTCCTGGCCCTCGCAGGAGGCCGCCTCGGTGAGGGAGGAGCCGTAGTACACCCCGCGGCCGGTGAGGTCGGCGCAGCCGGGCGCCGGGAGCTGCCGGTACGAGACGCCGGTCGCCAGGATGACGCTGTGCGCGGCGACCGAGGAGCCGTCGGAGAAGCGCACCACGCGGGCCGCGCCGTTGACTTCCAGCCCGGTGACCTCGCGGGCGGTGAGGATCTCGGCGCCGAAGCGGCCGGCCTGGCGGCGGGCGCGGTCGGTGAGCTGCGCGCCGGAGACGCCGTCCGGGAAGCCGAGGTAGTTCTCGATGCGGGAGCTCTGGCCGGCCTGTCCGCCGGTCGCCGACCGCTCGACCAGTACGGTCCGCAGTCCTTCGGAGGCCCCGTACACGGCGGCGCCGAGCCCTGCGGGACCGCCGCCGATGACGACGAGGTCGTAGAACTCGGCGGCCGGGGTGGTCGCGAGTCCCACCCGGGCGGCCAGTTCGGGCGCTTCGGGTTCGATGAGGGCCGTGCCGTCCGGGGTGATCACCAGGGGCAGGCGGTGTCCGTCCGCGCCGGCCGCGTCGAGCAGTCTGCGGCCTTCGGGCTCGTCGGAGGAGTACCAGCGGTAGGGGACCTGGTTGCGGGCGAGGAACTCGCGCACCCGCGAGGAGTGGGCCGACCAGCGGTGGCCGACGACCTTGGTGGCGGGTACCGGCCGGAAGTCGCTGGAGCGCCAGACGGTGAGGAGGTCGTCCAGGACCGGGTAGAGCTTCTCCTCCGGCGGGTCCCACGGCTTGAGCAGGTAGTGGTCGAGGTCGACGACGTTGATCGCGTCGATGGCCGCGTTGGTGTCGGCGTAGGCGGTGAGGAGCACCCGCCGGGCCCCTGGGTACACGCCGAGGGCCTGTTCGAGGAACTCGATGCCGTTCATCCGCGGCATGCGGTAGTCGGCGAGGATCACGGCCACCAGGTCGCCGCGCAGCTTCAGCTCCCGCAGCGCCTCCAGCGCGGCCTCGCCGGATTCGGCGCGCACGATCCGGTACCCGCCGCCGTAATGGCGCCGCAGGTCTCGGGCGATGGCGCGGGAGACCCCCGGGTCGTCGTCCACCGTCAGGATGACGGTCCGCGCCGCGTCGGTGCTCCTTGCCATGCTTCACCGCCCTGCCCGCTCCGGGCGGCCGGCACGGCGGGCTGCCCGCGCCGGCTCACCGCCCATCGTATGTTCGATCGGGCGGGACCGCTCCGGCACGGGGCGGAGCGGTCCGCGCGGTGCGGGCGGTCCCGCTACTTGGCGCCGAGGCCGGCGTCGGAGACGGCGGGCTTGCCGGCGGCCTTGAGGACCTTGTTCAGGAGCGTCAGGTCGTAGATGCCGGCCAGGTCGGGCTGCTCCAGGAGCTTGGCCTTGACCGCCCACTCGGACTGCTTCTTCAGCGTCCCGGCCAGCGGGTCGTCGGTGACCGAGATGCTCGGCCACGCCGGGTCGATGACCTTCGGGTCCAGGCCCTTGCCGGTCTCGGCGACGAGCCGGGCG
>NZ_JBWKEE010000043.1:0-34423 GCF_056435605.1 Streptomyces sp. NPDC043896
CGGGACGGCCTGTCAAGGGTCGCCGAAGGCGATCACGAAGTGACGCGACGAAGGAGCGCCCTTGACAGGCCGTCCCGCCCCGGAAGGACGATGGGACTGACGGGAAACCCCCAGCCCCACTCTGAGACGGGCCAAGGGGCTACCGTCCCCCAGCCCCGCCCCGCCACAATCAGGCCGAATCCTCCGGAGCTCCCGCCCCCGCCCCCGTCAGGTCGATCAGCCGGCACACCGTCTCGATGTCGATCTTCACCTGGGCGATCGACGCCCGCCCCGACAGCCAGGTGATCAGGGCCGAGTGCCAGGTGTGCTCGATGACCCGGACCGCCGAGAGCTGTTCCGCCGTGGGCGGGGCCTCCAGGCCCATGGCGTCCAGGATGATCGCGGTCGTCAGCCGCGAGACCGTGTCCACCTCGGGTGAGACGCTCCGGTCCGCGAAGGTCAGGGCGCGGACCATGGCGTCGGCCAGGTGCGGTTCCCGCTGGAGGGCGCGGAAGGCGCGCATCAGGGTTTCCGCGACGCGGGCCGCCGGGTCGTCGCCGGCCGGGGGGCGTTTGCGGAGGGTCGTGTGCATGTGCTGGAGCTGGTCCTGCATGGTGGCGACCAGCAGGTGCACCTTGGACGGGAAGTAGCGGTAGAGGGTGCCCAGCGCGACGTTCGAGGACTCGGCGACCTCGCGCATCTGCACGGCGTCGAAGCCGCCCCGGCTGGCCAGCTGCGCGCTCGCGTGCAGGATCCGGCGGCGGCGCGCCTCCTGGCGCTCCGTCAGGGGAGGCGTCACGGCCTTCGCTTCCGCTGTCATGTGTCCCGTTCCTGGCGTTCCGTGTCGTTGCGGCGGCTGATTCCGGGATGGTCCGGGGGTCAGCATGTCAGGCGTCCGAGCCGTGGCGCGAATCACCTGCTCCGCCTCTTACGGTGTGGTTTCCGGCCGGTAGATTCAATGGTCTTCAGAGGATCAAGTCTGAAACTTGTTCTACATTATCCGAGCGGTTACGCTCCGGCGAAAGTGCAGGGAGAAGGGGGCCGAGAGTGACCGCAGAGGCCATGGTGACGAGCCCTTTCGCGGGTTCCGCCACCGACGGCGACCGCCCGTTGCGCATCGCACTCCTCACCTATAAGGGGAACCCGTTCTGCGGCGGCCAGGGCGTCTACGTCCGCCACCTCTCCCGGGAGCTCGTCAAGCTCGGGCACTCCGTCGAGGTCATCGGCGCGCAGCCCTATCCGGTGCTGGACACCGGTGCCACGCTCACAGAGCTGCCGAGCCTGGACCTGTACCGCAGCCCCGACCCGTTCCGCACTCCCAAGCGCGACGAGTACCGGGACTGGATCGACGCCCTGGAAGTCGCGACCATGTGGACCGGCGGATTCCCCGAGCCGCTGACCTTCTCGCTGCGCGCCCGGCGCCACCTGCGGGCCCGCGCGGGCGAGTTCGACGTCATCCACGACAACCAGACCCTCGGCTACGGACTGCTGGGCGACCTCGGCGCGCCCCTGGTGACGACGATCCACCACCCCATCACCGTCGACCGCAAGCTCGACCTCGCCGCCGCGAAGGACCGCAAGAAGCGGGCCTCCGTGCGGCGCTGGTACGCGTTCACGCGCATGCAGGGCCGGGTCGCCCGCAGGCTGCCCTCCGTGCTGACGGTCTCGGGCTCTTCCCGGCAGGAGATCGCCGAGCACCTCGGCGTCCGCGACGACCGCATCCACGTCGTCCACATCGGCGCCGACACCGACCTCTGGTCGCCCGACCCGTCCGTGGCGGAGGTGCCCGGGCGGATCGTGACCACCTCCAGCGCTGATGTGCCGCTCAAGGGGCTCGTCCACCTCGTCGAGGCCCTCGCCAAGCTGCGCACCGAGCAGCCCGACGCCCACCTCGTGGTCGTCGGCAAGCGCGCCGAGAGCGGGCCGGTCGCCCGCGCGATCGAGAAGTACGGGCTCCAGGACGCGGTCCGCTTCGTCAAGGGCATCAGCGACGCCGAGCTCGTCGACCTCGTGCGCAGCGCCCAGGTCTCCTGCGTGCCCTCCCTGTACGAGGGGTTCTCGCTCCCGGCCGCCGAGGCCATGGCCACCGGCACCCCGCTGGTCGCCACCACCGGCGGGGCGATCCCCGAGGTGTCCGGCCCCGACGGGGAGACCTGTCTGGCCGTGCCGCCCGGCGACGCGGGGGCGCTCGCCGGTGCGCTGGCACGGCTGCTGGGTGACGCCGGGCTGCGCGCCCGCCTCGGGGCCGCCGGACGGGAGCGGGTCCTGACCCGGTTCACCTGGGCCAAGGCCGCCGAGGGCACCGCCGCGCACTACAGAGCCGCCGTCGCGCAGGCCGCCGCCGCCCGGACCCGGTGACCCCGTAGCCGCGCGCCGGGCCCGCCCGGCGCCTCTCCGCGCACCGCAAGCCAGACATCTCATCCGCACCACCCTTCACCCCCGTGACCGCGAAGGCAGGACCCCGTGCTGACCGTCGATTTCTCCCGGTTCCCGCTCGCCGCAGGCGACCGTGTGCTCGATCTGGGCTGCGGCGCAGGCCGGCACGCCTTCGAGTGCTACCGGCGCGGCGCCCAGGTCGTCGCCGTCGACCGCAACGGCGAGGAGATCCGCGAGGTCGCCAAGTGGTTCGCCGCGATGAAGGAGGCCGGTGAGGCTCCGGCGGGCGCCACCGCCACCGCCATGGAGGGCGACGCCCTCGCGCTGCCCTTCCCGGACGAGTCCTTCGACGTCGTCATCATCTCCGAGGTGATGGAGCACATCCCCGACGACAAGGGCGTGCTCGCGGAGATGGTGCGCGTACTCAAGCCCGGCGGCCGCATCGCGGTCACCGTCCCGCGCTACGGCCCGGAGAAGATCTGCTGGGCGCTCTCCGACGCCTACCACGAGGTCGAGGGCGGCCACATCCGCATCTACAAGGCGGACGAGCTGCTCGGCAAGATGGAGGCCGCGGGCCTGAAGCCGTACGGCACCCACCACGCGCACGGCCTGCACTCCCCGTACTGGTGGCTGAAGTGCGCCTTCGGCGTCGACAACGACAAGGCGCTGCCGGTGAAGGCGTACCACAAGCTCCTGGTCTGGGACATCATGAAGAAGCCGCTCGCCACCCGGCTCGCCGAGCAGGCCCTCAACCCGCTCATCGGCAAGAGCTTCGTGGCGTACGCGACCAAGCCCCACCTGCCCGTCGGCGCCGCCGGCTCCGCCCAGTGAGCTCGCCGGGGCGCACCGTACCCGAACACCTCGTCCTGGACGGCGTACTGACCGCCGAACAGGCCGCGCAGACCGTGGCCGGGATCCTGGCCGCCCAGCGCGCGGACGGGGCCATACCGTGGTTCCGGGGCCACCACCTCGACCCGTGGGACCACACCGAGGCCGCGATGGCCCTGGACACGGCGGGCGAGCACGAGGCGGCCGAGCGGGCCTACGCCTGGCTGGCCCGGCACCAGAACCAGGACGGCTCCTGGTACGCCGCGTACGCGGACCGGCCGGAGGGCGTGGACACGGCCGAGCCGCAGGACGCGAGCCGGGAGTCCAACTTCGTCGCGTACATAGCCGTCGGCGTCTGGCACCACTACCTGGCCACCGGCGACGACACCTTCCTGGACCGGATGTGGCCGTCGGTGGTCGCCGCCGTCGAGTTCGTCCTGGCGCTCCAGCAGCCGGGCGGCGAGATCGGCTGGAAGCGGGAGGCCGACGGCACCGCCGTCACCGACGCCCTGCTGACCGGCTCCTCCTCCATCCACCAGGCGCTGCGCTGCGCGCTGGCCATCGCGGACCACCGCGGTGACCCGCAGCCGGACTGGGAGCTGGCCGCGGGGGCGCTGGCGCACGCGATACGCCGGCACCCGGAGCGGTTCCTGGACAAGGACCGCTACTCGATGGACTGGTACTACCCGGTGCTGGGCGGTGCGCTGTCCGGGCCGGAGGCCAAGGCGCGCATCGAGCGGCGGTGGGAGGAGTTCGTGGTCCCGGACCTCGGGGTGCGGTGCGTGCTGCCGAACCCGTGGGTGACGGGCGGGGAGTCCTGCGAGCTGGCGCTGACGCTGTGGGTGATGGGGGAGTCGGACCGGGCGCTGGAGGTCCTGCGTTCGATCGGGCACCTGCGCGCCGAGAACGGCATGTACTGGACGGGGTTCGTCTTCGAGGACCGGGCGGTGTGGCCGGTGGAGCAGACGACCTGGACGGCGGGGTCGCTGCTGCTGGCGGTGGCGGCGCTGGGCGGGGACGAGGCGACGGGGGAGGTCTTCGGCGGGCTGGCCCTGCCGGCGGGCCTGGAGCCCGACTGCTGCCACTGAGGCCCGGGCCGTACGGAGGCGGCCGCGCGCTCCGGGGGACCCGCGGCACGCTCCGCGGGACCCGCGGCGCGCTCCGCGGGACCCCCGAACGGGTCCCCCGGGTGGTGGGGCCGGGTGACCGGGGTGAGGCTGCGGGGGACACCTCAGTCCCCGGAGGCAACCGTGGCCGTACCCTCAACCGTCCGTATCCGTCGAGCCCTGACCGCGGTGGTGCTGTCCACCGCCCTGCTGGCCGGTGCCACCGCGTGCGGCAGCGGCGGCGACCGGGCGCAGCGGGAGGAGGTCTCCTCGGCGGCGGCCGCGGAGCTGGCCGCCCTCGCCGTGGCGGAGCCGGACGCGGCGGCGGCCGACGAGCTGGCCGCCGCGTCGCCCTCGCCGAGCACCACCGCCGAGAGGCAGAAGTTCGCCAAGACGCGGTTCGTCGCCAACGCGGGGCTCGCGGCCGGGGCGACGTACCAGTGGATCATCAAGCCGTACCGTGAGGGCAAGTTCAAGAAGGGCGCGAGCGGGCGCACCTTCGCACTCATCAAGGCGGGTCTCGCGGGCGCGTTCGCGTACAACCGGCTGAAGGCGGCCGCCGAGAACGCCAAGGGCGACCCGCTGCTGTCGAAGGCGATGGTCCCGCTGACGGCGGGCATCGAGTCCCTGAAGGGGCTGGGCGCCAAGCTCCGCAAGGGCGAGGCGGGCGACGCCGACATCGACGCCTTCAACAACGTCATCAACGGGGTCAAGGAAGCCGGCAAGAACGCGGGCGCCGTGGTGACGGACAAGGTGCCGAGCACCTCGCAGCTGACCGGCTGACCGGCTGACCGGCTGAAGTCCTCACGGGCCGCCCGCCTGTTTGAATGGCCGGTGTGATCGAGTTCCTGTTCTTCGCCCTCGCGGCCGGCGGCCTGGGCTGGCTGCTGCGGCGCAAGCACCGTCAGCGGATCGCGGCCGGCAGCCCCGCCGGGATCCCGGGCATGGCCCGGGTGCCGGCGGGCGAGGGCCGCTGGCGCCCCGGCCGGCTGTACGCGGACCCGGGCGCGGCCCGCTGGCAGCCCGAGCGGGGCGAGGCCGTGCCGCTGGCCGGCGCCCGGGCCACCGCCGTACGGGTCCCCTCCGTACGGGAGGGGATCTCCATCAACCCGGGCTCGCGCATCGTGGCCTGCGCCCTGGAGGGCGGGGGGACGATGGAGATCGCGGTGATGCCGCTGGACCTGCGGGGCCTCCTGGCAGCCGTACCGGAGGCGACGGACCGGCCGGACACGGATCCTCCCGGGACGTAGACCGGGACGTGGACCGGGGCCTGGACCGGGGCTTGGACCGGGGCCTGGACCGGGGCCTGGACCGGGTCGGGCGGGGTCGGGCGGGGTCGGGCAGGGGAACCGCCGTGCTCCGGTGGCCGCCACCACGCTCCGGCCCGGCCCGAACGATGCGCTGCCGCGCGCTCCCTCAGCCGTTGAGCTCCGCCAGCACCCTCAGGGTGTGCGGGTCCGGGGCCGTGACCAGGAGGTCGGTGACGGGGCCCTTGCGCCACAGTTCCAGCCGCTCCGCGATCCGTTCGCGGGGGCCGACGAGCGAGATCTCGTCGGCGAACGCGTCCGGGACGGCGAGCACGGCCTCCTCCTTGCGCCCGGCCAGGAACAGTTCCTGGATGCGCCGCGCCTCGGCCTCGTAGCCCATGCGGGCCATCAGGTCGGCGTGGAAGTTGCGGGCGGCGTGGCCCATGCCGCCGATGTAGAAGCCGAGCATCGCCTTGACCGGGAGCAGCCCCTCGGCGACGTCCTCGCAGACCTTGGCCCGCGCCATCGGGGCGATCATGAACCCGTCGGGCAGGTCGGCCAGCGAGGCCCGGTAGACGTCGGTGCGGGTGGGCGACCAGTAGAGGGGGAGCCAGCCGTCCGCGATGCGGGTGGTCTGGGCGATGTTCTTCGGCCCTTCCGCGCCGAGCAGCAGCGGGAGGTCCGCGCGCAGCGGGTGGGTGATCGGCTTGAGGGGTTTGCCGATGCCGGTGCCGTCGTGCCCGCGGTAGGGGTGGCTGTGGAAACGGCCGTCCAGGGCGACGGGGGCCTCGCGGCGCAGCACCTGGCGGACGACGTCCACGTACTCCCGGGTCGCGGTGAGCGGGCTCGCGGGGAAGGGGCGCCCGTACCAGCCCTCCACGACCTGCGGCCCGGACAGGCCGAGGCCCAGCATCATCCGGCCGCCGGAGAGGTGGTCGAGGGTGAGGGCGTGCATGGCGGTGGCGGTGGGGGTGCGGGCGGCCATCTGGGCGATGGCGGTGCCGAGCCGGATGCGCGAGGTGTGCGCGGCGATCCAGGTCAGCGGGGTGAAGGCGTCGGAGCCCCAGGCCTCGGCGGTCCACACCGAGTCGTAGCCGAGGCGTTCGGCCTCGGTGGCGAGGTCGAGGTGGGCGGGGGAGGGGCCGCGGCCCCAGTAGCCGAGTGCGAGTCCGAGGCGCATGTACGGTCCCCTCCGCGAAGCCGGATCCCGGCCTGACGGCACGTCAGGCCGGGAGGTGACTGTAGGGCACGCGTGCCCCGCCCGGAAGTGCGGAACGGCCCACCGCCCGTGAGGGGGCGGTGGGCCGTTGCGCGTCGACGGCGGCGGGGGTCAGCCGCGCTGGATCCCGGACGTGTCGTTCAGGACGCCGCGCCGGCCGTCCTGGGTCTGCGCGACCAGGGCCGACGGGCCGCGCTGGTCGACGGCCAGGTACCAGGTGCCCGGCGCCAGCTCCGCGATCGGGACCGGGGAGCCGTCCTCGCCGTAGAGGGGCCGCGCCACCGGGACCGCGAACCAGAACGGCGTGAAGTCCGCCGCGGGCGCCGTCTCCTGCGGGCCGGGCGCCGGCGTCCCCCCGTACGGCGGAACCGGCTGCGGGGTCGTGCCGTAGCCCTGCGGCTGCTGCCCGCCCGGGTAGCCGTACCCCGCCCCGGGCTGGGCGCCGTACGGCTGCGGCGTGACGGGCCGCGGCTCGGGCACGAGCGGCCCCGCCAGCGCCGGGATCTTCGCCCCGGCGATGGCCACACCCGCCAGGGCGAGGTTGGCGAGGAAGGCGATGATGCTGCCCGCGCCCAGGTCCCACTTGGCCGGGCAGGTGATCAGCGACCACAGCGAGGCCCACGCTGCCGCCACGGCCAGCACGGTGCCCCATGCCGTCAGGGTCATCCCGCCGAGCTTGCGGCCCTCGGGCTGGAAGCGGGCCCCGATCAGCAGGCCGGCGGCGATGAAGCCGGTCAGGAAGACGGTCGGCAGCGCCAGCCCGGAGAACTCGGTGTCCCACGCACTCGGGAGGTCCAGGCCGGTGGCGGAGTAAAAATCGAGGAACGAGGCGATGAACAGCAGTACCGCTGCTCCGATCACCACGCCGTCACCTCGAGTGAGGGAGCGGATGTTCACGTCTTGGGGTGTCCTTCTCGGTCTTGGCTGGGGCGGAGCGGGCGCCCCCATGGTACGGAGCTTCGCGCGGCCGAGAGGATCGGGGCGGCGGGCCGCCCCGGGCGCCTACGGGTGAACTACCCGCCCAGGAAGCCCACGATGCCGTCCGCGATGCCTTGCGCCGCCTTCTGCCGCCACTCGGGGTTCATCAGCTGCGCCGCGTCCTTGTCGTCACGCATGTTGCCGCATTCGAGGAACACCTTGGGCCGGGTCGAGAGATTGAGGCCGCCCAGGTCGTCGCGGACCACCAACCCCGTTCCGCCGCCGAGGTAGTTGGCCGGGGACGAGCCCGTGGTCCGGCCGAAGTTCTTCGCGATGCGCTCCCCGAGGTCGCGGGAGGGGCCGACGATCTTCGCGGTGTCCGCGGCGCCGCTCTTGACCCGGGCCGGGAGGATGACGTGGAAGCCCCGGTTCCCGGCGGATGTGCCGTCCGCGTGTACGGAGACCACGGCGTCGGCCGCGGCCTCGTTCCCGATCCGGGCCCGCTCGTTGATGCAGGGGCCCCAGGGGCGGTCCGCCTCGTGGGTGAAGACCACCTTGGCGCCCTTGGCCTCCAGCAGGGCGCGCGTCCTGCGGGAGACATCGAGGGTGAACTCGGCCTCCATGTAACCGGAGTTGGTGGTGGTGCCGGTGGTGTCGCACTCCTTGCGGTTGGTGCCGATGTCCACCAGCTTGTTGATCTCGGCGGAGTGCCGGAAGTTGCCCGTGTTGTGCCCGGGGTCGATGACGACGGTCCGGCCGGTGAGCGGGCCCTTGGCGGCGGCCGTACCCGGGGCCGTGCCGGGGGCGGGGCTCGCGGCCGGGCTCACGGCCGGGTCCGCGGTGCCGCCGGCCGCCGGGGTGGCGGCCGGGCTCGGGGAGGCGCTGGACTTGGCGTCCGAGCCGGCCGCGGTGTGGGAGGCGGTGAGCGGCGGCACGGCCCCGGGCTGCCGCCCCTCGCGCTCCGAGCCCGTCAGGACCTGGGTCAGCACCCAACCCGCCAGGCAGGTCGGGGCGAGCGCGGCCAGCGCCACCGTGAGGGCGGGCCGGCGCGCGAACCAGGGCCGGTCCGGGCTGATCGAGGACCGGGACTCGGGAAGCGGGGGGCTGTCGTCGTAGCGCACCCGGCGATGCTAGAACGCCCGGCGGGGCCCCGTACGGACCATGGGCCATCCGGGGGCGTGGTGTGATTGTCGTCCCGCGCCCTCCCGGGTCGGTCGGGCTAGATGCCCTCGCCGGTCCGGCGCAGCACGCGCAGGGAGTCCGTCACCGAGACCTCCTCGAAGGCGCCGGACGCCAGGGCGCGCAGGTAGATCCGGTACGGGGCCTGCCCGCCGTCGGCCGGGTCCGGGAACACGTCGTGGATCACGAGGGTGCCGCCCTCCGCCACGTGCGGGGCCCAGCCCTCGTAGTCACCGGTGGCGTGCTCGTCGGTGTGGCCGCCGTCGATGAAGACGAAGCCGAGCTTGCCGCCCCAGGCGGCGGCGACCTGCGGAGAACGTCCGACGACCGCGATCACGTGCTCCTCCAGACCGGCCCGGTGCAGAGTGCGGCGGAAGGTCGGCAGGGTGTCCATCAGCCCGATCTCCGGGTCCACGACGCTCGGGTCGTGGTACTCCCAGCCGGGCTGCTGCTCCTCGCTGCCCCGGTGGTGGTCGACGGTGATCGCGGGGACCCCGGCCTCGCGGGCCGCGTCCGCCAGCAGGATCGTGGAGCGCCCGCAGTAGGTGCCGACCTCCAGCAGCGGCAGCCCGAGGCGCGCGGCCCCGGCGGCCGCCGCGTACAGGGCGAGGCCTTCGGGCACGGGCATGAACCCCTTGGCGGCCTCGAAAGCGGCGAGGGTCTCCGGCTTGGGAGCAGCGGCCATGGGTGTTCCTCCGGCGATGAGCGGGCGTGGCGGCCCATGGTGCCCTACTGCCCGGTAGGGCACCATGCCGGGGTGCTTCACCCGGCTACGTGAGGAGTCCGCCGAGGGCGGTGGCGTTCGCCGGGGCCGGGGAGAGGCCGCCGACGAGGCCGGCGACCTGGCGCTTCGCGTCCTGGACGGTCGGGTTGAGGAAGCGCAGCGACAGCAGGTTGTCCAGGCTGAGGGGGCTGGTGGTCGGGGCCGGGCGTGCGGCGGCGGGGGCGGGGGCGGCCTGGGCGGCGGGGGCGGAGGCGAGGCCGACGGCGAGGGCCACGGCGGCGCCCGTCAGGACGCGGGTGAGGGTGTGGTGGGCCATGACCGCCCCAACGCCCGGACTCCGGACCGGTTATGGGCAGGGGCTCGGGCGGGGCGGGCTCTTCGCCCGACCGGCGCCGCCGGTTGCGCCGTTCGGGTCGTTCAGTCCAGGTCGTACGCGAAGGTGTACGGGACCGACGGTTCGCCGTGCCGGGCGAGGAAGCCGCCGGTGCCGCGCAGGCCGGCCAGTGCGCCGGTCCCGGAGCCGGGGACGACCTCGAAGGAGCAGTGCGTGGTGCCGTCCTCGTGGAAGGTGCCGCGCTCCTCGACGGCGAAGGAGCCCTCGCGGCCGTCGAGGCTGCCGGTGAGCAGTTCCATGCCGGTGTAGGTGCCGGTCGTCGCCGTCAGGTACGTGATCGTGTACGCACAGGTCGTGCCGGCCGCCTCGATGCCGCCGGTGAAGGTGTTGGCGACGGTGGCCCGGGCGAGCCTCGGCAGGGCGTCGGCCGGGCCGGCCGGACGCTCCTCCCAGTCGGCGAAGGTGAAGTGGCCGGTGGCGGTGTGCGTGGGCATGGGGGTCCTCTCGACGGGTCGCGCGGGCTCTTCCCCGCGCCGTGACCAGCCTGGACGCCGTACCTGACACCTCCTGTCAGGTATGCCGTCCAGAATGGGCCCATGCGCGCTGACCGGCTCCTCTCCCTCCTCCTGCTGCTCCAGAACCGCGGCCGGATGACCGCCCCGGAGCTGGCGGCGGAGCTGGAGGTGTCCGTCCGTACCGTCTACCGGGACATCGAGGCGCTCGGCGCGTCCGGAGTGCCCGTCCACGCCGACCGGGGCCCGGCGGGCGGGTACCGGCTGATGGACGGCTACCGCACGCGGCTGACCGGGCTCACCGACGCCGAAGCGGCCTCGCTGTTCCTGGCCGGGGCGCCGGGGCCGGCGCGGGAGCTGGGGCTGGGCGCGGTGCTGGCCACGGCCCAGCTGAAGCTCCAGGCCGCGCTGCCGGCCGGGCCGGCGGACCGGGCCCGGCTCGTGCGGGACCGGTTCCACCTGGACGCGCCCGCCTGGTTCCGGGACGCGGACCCGGTGCCGCACCTCGCGGGGGTCGCCCGGGCGGTGTGGGAGCAGCGGGAGGTGCGGGTGGAGTACCGGAGCTGGTCGGGTGAGCTCCGGCAGCGGGAGCTGCACCCGCTGGGCATCGTCCTCAAGGGCGGCATCTGGTACCTGGTCGCCGCCCCGGCGCGGGAGGAGGGGAGCGTGCGGACCTACCGGGTGTCGCGGCTGCTGGAGCTGCGGGAGACGGGGGAGGGCTTCGAGCGGCCGGCCGGGTTCGGGCTGGCGGCCCACTGGGAGGAGTCCTCCCGGCGGCTGGAGGCCGCGCTCCGGCAGGGGGTGGCCCGGCTGCGGCTCTCGCCGCGTGCGCGGCGGCTGCTGCCGATGCAGTTCGGGGCGCAGGGGGCGCGGGCGCTGGAAGGGGCCGGGCCGCCGGACGGGGACGGCTGGGCGGAGGTGGAGCTGCCGGTGGAGTCGCAGGCCGTCGCGGTGGGGGACCTGCTCCGGCTGGGCGCCGAGGCGGAGGTGCTGGGCCCGCCGGAGCTGCGGGCGGCGGTGGCCCGGGCGGTGGCGGTGCTGGCCGGGCGGTACGCGGTGGGCGTGCCCGCGGTGCCGCCCGTGCCGGCCGCACCGCCCGTACGGGAGAGGGGAGTTGACGGCTCTGTATGATCCTTCCCCGTACCTGGGGAGGGCGGGGAGGCATGGAGCCGTTAGGGCCGTCGGGTCCGTCGTACGTGGGGCCGTTCCGTGTGCTGGGCGTGCTCGGCGAGGGCGGGATGGGCCGGGTACTGCTGGGGACCGCTCCGGACGGGCGACTGGTCGCCGTCAAACAGGTCCTCGCGCGCTTCGCCGACGACGAGGGCTTCCGCGCCCGGTTCCGGCGGGAGGTCGCCGCCTCCCGGAGGGTGTCCGGGGCGTACACGGCGGCCGTGATGGAGTCCGACGCGGACGCCCGGACCCCGTGGCTGGCCTCGGTGTTCGTCTCCGGTCCGTCGCTGGGCGCGGCCGTGGGGGCGGTGGGGGCACTGCCCGAGGAAACGGTGCGCCGCCTCGCGGCCGGGCTGGCGTCGGCCCTCGCGGAGATCCACCGGGCGGGACTCGTCCACCGGGACCTGAAGCCCGAGAACGTGCTGCTCGCCGAGGACGGCGTCCGGGTCATCGACCTGGGCATCGCGCGGGCGGCCGAGAGCGGGATCGACACCCGGCTGACGCACACGGGCCTGGTGATCGGCTCTCCGCCGTTCATGTCGCCGGAGCAGGCGGAGGGCCGGGAACTGACCGCGGCCAGCGACCTGTTCTCGCTGGGCTCGGTGCTGTTCCTGGCCGCGACGGGGCGCAACCCGTTCGCCGGGTCCTCGACCCTCCAGACCCTGTACGACGTGGTGCACGCGGAGCCCGGCCTGGACGCGGTCCCGGCGGGGCTGCGGCCGGCCGTGGAGCGGTGTCTGGCCAAGGACCCGGCCGCCAGGCCGACCCCGGCGGAACTGTTCGAGCTCCTCGGGCCGGTCGCCCCGGGGGGCCGCCTGCCGTGGCCTCCGGCGGTGCACCGGATGATCGCCGAACAGGGTGCGGCCATCGACCGGCTCCTGTCCGCCGCCGACCCGCGCCGGACGGTCGTCGAGGCGGCGCGGCCGGACCCGGCGACGATGGCGGCCGAGGTGGCGCCGGAGCGGGCGCCCGTGCGGGAGCCGGAGCGGGAGCCGGAGCCGGCTCCGGTACGGGAACCGGCGGCTGTCCGGGAGCCGGGGCCGGCGCGGGAGGCGGGGCCGGCGCGGCCCGGGCGGGTGCCGGAGCCTCGGCCTCCGGCCGGGCCCGCCTTCGTGCCGCTGCCTGAGGAGCCGCCCGTCACCGTGGACGCCCTGGCCCCCGGACCGCTCCGGCGGACCCGGCGCCGGGGCGCCCTCCGCGTGGCCGGGCCGGCGGCGGCGGCCCTCGCGCTGGTGGCGGCCGGTGCCGGCGTGTGGGCGTACGGGCAGCAGCCCGGCGGCTGGTGGGGCGAGGCGCTGCACACGAAGCTGGACCGCTGCGAGACGGCGGCCCCCAAACTGCCGGTGCCGCCCGAGGCGGTGCGGGCGACGACGCTGGACACCGTCCTGCCGGGCGGCAACTCCGGCCCCGCCACCGCGGTGCGCTGCTACTGGTTCGGCGGGGGGAAGACCCGCCTGATCGTGGAGTGGTCCCTGAAGCGCGACGACGGGGACAGCCGGAAGGGGCTGGAGGAGCAGCGCGAGCAGCTCGCCTCGGAGCGCCGGACGGTGACGCGGGCCTACCGCACGGTCCCGCAGACGGACACCGGGATCGGTGACGAGTCGCTGTGGCGCGGCAGCTGCGAACTGGTGGTCCGTGACGGGAACCTCAGGCTCTACGTGTGGGGCGGAAGGGATTCGGACGAGAGCGGTCCGGTCGGAACCGGACTCGGCGAGAGCGAATCCCCCGCCCCGCAGCCCGAGTGCCGGTCGGAGGTCGAGGCGATCGCCCGGGCCGCCCTCGCGGCCGTCCCGTCCGGCTGAGCGGACCGGCCGCCCGAAGGGGAGGGGCGAGCCGGAAGAACACCCCTGTCTGACCTTCCGTCAGATTGGAACGTGTTCTACTCTGCCGCGCATGGGCATCGGAATCACGCAAGAACAGCGGGAGTTGGCCGACGCCGTCCGCGGCTGGGTGGCGCGGGCCGTACCGCCCGAGGAGGTGCGCAAGCTGCTCGACGCCCCGCCCCAGGCGGGGGCGCGGCCCGGCTACTGGGACGGCCTGGCCGCATCCGGGCTGTTGGCGCCGCACCTGGAGGGCGGCACGCTGCTGGACCTGGCCGTCGTGGTGGAGGAGGCCGCCCGGGCGGCGCTGCCCGGGCCCTTCCTGCCGAGCGCGCTGGCATCCGTACTCCTGGACCGGGCCGGGGCCGCCCCCCTCGACGGCCGGGTCGGGGCCGTGGCCCTGGGGGCGGGGGGAGTCACCGCCGTCGCCGCCGAGGGGGGCGGCTGGCGCCTCGACGGGATCGCGCCGCCCGTGCTCGGCGCCGGCGAGGCGGACCTGGTGCTGCTCGCCGCCGAGGGCGACGGCGGGACCCGGTGGTACGCCGTGGACGCCGCCGCGCTGGAGATCCGCACGCACGAGAGCGCCGACCCCACCCGCCCCACCGCCGAGGTCCGGGCGCGGGCCGCCGCCGTCCCGCCCGGCCGGCTGCTGGATCTGGACGCCGCCCTCGTCCAGGACCTGGCCTGCGCCCTCTTCGCCGCCGACGCCTGCGGCACCGCCGCCTGGGCGGTGCACACCGCCGCCGAGCACGCCAGGACGCGCGAGCAGTTCGGCAGCCCCATCGGCCGCTTCCAGGGCGTCAAGCACCTGTGCGCCGACATGCTCGTCCGCCTCGAACAGGCCCGCGCCCTCGCCTGGGACGCCGCGAACGCCGCCGACCGGAGCTCCCCGGGGGCCGCCGGGGCCTCCGCCGAGACCCCGTCCGCACGCTCCCTCGTCGCCGCCCTCGCCGCCGCGACCGCCCTCGACGCCGCGTACTCCTGCGCCAAGGACTGCATCCAGATCCTCGGCGGCATCGGCTTCACCTGGGAGCACGACGCCCACCTCCACCTGCGCCGCGCCCTCGTCGCCCGCCAGCTCCTCGGCCCCGGCGACACCCACCGCATCCGCGCGGCGGGCCTCGCCGCGGCCGGCGCCCGGCGCGAGCTGCGCCTCGGACTCCCGCCGGAGGCCGAGCAGTACCGCGCGGCCGCCCGGGCCGCCATCGGAGCCGTACGCGGCCTCGACCCGGCCGCCGCCCGCCGGGCGCTGGCCCCCACCGGGTACGCGGCCCCCTACCTCCCGCCGCCGTACGGGCTCGGCGCCGGGCCCGTCGAGCAGCTCGTCGTCCAGCAGGAGCTGAAGGAGGCCGGGGTCAGGCTCGCCGACCTCGGCATCGCCACCTGGATCGTGCCCTCGCTCCTCGCCTACGGGACCGACACACAGCGCGCCGCCCACGTCCTGCCGACGCTGCGCGGGGACACGGCCTGGTGCCAGCTCTTCTCGGAGCCGGGCGCCGGCTCCGACCTGGCCTCCCTGCGGACCAGGGCCGAACGGACCGCCGACGGCTCCTGGAAGGTCAACGGACAGAAGGTGTGGACGAGTTCCGCGCACACCGCCGACTTCGGGATCCTGCTGGCCCGGACGGATCCCGCCGCACCCAAGCACAGGGGACTCGGCTACTTCGTCGTCGACATGAAGAACACCCCCGGCATCGAGATCCGCCCGCTCAAGGAGATCACCGGCGAGGCGCTCTTCAACGAGGTCTGGTTCGAGGACGCCGTCCTCCCGGCCGATGCCCTGGTAGGGGAGGCCGACGGCGGGTGGAAGGTCGCCCGCAACACCCTCGGCAACGAGCGCGTCCACATGGCCGACCAGATGACCTTCGACACCGGCCTGGAGGCGCTGATCACCCGCACCGCAGGGCTCGACGCCTCCTACCGGGCCCGCGTCGGCGCCCTCGCCGCCGAGGCGCACGCCCTCGCCTGCATCGGCCTGCGGACCACCCTCCAGCAGGTGTCCGGGCTGGAGCCGGGCGCGGGGGCGTCCGTACGCAAGCTCGTGCAGACCCCCCACCAGCAGCGGACCGCCGAACTGGCCCTCGAACTGCTCGGCCCGGCCGGCGCGGTGCGCGAGGGCGCGGGGGAACGGGCGGTGCACGGGATGCTCATGTCCCGCTGCCTGACCATCGCCGGGGGCACCACACAGGTCCAGCTGAACGTCGTCGCCGAGCGGATCCTCGGCCTCCCCAGGGACTAGGAGTCAGCGCAGATGAAGTCGTACATCGTGGGCGTCGGCATGACGAAATTCGAGAAGCCGGAGTCACGGGACTGGCAGTACTGGGACATGGTCGAGGAGGCAGGCGGCGCGGCCCTCGCCGACGCGGGCGTGGACTACCGGCTCGTCGAACAGGTGCCGGCCGGCTACTGCTTCCAGCCCTCCACCGCCGGGCAGCGGGCGGTGTACGGACTGGGCCTGACCGGCGTCCCCGTCTACAACGTCAACAACAACTGCGCGACGGGCTCGACGGCCCTGATGATGGCGCGGCAGCTCGTCCAGGGCGGCCTGGCCGACTGCGTGCTCGCCGTCGGCTTCGAGAAGATGAAGCGCGGCGCGCTGGGCGGCGGCGCCGACGGGGGAGACTTCACGACGTCTCCGGTGGCCCGCCACTACGGGATCATGGCTGCCGCGCACGGCTTCGAGATGTCCCCGCCCACCGCGCAGATCTTCGGCAACGCCGCCCGCGAGCACATGGAGCGGTACGGCACCACGCCCGCCCAGCTGGCGGCGGTCGGCGCCAAGAACCACCGGCACTCCGCGAACAACCCGAACGCGCAGTTCCAGGACGTGTACACGGTCGAGGAGGTCCTCGCCGCCAAGACCATCCACGACCCGCTGACCAAGCTCCAGTGCTCGCCCACCTCCGACGGCGCCGCGGCCGCCCTCGTCGTCTCGGAGCGGTTCGTCGTGGCGCACGGGCTGCACGGCAAGGCCGTCGAGATCGTCGCGCAGGCCATGACCACGGACACCGCCGCCAGCTTCGGCGGCTCCTGCATCGACGTCGTCGGCAAGCCGATGACCGCCGCCGCCGGCCGCCGGGTGTACGAGGACTCGGGGCTCGGCATCGAGGACGTCGACGTCGTCGAACTCCACGACTGCTTCTCGGTCAACGAACTGCTGACGTACGAGGCGCTCGGCATGTGCGCGGACGGGGCCTCCGGCGAGCTCGCGGAGAGCGGCGCCACCACCTACGGCGGGCGGTGGGTGGTCAACCCCTCGGGCGGCCTGATCTCCAAGGGCCACCCGCTCGGGGCGACAGGGCTCGCGCAGGCGGCGGAACTGGTGTGGCAGCTGCGCGGCGAGGCGGGCACCCGCCAGGTCCCCGGCGCCCGGGTCGGGCTGGCGCACAACATCGGGCTGGGCGGCGCGGCGGTGGTGACGATGCTGCGCCGGTAGGCCCGCACGCCGCCGCCTTCGGCCGCCGTGGGCCGCCTTCGGCCGCGGTGCGCCCGGTGCCTACGCGGGCACCAGGCGGGGCATCAGGCGCAGCGCGTTCTCCCGGTTGACGGCCCGGCGCAGGGCAGGGGTCAGCGCCGGGTCGGCGGCCAGCGCGGGGACGGCGACGTCCGCGACCATGTCGGAGGGGCAGGCCGGCCAGTCGCTGCCGAACAGGATCCGGGCGGGATCCACGGTGGCGAGCAGGGTGCCGGCCGGGGACATCGGGCCGGCGGTGTCGTAGTAGAAGCGGTGCAGGTGGTCCCGGACCGCCGCGGGATCGACGGGCGGGTCGAAGGAGCCCGCGAAGGCCTCCAGCCGGGTCGCGATGTGCGGGAGGAAGCCGCCTCCGTGCGGCAGGACCACCGACAGGTTCGGGAAGCGGTCGAGGGTCCGGTTGCGGATCATGTTGGCGGCGGCGCGGGTCGTGTCGAGGAGGAAGTCGCAGAGGAAGTTCGGCAGCCCCGGCACGGTGGCCCCGGGCGGCCCCCCGGCCCCCGGCGGCGGAGCCCCGGCCCCGGGCGGGCCCCCGGCCCCGGGCGGCGGTCCCCCCGGCGGCCCCCCGGCTCCGGGCCGGCCGGCCGCCCCCGTCGGCGGTCCCGGCGGTCCCGCCGGGAGGTTGTGCGGGTGGGTGTCCACCACCGCGGCCCGCTCGTCCAGCTCGGCGAAGATCCCGTCGTACACGGGGTCCCCCAGGTAGACCCCGCCGTAGTTGGCGGTGACGTTCACCCCGACCGCGCCCAGCTCGTCCAGCCCGTGGCGCAGCGCCCAGGAGGAGACCTCCGGGTCGTCCAGGAAGAGCGGGGTGTGGAAGGCGAACCTCCCCGGGTGCGCCTCGACGGCCTCCACCGCCGCCCGCAGCGTCACCGTGACCGCCTCCCGCAGCTGCGCGGAGCTCTCGTACCGGGCGGGCAGCATCGGCTTGAGCACGGCGGTCGCGATCCCCGCCCGGTCCATCAGCGCCAGGGCGGACTCCGCGTCCCAGCACGCCCACGGCGGCAGCGCCCGGGGGTTCACCAGCCCGCGCGCCTCTCCCCATTCCCGCCAGGCCGGGGCGCAGAAGTGGTGGTGCACGTCGATCACCGCCCGGCTGCCGTCGTCCTCCGCGGTCGCCGCGCCGGAGCGTGCCGCTCCACTGGCGGTGAATCCGCCCGCACCGTATTCCGGCATGTGTGCATTCCCTTTCTCCGGGCCCCGGGATCCGTTGTCACCTTAGGGCGGGCCCGGTCCGCCGCCGCCCGGACATTCCAGAGGGGGAGGATTCGGCTCCGAACGGGTCAACGCCGTTTTGCCTTCGTTCGGCCCAGGGAAAGGAGCCGACTGTCAATTCCGGGTTACCCGAGAGGTATGGGCGCGTGACGACTGAACCGACGGTGGCAGTGGGGGACGGACCCGCGCTCGAAGACGCGGTGGCGGCGGTGACCAAGGGCACGCCGGAATACCGGCAGTGCCCCTATCCGGTCTACCGCTCGCTGCGGGAACAGGCCCCGATCGCCCGGCTGGCCCCCGGACACGGCGTGGACACGTACCTCATCACCCGGTACGAGGACGCCCACGCGGTCTTCGCCGACCACCGCATCGGCAAGGACATGCACGAGGCCATCGACACCTACCACGCCCTCTTCGGGGACGCGTGCGAGGCGCTCGACGACAACCTCCTCTTCGCGGACCCGCCCCGGCACACCCGGCTGCGCCACATCGCCAAGACCGCCTTCACCCCGCGCCACGTCAAGGACCTGCGCCCGCACATCCAGGAACTCGTCGACGACCTGCTGGACCGGTGTCCGACGGACGAGCCCGTCGACCTGATGGCGGCCTTCGCCCTGCCGCTGCCGGTCATGGTCATCTGCGAGCTGCTCGGCATCGTGGGGGACGAGCGCGTCGAGGTGCTGAAGTGGTTCGCCCAGGTGACCCGCTCCCGGTTCAGCAGGGACCTGAGGCACGAACTGGTCGAGGCCGAGCACTGGCTGCGGAACTACTTCACGGACCTGATCCACCGCACCCGCGAGAACCCCACCGACGACTTCCTGAGCCTGCTGGCGGAAATCCCGCACGACGAGGAACCGCTGACGGACGACGAACTCGTCTCGATGATCTGGGTGCTGCTCTTCGCCGGGCACAAGACCACGACCCTGCAGATCGGCAATTGCGTCTACAGCCTGCTGACCAATCCGGAGCAGCTGAAGGCGGTCCAGGAGAACCGGGAACTGCTGCCCCAGGCGATCGAGGAAATGGTCCGTTTCGAGGGGTCGGTGGAAACCTCTACCTTCCGGTACGCGCTGGAGGACGTGGAAATCGGCGGGACGCTCATTCCGCGCGGCGCGGTCGTCCAGATCGCCATCGCCTCCGCGAACCGCGACCCGGAGAAGTTCCCCGACCCCGACAGGCTCGACATCACCCGCGAGGGCCTCCAGGGCACCCACCTGGGCTTCGGTTTCGGGGCGCACTACTGCCTGGGCGCGCCGCTGGCCCGCCTGGAGCTGGAGATCTGCCTGACGTCGCTGCTCGACCGTTTTCCCGACATGGTGCTGGCGCTGCCGTCCGCGGAGGGCGGCGACTGGCTGAAGGGGCCCTTCCCCGCGTTCCGGGGACTGGAGCGGCTGCCCGTGGCGCTGGACCCCTCGCGGACGGTCGACGACTGGACGAAGCCCTCGGCCTGAGCCCTCCGGCCCGCCCCTCGGCCTGAGCCCGTCCGGCCGGCCCCTCCGTCCGAGCCCCTCCGCCCGGCCCGCGCGGCTCGCGCCCACGGCCCCCCGCCGTCACCGGCGGGGGGCCGTACGCGCGCGCCCGCGATCCGGCTACGGGCCCGCCAGCGCCGGGTCCACCACGGTTTCGCCCATGGACGCCCGTCGCAGGCTGTCCGCCAGGTCCTCGACCGGGCCGTCCCGCAGGACCAGTCCCGCCGCGCCCGCCGCCAGGGCCGCCTCCAGCAGGCCGGGGTGGGCCGAGCCGGCGGTGACCAGGACCCGGCACTCGGGGTCCTCGGCCAGCAGGGCCGTCACCCCGGCGACCTCCGCCACCAGCGCCACCTGGGGCCGGGCCGTGGGGGAGTCCACCACCTCGATGTCCTGCTGGAGGCCGAGGAGGACCGCGAGGGCCGGGTCCGGCGGCTCCAGCAGGACGCGCAGGGAGCGCGCGGGCCGGTGCGTCACGGGCATTTCGTCCACCGGCGAAGCGTAACGGCCCGGGTTCGGCGCGAGGGGCAACACGCCTCGGCCGCAGGCGATCTGACGTGAGGTCAGGAGTCTTCCCAAGTGCTGGGGCGTGCGTTATACATGCCTTCAGCCGACGCTAGAACGCGTTCTAGAACGTGTCCGGCGGGCGGCCCCGCATACGACCTCGGTGCGGCCGACGGTGCGGACGGCCGCGCCGAGGTCTTCCAAGGAACCAAAGGAGCAGCATCCTCATGCCGATCGATGCCGCCAAGGCCCTCGCCGCCGAACCCCGCCGGGGGGACATCGGCTGGGACCACAAGGACATCCAGCTCTACCACCTCGGCCTCGGAGCCGGCACCCCGCTCAACGGGCAGAGCCTCGCCACCGACCCCGACGAGCTCCGCTACACCCTGGAGTCCCGGCTGCACGTCCTGCCCAGCTTCGCGACCGTCGCCGGAGCCGGGATGGCCATGCTCGGCGGCCTCGCCGCCCCCGGGATCGAGGTCAACCTCGCCGACGTCCTGCACGGCGGCCAGTCCATCGAGCTGCACCGGCCCATCCCCGTCAAGGGCCGCGCCACCTCCTCCGCCAAGGTCGCCGCCCTCTACGACAAGGGCAAGGCGGCGGTGATCGTGCTGCGCACCGAGGTCGCGGACGCCGACGGGCCGCTGTGGACCAGCGACGCGCAGATCTTCGTCCGCGGCGAGGGCGGCTTCGGCGGTGAACGCGGCCCCTCCGTCAAGGAGGAACTGCCCGGACGCGCCCCCGACCGCACCGAGGAGCGGGCCATCCGCGAGGAGCAGGCGCTGCTCTACCGCCTCTCCGGGGACTGGAACCCCCTGCACGCCGACCCGGAGTTCGCCAAGCTCGCCGGCTTCGACAAGCCGATCCTGCACGGCCTGTGCTCGTACGGGATGACCCTCAAGGCCGTCGTCGACACCGTGCTCGGCGGGGACGTCTCCCGGGTCCGCGCCTACCGCACGCGCTTCGCCGGGATCGTCTTCCCGGGGGAGACGCTGCGCATCCGGATGTGGCAGGAGGAAGGCCGCGTACTGGTCTCGGTGACCGCCGCCGAACGGGACGACGCACCCGTCCTCGCCGACACCGTCGTCGAACACTCGTAGCACCCACTAAGGAGCCGCACCGTGCGCGCAGCACTGCAGAGCGAGATAGGCCAGGACAAGCTCGAGGTCGTCGACGACATGGAGGCCGTGGGCTTCGGCCCCGGCAAGGTCAGGATCCGTGTCAGGGCCACCGGCCTGTGCCACTCCGACCTCTCCGCGATGAGCGGCGTACTGCCGCAGCCCGCCCCCTTCATCCCCGGACACGAGGGCTCCGGGGTGATCACCGACGTCGGCGACGGGGTCACCTCGCACCGGATCGGCGACCGCGTCCTCGTCTGCTGGCTGCCGCCGTGCGGCCACTGCCCCGCCTGCAAGCGCGGCCAGGGCCACCTGTGCCTGGAGGCCTTCGGGAACGTCGCCACCCCCAACTTCAAGCGGGCGGCCAGTGACGTCTTCGGCTTCGCCGGCACCGGCACCTTCTCCGAGGAGATGGTCGTCCCGGCCGCCTGCGCCATTCCGATCCCCGACGACCTGCCCTTCGACATCGCCGCGCTGATCGGCTGCGGGGTCACCACCGGACTCGGCGCGGCCATCAACACCGCCAAGGTCGAGGCCGGCTCCTCGGTCGCCGTCATCGGCTGCGGCGGCGTCGGCATATCCGTCATCCAGGGCGCCAAGGTCCAGGGCGCGGCGCAGATCATCGCCGTCGACCCGGTCGCCTCGCGACGGGAGGCGGCGCTGCGCTTCGGCGCGACCGAAGCCGTCTCCCCGGAGGAGTTCGCCGACGCCAAGAACCGCGTCACGGCCGGCGAGGGCTTCGACTACGTCTTCGAGGTGGTCGGCAAGTCCGCCACCGCGCAGAAGGCGTACGAGATGACGCGCCGCGGCGGCTCCGTCGTCGTGGTCGGCGCGGGCGCCCTCGACGACAACTTCCAGGTCAACATGTTCTCCCTGTTCTTCGACGAGAAGAAGATCCTGCCGTCGATGTACGGCGGCGGCGACGTGCTCCGCTCCTACGAGCGCACCATCGCGCTGTGGCGGGCCGGCCGGATCGACCTGGAGAACCTGATCACCCACCGGGTGCACCTCGCCGAGATCAACGACGCCCTGGACCAGATGCGCACCGGCGTCGCCCTGCGCACCTGCATCGAACTCTGAGCCAGCCGCTCACCGACCGCTGAGAGGAACGCCACGGATGTCACTCCCACTTGAGGGGCTCTCCGCCATCGTCACCGGAGCGGGCCGCGGCCTCGGCCGGGCCGAGGCGCTCGAACTGGCCCGGCTCGGCGCGAGCGTGGTCGTCAACGACTACGGGCAGAGCGGCCGCGACGGCTCCGGCGAGGCCTCGGCCGCCCCGGCGGAGGAGGTGGCCGAGGAGATCCGCGCGGCGGGCGGGCAGGCCGTGGCGCACCTCGGCGACGTGGCCGACTTCGAGCAGGCGCGGGAGCTGGTGGGTCTCGCCGTCTCCCGCTTCGGCAAGCTCGACGTCCTGGTCAACAACGCGGGCATCCTGCGGGACCGGATGGTCTTCTCGATGACCGAGGACGAGTGGGACTCGGTGATCCGGGTCCACCTCAAGGGCCACTTCAACACCACCCGCTTCGCGGCCGCGCACTGGCGGGAGCGGTCCAAGGCGGCGGGCGGCCCGGTGTACGGGCGGATCGTCAACACCTCCTCCGAGGCCTTCCTCGGCGGTTCGGCCGGCCAGCCCAACTACGCGGCGGCCAAGGGCGGCATCGTGGGCCTGACCACCTCGACCGCCCTGGCCCTGGCCAAGTACGGGGTGACGGCCAACGCCATCTGCCCGCGCGCCCGCACCCGGATGACCGAGGACGTCTTCGCGGGCTTCCAGGTCCCGGAGGAGGGCAAGCTCGACGCCCTCGCCCCCGAGCACGTCTCCCCGCTGGTCGGCTACCTGGCCTCGCCGGCCTCCGCCAAGGCCAACGGCCAGCTCTTCGTCGTGCACGGCGGGATCGTCGTCGTGATGGAACGCCCCCGGGTGGCGGCGAAGTTCGACACCGCCAAGGAGGCCTTCTCCTTCGAGGAGCTCGACGGGCTCCTCACCGCGCACTACGACTCCCGCCCGGCGAACGAGACCTTCGCGGCGGCCGAGGTCCTCGGCCTCAAGCACGGCTGAGCGGGTGCACGCGGCGGCGGCCCGGGGAGGGGACCCCCGGGCCACCGCCGCCGCGTGCCGTCCGGGTCTCAGCCCAGCGGGGCCTGCTGGAGCGGGACCGGGCGCGGGGCGGGCGGCGGGGGCGGGTCCACGCGGACGGGCGGCGGCGGGGCGGCGGGCTGGCTCAGGCTGACGACGCCGCAGGGCACCGCCGGGGTGGCGTACGGCAGGCACAGCCGCCCCTCCGGGGTCCACAGCCCGCTCCCGAGCCAGCCCTCCGGGGCGCCGAGCCGGAAGACGTACCGGTCGGCGGGACGCCAGAGCGCGAGGCCGCCGTCGCCCACCCGGAGGGCGACCCCGCAGGTCTCCGGCATCAGGACCTGGCCCGGCTGCACGGCGAAGGGGTGGGCGTCCGGCAGCCGCAGGCACTCCGGGAAGCGGACGGGGCGTTCGCTGCCGAGCACCCCCCAGCCGAGCCGCGGCTCGCCCGGGGCGTCCGAGCGGATCAGCAGCAGCCCGCTGTCCGGGGCCGCCAGCAGCAGCCGGTCGTCGCTGTCCTCGGCGATCTGGAGCAGCGGGCTGACCACCCCGCCCCGCCCCAGGTCCACGGCGACGGCCTTGGTACGGCCGTCCACCTCGCGGTCCAGCGCCAGCAGCCGGCCCGTACGGTCCAGCCAGACCCCGCCCGAGCAGCGGCCCGGGACCACCGCGACCCGCTCGGGCCCGCCGGAGCCCCCGGCCACCCGCCAGACGGTGCTCTCCCCTTCCCCCACCGCCAGGGCGAAGGCCCCGCACCCGTCGGGGGACGGCGGCAGCAGGCGGACCCGCAGCCCCTCCTCGGCGTCGACCGAGCCGAGCCGGAACTCCCCGGTGCGGGGGCCGGAGGCGGCGCCCGAGGGGTAGAGGAGGGAGAAGGCGTGCCGGTCGGCGACGCGGCGGTGGATCAGCACCTGCCCGTCGGCCAGCGCCAGCACCTCGCTGTCGGCCTCCTCCGGCTGCGCGAGCGGCAGCGGCACCGCGTAGGGCTCCGGACCGCCCAGCGTCCAGCGCTCCGGATAGCGGGCCTCGCCGACCCCGGCCAGCCGGGCGGCGTACGCCCCGTCGGCCGCGATCGTCAGGGCCGGGGCCGGGGCCGGGGCCGGGGCCGGGGCCGGGGCCGGGGCCGGAGCGGGAGCGGGGGCGGCAGGGGCGGCCGGGGCGGGAGCAGGGGCGGCAGCCGGGGCCGCAGGAGCCGCGGGGACCTCCGGGGCATCGGCGGACTCGGGGTCCGGGAGCGCGGTGGTCGTGGTGTTCTCGGTGGCACAGACAGTCATCCGGGCCCTCACCTCCGCAGAGGAAGCTAGTTTTCGCACTTCCAGCCGAACCACACGACGCAGCCCGCTTCACACGTACGGGTGGCCGCCCGTCGATTCGCCGGTGGCGGGGGATGCGGTTGTGCTGCCGCCCCGGCCAGGGGACCACCGGTCGCCACGGACGGTAGCCTTGGCCCGTGCCCCGTCTCTCTGAAGTCATCGCCGCGCTGGACGCTCTCTGGCCCCCCTCGCGGGCCGAGGAGTGGGACGCCGTCGGCACCGTCTGCGGCGACCCCGATGCCGAGGTCACCCGGGTGCTGTTCGCCGTGGACCCCGTACAGGAGATCGTGGACGAGGCGGTGAAGCTCGGTGCCGGCCTGGTCGTCACCCACCACCCCCTCTATCTGCGCGGTACCACCACCGTCGCCGCGGGCACCTTCAAGGGCCGTGTCGTGCACACGCTGATCAAGAACGACATCGCCCTGCACGTGGCCCACACCAACGCCGACACCGCCGACCCCGGGGTCTCCGACGCCCTGGCCGGCGCCCTCGACCTGCGCGTCACCGGTCCCCTCGTGCCCGACCCCACCGACCCGGCGGGCCGCCGGGGCCTGGGCCGGATCTGCGAGCTGGACCACCCCGAGACCCTGCGCGAGTTCGCCGCCCGCGCCGCCGCCCGGCTGCCGCGCACCGCGCAGGGCATCCGCGCCGCCGGCGACCCGGACGCGCAGATCCGCACCGTCGCCGTCAGCGGCGGCTCCGGCGACAGCCTCTTCGCGCAGGTCCGCGCCGCCGGCGTGGACGCCTTCCTCACCGCCGACCTGCGCCACCACCCGGTGTCCGAAGCCCGCGAGCAGAGCCCGCTGGCCCTCGTCGACGCCGCGCACTGGGCCACCGAGTGGCCTTGGTGCGAGCAGGCCGCCGCGCAGCTCGACGCGATCTCCGAGCGCCACGGCTGGGGTCTGCGGACCCACGTCTCGCGCACGGTCACCGACCCGTGGACGGCGCACGCGCCGTCCGTCACACCCCCTTCTAGTGCCTCTGGAGCCCCCAACTGAACGCCGAGCCCGCCGACCAGATCCGACTTCTCGACGTCCAGGCCCTGGACGTCCGGCTGTCTCAGCTCGCCCACAAGCGCAAGTCGCTGCCCGAGCACGCCGAGGTCGACTCCCTGACCAAGGACCTCAGCCAGCAGCGCGACCTCCTCGTCGCCGCCCAGACGCAGGCCAGCGACGCCGCCCGCGAGCAGACCAAGGCGGAGCAGGACGTCGACCAGGTCCGCCAGCGCGCGGCCCGGGACCAACAGCGCCTGGAGTCCGGGGCGGGCATCTCGGCCAAGGACCTGGCGAACCTGCAGAGCGAGGTCGCCTCGCTCGCCAAGCGGCAGGCCGACCTGGAGGACGTCGTCCTGGAGGTCATGGAGCGCCTGGAGGGCGCCCAGGAGCGGGTCACCGAGCTGAAGGAGCGCGTCTCCGCGCTGGAGTCGAAGCTGGCGGACGCCACCGCGCGCCGTGACGCCGCCACCGGCGAGCTCGACGCCGAGACCGCGAAGGTCACCAAGGACCGCGAGGTCATCGTCGGTTCCATGCCGACGGACCTGATGGCGCTGTACGAGAAGATCCGCGTCAAGCAGGGCGGGGTGGGCGCCGCGCGCCTGTACCAGCGCCGCTGCGAGGGCTGCCGGCTGGAGCTCGACATGGCCGAGATCAACGAGATCAAGGCCGCGGCCCGCGACCAGGTCGTCCGGCACGACAACTGCGGCCGCATCCTGGTCCGTGCGGCGGACTCGGGCATCTGATGCCGCGTTTCGTCGTGGAGGCGGACGGCGGCTCCCGGGGCAACCCGGGTCCCGCCGGCTACGGGGCGGTCGTCCTCGACCCGGCCACGGGTGAGACCCTGGCCGAGCGCGCCGAGTTCATCGGTGTCGCGACGAACAACGTCGCCGAGTACAAGGGCCTGATCGCGGGTCTGAAGGCGGCGCGCGAGCTGTCGCCGGACGCGGTGGTCCGGGTCCGGATGGACTCGAAGCTCGTCGTGGAGCAGATGTCGGGCCGCTGGAAGATCAAGCACCCGGACATGAAGCCGCTCGCGGCGGAGGCCGCGAAGATCCTCCCGCGCGGGCAGGTCACGTACGAGTGGATCCCGCGCGAGAAGAACAAGCACGCGGACCGGCTCGCCAACGAGGCGATGGACGCGGGCAAGCGCGGCAAGCAGTGGGAGCCGTCGGCCTCCACGGCCGACCTGGCCCCCGCCCCGGCCGGGCCCCCCGGCGACGCGGTGAAGGGCGCGGCGGCGGTCCGCGCCGCCCTGGCCTCCGGCGGCGGTACGCGGACCCGTGCGGCCGACGGCTCCGCCGGCGCGGCGGGCACCCTCGCGGCCGACGCCGACGTACGGGCCGCCCGCAGCGCGGCCGGCTCCGAGGCGGGCACCCTCTTCGACGGGACCGGTACCGGGACCGGTACCGGGACCGGGACGGGGACCCGGGCCCGCGTCCCGGCCCCGGCGGGTACCCGCGGCGCCGGCGCGGCCGCCGACGGCCGGGCCCCCGCGGCCGCCGCCACGGCCGACGGCACCGGTACCGGGTGGGGCGGACCCGACATGGGCACGCCCGCCACCTTCGTGCTGCTGCGTCACGGCGAGACCGCCCTGACCCCGCAGAAGCGCTTCTCCGGCAGCGGCGGCACCGACCCGGAGCTGTCCCCGGCCGGCCGCCGCCAGGCCGCCGCAGTCGCCGAGGCGCTGGCCGCGCGGGGCACCGTACAGGCCGTCGTCAGCTCGCCGCTGCGCCGCTGCCGGGAGACCGCGCAGGCCGTGGCGGACCGTCTCGGGCTCCCCGTGGCGGTCGAAGAGGGGCTGCGCGAAACGGACTTCGGCGCCTGGGAGGGGCTGACCTTCGCCGAGGTGCGGGAGCGCTTCCCCGACGACCTCCAGGCGTGGCTGGACTCCCCGAGGGCGGCTCCGACGGGCGGCGGCGAGAGCTTCGCCGCCGTCACCCGCCGGGTGTCGGCGGCGCGCGACCGGCTGCTGGCCGCGCACGCGGGCCGCACGGTCCTGCTGGTCACGCACGTGACGCCGGTCAAGACGCTGGTCCGGCTCGCGCTGGGCGCCCCGCCGGAGTCCCTGTTCCGGATGGAGCTGTCCGCCGCGTCCCTGTCGGCGGTCGCCTACTACGCCGACGGCAACGCCTCGGTGCGGCTCCTGAACGACACCTCGCACCTGCGTTGACGTACCGCGGGTCCGTGGACGTCCCCCGCCCGCGCGGCGGGGGCGTCTCATTTTCGTGACGTCCCGTGGCAAGTCTTGACTTCCTGTTTAAGCTGGGCGCCGTTTGACGATCGTGCCCATGTCAGGAGATGTCCGATGTCCACGCCCCCGCAGCAGCCCGGCCCCGGTTACGGCTACCCGCAGCAGCCCGGCCCCGGTTACGGCTACGGCCAGCCGCAGCAGCCCGGCCCCGGTTACGGCTACGGCCAGCCCCAGCAGCCCCCGCAGCAGTGGGCGCCGGCCCCGCCGCCGCCGAAGAAGAGCAACGCCGGCAAGGTCATCGGGTTCGGCTGCGGCGGCCTGATCCTGCTGTCCCTGGTCCTCTACGGCTGCGGCACGGTCGTCATGGGCGCGGCCAAGGAAGCCGGGAAGAAGGACAACGGGTTCACCCTGGCGCCCGCCACCCCCGGCGCCTCCCCGGCCCCCTCCGGCGCACCGGAGGTGGCCGCCCCGATGAACTCCGCCGAGGCGCCGGCCCCGGCGCCCGACAAGAACTCCGACGTCGTGCTGACCGCCTCGGCGGCGCCGTTCAAGCCCAGCGTCCTGGCCCAGGGCACCGACTACACTTCCGTGCAGGTGACCATCGTCAACAACTCCGCCAAGCAGGTCGACGTCAACGTCTTCTACTTCGAGGTGACGGCCGAGGACGGCACGCGCAAGCAGATCGATCTGGCCGCGGCCGAGGACCAGATCGACACCGTCAAGCTGGCCAAGGGCGAGAAGGCCACCGGGACCATCACGGTCAAGGGCAGGATCACCGCGAAGACGGTGACCTTCCGGAACGGCTTCGTCGGCAAGACCTACACCGCCGCGGTGAAGTAGCCGCGCGGCTCCGGCAGGGCCCGCTCCGGCGGGTCCCGGCCGGGGGCCCCGGCTCGGGGGGAGAGAGAACGGCAGACGAGCCGGCCTGTACGCCGGGTTCTGTCACCCGGAGACCTCGCGGTCGCCGGGGAGACGGCCATCCATCTAGGACCGGCGTTGCCGCCGGCCTCGTGCGGTCTACCCGCGAACATCGGGCGGGCAGCCCTCAAGCGTTCGCGCAGACCCGTCCGGGGACGGATCCTCTTGACCTTGCTCCAGGTGGGGTTTACCTAGCCGCCTGAGTCACCTCAGGCGCTGGTGGTCTCTTACACCACCGTTTCACCCTTACCGGGGGCCGAAGCCCCCGGCGGTCTGTTTTCTGTGGCACTGTCCCGCGGGTCACCCCGGGTGGGCGTTACCCACCACCCTGCCCTGTGGAGCCCGGACGTTCCTCGGCGGGATCCGGGGACCCCGACGCGGCCGCCCGGCCGACTCGTCTGTCGTGCCGACCATGCTACCGGCTGTCCGAGGCGGCTTGACCTTGACGCAGCGGCAGGGTTTCTACTGAGGGGCATGCGGATCGGAGAGATCGCCGCGCTCGTCGGGCTCACCACCCGGGCGATCCGGCACTACCACCATGTCGGGCTGCTCCCGGAACCGGAGCGGCGACCCAACGGATACCGGGCCTACACCGTGCGCGACGCCGTGCTGCTCGCCCGCGTGCGCCGCCTCACCGAGCTCGGGCTGACCCTCGACGAGGTACGGGACGTCCTCGCGGACGACGCGGGGCGCGAGCCGGCCGACGTGCTCCACGAGCTGGACGCCGACCTCGCCCGGCAGGAGGCCGAACTGGCCGAGCGCCGGCGGCGGCTCGCCGTGCTGCTCGCGGCCGGGCCCGGGGACGGCGAGCCCGTCTCCCCGGCGCTGGCCGCGCTGCTGGCGCGGGCCCCGGCGACGGACTCGCCGGCCGCCGCGAAGGACCGCGAGCACCTCACCCTCCTCGACGCCACCGGCCACGCGGGCGAGGAGGTCTACGCCCTGCTCGGCCCGCTGGCCTCCGACCCCGCCGTGCTCGCCCTGTACGAGCGGCTGGACGAACTGGCCGACGCCCCCGCCGACGACCCCCGGATCGGGCCGCTCGCCGAGGCCCTGGTGGCCGCCGTCCCGGACGCGGTCTTCGACGCGATCCCGTCCGGCGGGCCGGTCGTCGCCGGCTTCGAGGAGGCGCTGCTCGCCGAGTACGCCCCCGCGCAGGCCGAAGTCGTACGGCTGGTCATGCGGGCCTTCGTCGGCAGGGGGCGGCGATGAGCGCCGTACGCGCCGCCAGGATCGCCGCCTGCTCCGTCATACCCGGCGAACTGCTCCTCGTCCTGTGCCTCGCCGCCGGGGTGCGTCCGCCCGGGTGGGCGACGGCCGCCGCCGAGGCACTGGTGCTCGGGGTGCTGGTGCTGGAGGCCTGGGTGCTCTGCTCGCTGCGGCGGAGCACCGGCTCCTGGCGGCGGGCCGTACGGGCCGTCGTGCCCGAGCCGGTCCTGCGGCTGCTGCTGCACGAGCTGCGGGCCACCGCCTCCCTCGGCCGGTGGATCGTGCGCCGCGAGCACGGCGTGGGCCCCGGCGACCTGGCCGCCGCGTACACCGGACCGCAGACGGCCATGATGTACGGATTCCTCTTCGTGTCGGTGATCGAGACCGTCGGGCTGGCCGTGCTCATCCCCTGGCCCGCCGTGCACCGCGTGGTCCTGGTGCTCGACGTCTACGGGGTGCTGCTGGTGCTCGCGATGCACGCCGCCTGCGTGACCCGGCCGCACGTGCTGCTGGCCGACGGGTCGCTGCGGATCCGCTACGGGGCCCTGTTCGACCTCACCGTCCCGCCGGACGCGGTGGCCTCGGCCCGGGTGGACCGCCGCTACCCCGAGGGCCGGCTGGTCCGGCTGTCCGAGGACGCGGCCGGGGACGGGGTGCTCGACCTCATCGTGGGCAGCCAGACGACCGTCACCCTGGAGCTGAACCGGCCCCTGGACTTCCGCCGGCCGCTCGGCGCCCGCGCCCGGGCCCGCACGATCCGCTTCCACGCCGACGACCCCCGCGCGCTGGTGACCGCACTGCGGCAACCCGCACCCCCGTGACGGGCTGCCGCACTGCGTGGGGACCCTCCGGGGGGAGGAGGAGTCGTACGCCGAGCGTGACAAGCCGGCGGGGTCCTGTCTTGTAGAAAACGGCCCCCGGCGCACGCGGCCCGGGCGAACGCGACCCCGGCGGCCGTCAGGGCGGCGGGAGCAGCACGCTCGTGACGCGGCCCGGCATCCGGTCCAGCGCCGAGCCCGGCGGCAGGCCCCCGCGCAGCACCGCGAACCGGGCGGGCGGCAGCCCCGTCATGGCCTTCACCTCCCGGCCCAGGTGCGCCTGGTCGTGGTAGCCGCAGGCGGCCGCCACCTCCGCCGGGGCCGTCCCGGCCGCGAGGCGGCGCAGCGCGTGCTGGAGCCGGAAGAGCCGCGCCACGGCCTTCGGCGGCAGCCCCACCTCCTCCCGGAACCGGGCCCGCAGCCGGCGCGCGCTCCAGCCGGCCTCGGCCCCGGCCCGGGCCGGGGCGCCCGGCCCGGTGTCGGTCCACAGCCGGGCCAGCGCGCCGCGCACCTCGGGGGCGCCGGCCGGGCCCCCGTCCAGGCGGGCGGCGAAGACGGAGTCGAGCAGCGCGAAGCGGGCGCCCCAGCCGTCCAGTTCCCGCAGCCGCCCGGCCAGGTCCCGGCCGTCCGGCCCGAGCACTTCGGCCAGGTCCACCGGGGCCTCCCCGAAGTGCGCCATCGGCACCCCGAACAGCCGGTACGCACCGAGCGGGCTCATGTTCACCTCCAGCCCGTGCACCGCGCCCGCGTGCACCCCGATCACGGGCCCCGTGCGGGGGCCGCCGATCAGGGCCCGGGAGGCTGCGGCGGGCCGCAGCCGGGCGCCGGCGAGTCCGCCGCCCCGGCTCACCCACAGGCCCTCCTCGAAGGTGAAGACGAGGGTGACGAAGCCGGTGGGCAGCTCCAGGCGCCGCCGGGGCGCGGCGAACCGGGTGTCGAAGCCGGTGTAGTTGACGATGTGCGGGCGCAGCAGGGCGGCGGGCCGGCGCGCCGCCGGTACGGGCGTTCCGGATGTTCTCGGTGTTCCGGGTGTCCGGGGTGTTCCGGACGGCGGGGCTCCGGCGGGGGAAGGCCCTCGGGACAGGTCTGCGGCACCCAACTCCGGTCCCTCCCGGGGCGGCTCGCGCGGCCGGTGGTGCCGCGGGGTGCGCAGATGATGGCAGAGCCCGCCACCAGGGGGCCATACCCGGGAGCGGCCCGTACGGGACGGCCTACGCCGGGGCGAAGAGGACCTTCGCGGTGCCCGGGTCGGCCCGGGTCAGCCGGACCCGGATCCGCTCCCCGAGCGGCAGCCGCTCCTCCGGGGACTCGACGCGGCCCACCACGGCCGGTTCCTCCAGGTGGACGGTCCCGACCTGCGGCTCCTGTTCCTTCACGTCGATGACCGTCGCCTCGAAGGTCTCCCCGACGCGGTCCTTCAGCAGGGCCGCCTCCACCAGGTCCACGCACTCCCGCTCCACCGCGTTGGCCAGCCGGGTGCCCTCCGCCATCACGTGCGGGAGCTCCTCCAGCGCCTCGACGGCCCAGGCCGGAGGCTCCGCGCCCGCCACCGCCGCCACGCACAGCTCGCCCGCGTACCGGTCGGCGAGCCGCCGCAGCGGGGCGGTGCAGTGGGCGTACGGGGCCGCGACCGCCGCGTGCACCACGGGGTCGGGGGTGTGGCCGCCGGTGAAGACCGTGTAGCCGGCCCCGCGGAGCAGGGCCGTGCACTCCTGGAGGAAGGCGGCGTGCGCGGGGAGGTGCGGGTCGAGGGAGCGGACCAGTGCCGCGTACGGCACGTGGTGGGGCCAGTCGATCCGCAGGGCCTTCGCGGCCCGGCGCAGCCGTCCGACCGCGCCGTCGGGGGCGGCGGGGAGGGTGCGCAGGATTCCGGTGCCGGAGGCCAGCATCAGGTCGGCGGCCGCCATGCCGGTCATCAGGGAGATCTGGGCGTTCCAGCCGTCGGCCGGCAGCGGCGCCCGGTAGGCCAGGCTGTACGAGCCGTCGTGCTCGACGACCTCCTGTTCGGGGACGTTCAGGGAGACCCCGCCGCGTTCGGCCTCCAGTGCCTCGCGCAGGGTTCCGATGTCCTTCAGCAGGGCCAGGGAGGGCTCGGCGGTGCCCGTGTCGATGGCCTTCTGGACGCCGTCGTAGTCGAGTTTGGCCCGGCTGCGGACCAGGGCCCGGCGGACCTCGGTGGTCTCGACCCGGCCGTCGGAGTCGAGGTCCAGCCGCCACACGAGGGCCGGCCGGGTCCGGTCCGGCAGCAGGCTGGCCGCGTCCTCGGAGAGCAGCGGCGGGTGCAGGGGCACCTTCCCGTCGGGGAAGTAGAGGGTGGTCACCCGGCGGTGGGCCTCGGTGTCGAGGGCGCCGCCGGGGCTGACGAAGGCGGCGACGTCCGCGATGGCGTAGTGCACGCGGTAGCCGCCGGAGGGGCGTCGCGCCAGGTGCATGGCCTGGTCGAGGTCCACCGAGGCGGGCGGGTCGATGGTGAGGAAGGGGAGGCCGGTCAGGTCCTCGGACGGCAGCCGGGGAGCGGCGGCCGCCCGCTCTGCCTCGGCGAGCACCCCGGCCGGGAAGGCGGCGGGCACGCCCAGCCGGGTCCGCAGGCCGCCCAGCGCGGCGCGCAGGGCCGCCCCGTCCGCTCCGGCCATGTGCATGTGACGGCGTGGCATGGACCGAGCGTAGGCCGAGTCCGGCGGATCCGCGCGGGCCGCGGCTGCCGTGACGGCTGCCGTGACGGCCGCCCGGGCCGTCTACCCTGGCTCGGGGGCCGCATCCCCTGCGCCGCGTCGTATGAAGGAGAACCACCGTGCTCGTGCTGCTGCCGCCCTCCGAGGGAAAGGCCGCCGGCGGCTCCGGCGCACCGCTCGACCCCGCGTCCCTGTCGCTGCCGGGTCTCGCCCCGGCGCGGGCGGCGGTCCTGGAGGAACTCGTCGGGCTGTGCGAGGGGGACGAGCCGAAGGCGCGCGAGGTGCTCGGGCTGAGCGAGGGCCTGCGCGGGGAGGTCGCCAAGAACGCCGGACTGCTGTCGGCGCCGGCCCGCCCGGCCGGGGAGATCTACACCGGTGTGCTCTACGACGCCCTTGACCTGGCGGGGCTGCCGGCGCCCGCGCGGGAGGCGGCCGAGCGGAGCCTGCTGGTGTTCTCGGGGCTGTGGGGCGCGGTGCGGGTGACGGACCGCATCCCCTCGTACCGCTGCTCGATGGGGGTCAAGCTGCCGGGGCTGGGCGCGCTCGGCGCGTACTGGCGCACGCCGATGGCGGAGGTGATGCCGGAGGCGGCCGGGGACGGGCTGGTGCTGGACCTGCGCTCGTCGGCGTACGCGTCCGCGTGGAAGCCGAAGGGGGAGCCGGCGGGGCGCACGGCCACGGTGCGGGTGCTGCACGCGCAGATGGTGGACGGGGTGGAGAAGCGGTCGGTGGTGAGCCACTTCAACAAGGCCACCAAGGGCCGCCTGGTACGCGACCTGCTGCTGGCCGGGGCCGCGCCGGCGTCTCCGGCGGAGCTGGTGACGGCCCTGCGGGACCTGGGCTACGTGGTGGAGGCCGAGGCCCCCGCGAAGCCGGCGAAGGCCTGGTCCCTCGACGTGGTGGTCACGCAGATCCACTGATCCCGCTCGCGCGGGGCGGATGGTTTCTCGCGCGGAGCGGGTGTGGGGGGGGGGGGGGGGGGGGGGGGGGGGGGGAGGGGGGGAGGGGGGGGGGAGGGGGGGGGGGGGGGGGAGGGAAGAGACAAGCAG
>NZ_JBWKEE010000044.1:0-24045 GCF_056435605.1 Streptomyces sp. NPDC043896
GTCGCAATCCACACCGAACCCGGAAGGCCCTCACCCGTTCAAGATCCCTCAGCCGAGACCTGCATCACCCGTCCACAACCTCCCGGGACAGAACAACTAGGGGGTGCCCTCCGCCAGCCGCGCCGCGAGTGCCGCCGCCTCGGTGAAGGCCGGCACCCGGCCCGTGCCGCCGCGGCCGGCCACCGACAAGGACGCCGCCGCCACGCCGTGGGCCACGGCCCGGGCGAGCGGGTCGCCGAGGGCCAGCCGGGCGGTGGCGGTGCCGGTGAAGCAGTCCCCGGCACCGGTCGCGTCGACGGGCGCCGGATCCACGGGGACGGGGTGGAACACCACCCGGGTGCCGTCGTCCAGCAGCAGCCGCCCGGCTCCGGCGGTGACGGCGACCGTACGCGCCCCCAGCGCCCGGTACCGGGCCGCGGCGGTCACCGGGTCGGCGGTGTCCACGAGGGCGAGGGCGTCGCCCGGGCAGGAGCTCTTCAGCAGACCGGTCAGCGGGGCGATCGCGGCGAGCAGGGAGCGGGCCTCGGCCGGCCCGGTGAGCCGGGGGCGGTGGTTGGGGTCGTAGGTGACGTGCCCGCCCGCCGCGTGGACGGCCCGGGCCGCGGCCAGTACGGCCGCGCGGCTGCTTGGGGAGAGCGCGCCGGTGATCCCGCTGGTGATCAGTGCCCGGCAGCCCGTCAGCAGCGGGAGCCAGGCCTCGACGTGGGCCGGGGAGAGGGTGGACCCGGCGCTGTGGGTGCGCCAGTAGACGAACTCCCGGTCCCCGTCGGGGTCCGCGGAGAGCAGGTAGGCCCCGTTGGGGCGGGGTGTGCGGTGCACGTGGGCGGTGTCCACGCCCAGTGCGGCGGCCCGGCGCAGCAGGGGGACGCTCAGTTCGTCGTCGCCGACGACGGTCAGGAGCGCCGTCCGGGCTCCGGCCGCGGCGGCCGCCGCGGCGGCGTTGAGGGCGTCGCCGGAGTAGGAGATCCGGGCGGCGGTGCCGTCGGCGGCCGCGCGCAGGGCGGTGTCCGCGTGGATCTCGACCAGGACCTCGCCGAGGACGAGGACGTCGTAGCCCGGGGCGGTCATCGGCCGCATCCCTCCGTGCCGCAGCAGGGTCCGGCCAGCTCCGCGAAGACCGCGGCCAGTTCCCCCGGGGCGGCGGGCAGGCCGCTGCCGACGCCGACCGCGGTCGCGCCCGCGTCGAGCCACGCGCGGACCTCGCCCGGCCGGATCCCGCCGGTCGGGACGAGCAGGGCGCCGGGCGGCAGCACGGCCCGGAGGGAGCGGATGAAGGCCGGGCCGCCGACGTGGGCCGGGAACACCTTCGCCGCGCCCCCGCTCCGGACGGCGGCGGCTATCTCCCCGGGGGTGAACCCCCCTTCCAGGAAGGGGGTCCCGTACCGTGCGGCGGCCTCGCGGACCTCGGGGGCCGGGTGGGGGGAGACGAGGAAGGCGGCCCCGGCGTCGAGCGCCGCCCGGGCCTGGCCGGCGGTGGTGACGGTCCCCACCCCGATGACCGCGCCGCGCCCCCGCGCGTCCCGGAGCCCCGCGGCGCGGGCGACGGCGCCGGCCCAGCCGGGGGTGGAGGTGGTGAGCTCCACGGCCCGGCAGCCGGCCCCGAGCAGCCCCTCGGCGGCCTCCACGGCCCGGTCGGCGTCGGCGCTGCGGAGCACCGGCAGCAGCCGCTGGGCGGCGAGCACCGCGTACGGATGGCAGGACACGGATCCCTCCCGGCTGTTCCTGGGCATGGAACGGTGCGTCGCACAGCGCGACTTGATGGTCTAGACCATACACACGGAACGTCACCCGGTCACCCCCTCGCCGGCCCCCGCCCACCGGATCCGCGCGACGGCCGGGCACCCGCCGGAAGACTTCCCCGGATAACCGTTATCCGGGTCCCCCTCGACGGTCTCCCAGATATCGGGCAACATCGACCGCCGGTACGGACAGGGAACTTCACATGAGTACACAGCACACGGCAGAGCTGGTGGCAGCGGCCCGCGCGGGCGATCCCCGCGCGCAGGACGAACTGGTCGGCGCCCACCTGCCGCTCGTCTACAACGTCGTCGGGAGGGCCCTGAACGGGTCCCACGACGTGGACGACGTGGTGCAGGACACCATGCTGCGGGCGCTCGACGGGCTCGGCACGCTGCGGAGCGACGAGAGCTTCCGGTCCTGGCTGGTCGCCATCGCCATGAACCGGGTGCGGGCCCACTGGCAGGCACGGACTGGCGGTCCCGGTCAGAGCGGGCTGGAGGCCGCGCAGGACGTCGCCGATCCCGGCGCCGACTTCGCCGACCTGACGGTCGTACGGCTGCAGCTGTCCGGGCAGCGCCGCGAGACCGCCCGGGCCACCCGCTGGCTGGAGCCCGACGACCGGGCGCTGCTGTCCCTGTGGTGGCTGGAGTGCGCCGGTGAGCTCACCCGGGCCGACGTGGCCGCCGCGCTGGAGCTGACCCCGCAGCACACCGCGGTGCGGGTGCAGCGGATGAAGGCGCAGCTGGAGTCGGCCCGGGTCGTGGAGCGGGCGCTGGAGACGCAGCCGGTCTGTGAGGGGCTGCGGGCGATGACGGGCACCTGGGACGGGCGGCCCTCCGCGCTGTGGCGCAAGCGAATAGCCCGGCACGCCCGGGAGTGCCTGCGCTGCTCCGGGCTGTGGAGCGGGCTGGTCCCCGCGGAGGGGCTGCTGGCCGGGCTGGCGCTGGTCCCGGTCGCGGCGGCGCTGCTGGAGGGCGTGCGGTCCGCCGTGGCCGCGGGCCACACCCCCGCGAACGTGGCCTTCGCGGACGCGGCCACCCAGCTCTCGCCCGTCGTGTCGGGCCCGGGCCGCGCCGCCCGGCGCAAGGGCGGGGACTCCGCCGGCGCGGCGGAGGGCGAGGCCGGAAGCCGGGCGGGTCAGCGCAAGCGGCGGCAGAACCGGCGCCGGGCGATCGGCGGCGCCGTGGTCGCCGCGTGCGTGGCCGGCGGCGGCCTGGTCTACCTCGGGCAGCTGCCGGGGGCGAAGAAGGACGGGGCGGCCGGCTCCCCCGCCTCCCCGCCGGCCGCCCTCGCGGCGCCGGACTCCGCCGCGCCCCGGCCGTCGGCCACGGCCTCCCCTTCCGGTTCCGCGTCGGCGTCCGCCTCCCCGTCGGGCTCCGCCTCCGCCTCCCCCCCCGGCCTCCGCGGGCCCGGCGAGGACCTCGGCGGCCCCCTCGCCGGCCAAGAGCACCACGAAGCCGCCGGCTCCGCCCGCCCCGGGCCCGGCCCCGGCGGGGGTGGCGGGGCAGGTCGTCGCCCTCGTCAACCAGGAGCGCGCGGCGGCCGGCTGCGGTCCGCTGAAGGAGGACGCGCAGCTGCGCGCCGCCGCCCAGGGGCACTCCGACGACATGGCGCGGCGGGGCTTCTTCGACCACACCAACCCCGACGGCGCCGACCCGGGCGCGCGGACGACGGCCGCCGGGTACCGCTGGTCGACGTACGGGGAGAACATCGCGAAGGGGCAGCAGACCGCTCAATCCGTGATGGACTCCTGGATGAAGAGCCCGGGCCACCGCGCGAACATCCTCAACTGCTCCTTCAAGGACATCGGGGTGGGCATCCACTCCGGTTCCGGCGGCCCCTGGTGGACGCAGAACTTCGGCGCCCGCTGACCGGCTCCGCCCCGCGTCCTCCTTTTGACTCAGAATCCGGGCAAGATAGAAGCTGGAGTCGAACGGGCAGATCAGAGCGGGCAGGGGGTGAGGTGCATGGCGAGGCTGGAGCTGCGCCCCCATCAGCGCGAGGCCGTCGACGCCGTCGTGCGCGCGCTGGAGCTGCCCGCCGGCGGCCGGGTGCCCGAGCGGGGCCTGCGGACCCAGGTGATCATGGCGACCGGGTCGGGCAAGTCCCTGGTCGCCGTGCGCTCGGCCGAGGAGCTGCGGGCCGGCCGGGTGCTCGTCCTGGTGCCCTCCCTGGACCTGCTGGTGCAGACCGTCGCCGCCTGGCGGGAGGGGGGCCGCACCGGCCGGGCGCTCGCGGTGTGCTCGCTGCGCGGGGAGGACGTGGGCGTGCCCACCACGACGGCTCCGGGCCAGCTGGCGCGGTGGGGGTCGCGGCCGGTGGAGCGGGTGACGGTGTTCGCCACGTACGCCTCGCTGGGCCTGGGCACCATCGAGCGGGCGCACCTGGGCGGGCTGCCGCCCTGGGACCTGATCGTGGTCGACGAGGCGCACCGCACGTCGGGGCGGATCGGCAAGCCCTGGGCGGTGGTGCACGACAACGCGCGGATCCCCTCGGTGCGGCGGCTGTACATGACGGCCACGCCCCGGGTGTGGCGCGACGGCGAGGAGAGCGAGGAGGCCGAGGAGCCGGAGGAGGAGGCCGGGGCCGCGGCGGGCTCGTACGCGGCGGAGACCGCCGGCGGAGCGGAGCCACGGGGCCGGGGAGAGCTCGTCGCGTCCATGGAGGACGATCCGCAGGGGCCGTTCGGGGCCCGCTGCTACACCCTGTCCCTGTCGGAGGCCATCGACCGGGGCGTCTGCGCCCCGTACCGGGTGGTGTGCGTGGACGTCAGCGACCCCGGGTTCCAGTCGGCGGTGCTGCTGGGCGCCGACGGCCGTTCGGACCGGGTGCGCGGGATGCGGCTCGCGGCGCTCCAGGCGGCGCTGGTGAAGGCGGCGGCGGACCAGGGCTTCCGGCGGACGCTGGTGTTCCATCACCTGACCAAGGAAGCCGAGGCGTTCGCGGCGGGGCTCCCCGCGGTCGCGGCCCGGTTGCGGATGACGAGCCGGTCGCCGCTGCCGGTGTACCCGCGCACGGTCTGGGCGGACTGGCTGTGCGGGCAGCACACGGCCGCGCACCGGCGGCGGGTGCTGGAGGCGTTCGCCGCGGACCGGGTCGCGGACAAGGCGTTCCTGGGCAGCGTGCGCGTCCTCGGCGAGGGCGTGGACACCAAGGAGTGCGACTCCGTCTTCTGGGCGGACGTACGCGGCTCCATGCCGGACCTGGTGCAGGCGGTGGGGCGGGCGCTGCGGATGCGGCCCGGCGAGGGGAAGGTGGCCTCCCTGGTGGTGCCGGTGCTGCTGGGGCCGGGCGAGACCCCGGAGTCGATGCTGACGTCACGGGCGTACGGGGACCTCGCGCGGCTCCTGGAGGCGCTGAGGGCGCACGATTCGAGGCTGGTGGAGGCCCTGGCCCAGCCGCAGGCGCCGAGCGCGACGGCGAAGGCCCCGGCGACGGCCGGGGCCGGTACGGGTCCCGGGGCGGGTGCCCGGGCGCTGCTGAGCTTCTCCACGCCCCGGGATCCGGCGCTGCTGGCGGCCTTCATCCGGCTGCGCGTCCTGAACCCGGAGCACACGCAGTGGCGGCGCGGGGTGGAGGCGGCCCGGAGCTACGCGGCGACGGCCGGGGACCTGAAGGTGCCGTTCGCGTTCAGGGTGCCGGCGGGGCGCGAGGAGTGGCCGGCGGCCCTGGCGGGGTTCCCGCTCGGCCAGTGGATCGCGGACGCGCGGCGCACGTACCGCAGGGGCGCGCTGGGCCGGGAGCGGACCCGGGAGCTGGAGGAACTCGGCATGGTGTGGAGCCATTTCGACGTGGCCTTCGAGGAGGGGCTCGCGGCGGCCCGCGCCTGGGCCGCCGAGCACGGGCACCTGCTGCCGCCGGTGGACGCGACCTGGCGCGGGATGCCGGTCGGGGTGTGGATGAAGAACAACCGGGCGGCCGCCCGGCGGGAGGGGCCTGGCTCGCTGCCGCAGGAGCGGCGCGAGGCCCTGGAGGAGATCGACGCCTCGTGGTGCCCGGCCTGGGACATCGGCTGGCAGCGGGCGTTCCGGCTGACCCGGGCCCACCTGGACGCGGGCGGGGCGGTCCCGGCGGGGCCGGGTTCCGTGGTGGTGCAGGGCGAGGACCTGGGGCTGTGGGTGCGGGCCCAGCGGCTGGGGTGGGAGCGGCTGGCCTGGGCGCAGCGGTGGCTGCTGGAGCACGGGCTGGGCCTGGCTCCCGCCGCGGAGGCCGAGCGCCCGCCGCCGCGGCGCAGCCACGCCGCCGCCTGGGCGGGGCACCTGGAGGCGGCCCGGCGTTTCCACGCCCGCGAGGGGCACCTGCGGGTGCCGCGCACGCACGTGGAGCCGGTCGGCGGGCAGGAGCTGCGGCTGGGGGCGTGGATCGCCAACCAGCGCGCCCGGGCGGCGAAGCTGTCGCCGGAGCGGACGGCCGCGCTGACGGCCCTGGGGATGCGCTGGCCGGCGTCGGGCTGAGCCCGCCCCCGTCAGTGGTGGAAGCCGGACCGGGGGGCGGTGGCGGGGGCCGGCCGCGGGGCGGCGGTGAGGTGCTCCACGGCGCGGCGCAGGTCGTCGGCGAGCAGGGCGATCTGGTCGCGGGTCACCCCGTGCCGGATCAGCACGCGCTGGATGACGGTGTCCTGCCGGTCGGCCGGCAGTGGGTACGAGGGCACCTGCCAGCCGCGCGTCCGCAGCCGGTCGGAGAGGTCGTAGAGGGTGAAGCCGGCCGCTTCCGGGTCGGTGAGCGTGTAGGAGACGGCGGGCAGGGCGCCCTGGCCGTCGTAGAGCAGGGTGAAGGGCCCCATCGCCCGGATCTCCCGGGCCAGGTGGCGGGCGGTGTCGGCGCAGGCCTGCTGGACGCGCCGGTAGCCGCCCCGGCCCAGGCGCAGGAAGAGGTAGTACTGGGCGATGACCTCGCCGCCGGGGCGGGAGAAGTTGAGGGCGAAGGTGGGCATGTCGCCGCCCAGGTAGTCGACGTCGAAGACGAGTTCGGCGGGGAGCAGGTCGGCGGTGCGCCAGACGATCCAGCCGACGCCGAGGGGGGCGAGCCCGTACTTGTGCCCCGAGGTGTTGACGGAGGCCACGCGCGGCAGCCGGAAGTCCCATTCCACCTCGGGGTGGAGGAAGGGCGCGACGAAGCCCCCGCTGGCCGCGTCCACGTGGACGGGGACGTCCCAGCCGTGCTCGGCCTGGATCCGGTCGAGGGCGGCGGCGATCTCGGCGACGGGCTCGTAGTCGCAGGTGTAGGTGACGCCGAGGATGGCGACGACGCCGATGGTGTTCTCGTCGACGTGTGCCGCGAGCTGGTGGGGGCGCAGTCCGGTGGCGCCGGGCTCCAGGGGGACCTGGCGCAGTTCCACGTCGAAGTAGCGGGCGAACTTCTCCCAGCAGACCTGGACCGGGCCGCAGACCAGGTTGGGGCGGTCGGCCGGTTTGCCCTCGGCGCGGCGGCGCTCCCGCCAGCGCCACTTGAGGGCGAGGCCGCCGAGCATGGCGGCCTCGCTGGAGCCGGTGGTGGAGCACCCGGTGCCCACGTGTCCGGGAGGGGCGTTCCAGAGGTCGGCCAGGATGTTGACGCAGCGGGCCTCGATCTCGGCGGTCTGCGGGTACTCGTCCTTGTCGATCATGTTCTTGTCGAGGCACTCGTTCATCAGCCGGTGCACGCCGTCGTCCGACCACGTGGTGCAGAAGGTGGCGAGGTTCTGGGCGGCGTTGCCGTCGAGGAGCAGCTCGTTGTGGAGGAGGGAGTAGACGACCTCGGAGGGCGAGTGGTCGTCGGGCATCCGGTGCTTGGGGAGGATCTGGCCGCTCAGGGCGGACGTGAACACGTCCGTCTCGGCGTCCCCGGCACGCGTGTCCTTCGTGTTGTGAAGAGCCATAACCGGACTATAGGTGCAGATCGCCACATAACTCGGCTTCAGAAACCCTGGAAAACCGGTCGCGCGAGGCGGTTTCCGGCGCCGCTTCCGGCCGAGTCTCCGATGTGACCCCGTCCATACGGACCCCGCTCGGCCGTAAAAATTACCGTCGAGTAGTATTCGTGCCGTAGATCTTCCCGTCCGGACCACTGGAGCCGGTCCGGACGGGAAGATCATCCAAATGGTTCTATGTAGAACTTATCCGGCGATGTCCGGATAGCGGTCAACTCCCCTGCGGTGCCTGATAGTTCTTCGGCCATGAACAAGATCACCCGTCGGCAGGCCTTGGGCACCACTGCCGGCGCACTCACCGTCCTCGGCATAGCGGGCGCCACCGCGGCCGCCGCCGCCACCGACTCCCGCGCCGCCACCACCCCGGCCGGCACCGTCGACGAGGTGTACCAGGGCCGCCGCATCCAGATCACCCCCGCCACCGGCGGCGGTCACCACGGTGGCCACCACGGCGGCACCGGGGCGCCGACCGTCCGAATAGACGGCCGCGAGCTGCACGTCATGCGCAACGCCGACGGCACCTGGATCAGCGTCGTCAACCACTACGAGACCTTCGCCGACCCCGCCTCGCTGGCCCGCGCCGCGGTGCGCGAGCTCCAGGGCGCCCAGCTCGCCCCGATGCAGATGGGCGGCATGTGATGACCGTCCGCAAGAACCAGGCCTCGCTGACGGCCGAGGAGAAGCGCGCCTTCACCAACGCGCTGCTCGAACTGAAGCGCACCGGACGCTACGACCGGTTCGTCACCACCCACAACGGGTTCATCATGAGCGACACCGACTCGGGCGACCGGGTGGGCCACCGCTCTCCCTCCTTCCTCCCCTGGCACCGCCGGTTTCTGCTTGAGTTCGAGCAGGCTCTTCAGTCGGTGGACAAGAACGTCGCGCTCCCGTACTGGGACTGGACGGCCGACCGCACCGCCCGCTCCTCCCTCTGGGCCGCCGACTTCCTCGGCGGCACCGGCCGGGCCCGCGACGGACAGGTGATGGACGGCCCCTTCGCCTACGCGACGGGCAAGTGGGAAATAGCGGTCCGCGTGGACGGCCGCTCCTACCTGCGGCGCGCGCTCGGCGAGGGCGTCGCCCAGCTGCCGACCCGGGCCGAGGTGGACGCCGTCCTGGCCATGCCGGTCTACGACATGGCCCCCTGGAACAGCTCCTCGAACGGCTTCCGCAACCACCTGGAGGGCTGGCGCGGCGCCAACCTGCACAACCGGGTGCACGTGTGGGTCGGCGGCCAGATGGGCACCGGCGTCTCCCCCAACGACCCGGTCTTCTGGATGCACCACGCCTTCGTGGACAAGCTCTGGGCGGACTGGCAGGCCAAGAACCCGAACTCCCCGTACCTGCCGGCCGCCGGCACGCCGAACGTGGTCGACCTGCGCGACACGATGCGGCCGTGGAACGACGTGACCCCGGCGGACATGCTCGACCACCGGAAGTTCTACACGTTCGACACCGAACCCGCCGCCGCCAGCCAGCGGTAGTGCAGTTCGGGGCGGCCGACCTGGCCGTACCGGGGCGTACGGTCCGCGCGGCCGGTGTCCACCAGGTGCTCCAGGTAGCGGCGGGCGGTGATCCTGGAGATCCCGGCCGCCTCGGCCGCCCCCGCGGCGGTCAGCCCCCCGGGCGCCGCCCGCAGCAGCGCCGCGACCCGGTCCAGGGTCGGGGCGCTGAGCCCTTTGGGCAGCTGGGCCGAGGCGGGCGCGCGCAGCGCGGCGAGCGCCCGGTCCACGTCGTCCTGGCCCGCGGCCTCGCCGGCGGCGGCACGGAACTCGGCGTAGCGCAGCAGCCGTTCGCGCAGGGTGGGGAACGCGAAGGGCTTGAGCACGTACTGCACGACGCCCAGCGACACGCTCTCGCGGACCATGGCCAGGTCCCGCGCCGAGGTCACCGCGATCACGTCGGCGGGATGCCCCGACGCCCGCAGCCCGCGCGCGAAACGCAGCCCGTGGCCGTCGGGCAGGGTGAGGTCGAGCAGCAGCAGGTCGACGCGGGTGCGCTCCAGCACCCGGGTGGCCTCGGCCAGGGAGTGGACGGCCGCCACGGCGGTGAACCCGGGCACCCGGCCGACGTAGAGCGCGTGCGCGTCGGCGGCGACGGGATCGTCCTCGACGACGAGGACCCGTACGGGCCCGCTCATCCCGCACCGCCCGCGTCCGCCTGACCGGGACACCTGCCCGGGCCGGCCGCGGCGCCCGCCGCGCTGCCCGGCCGGTCGCCGGACGGCCCCGGGCCACCGGTCCCCTGGCCGGACGGCACCTGACCGGACGGCATCCGGCCGGACGGCACCGGGCCGGTGTCCTGCGGGCCGGTGCCCGGCCGTGGCGGCTCTGCCCCCGGAGCTCCCCGAGCCCCCGCGGGGAGCGGCAGCCGGACCGTGAACGCCGCGCCGCCTCCGGGCGCGCCGGCGGCCTCCACCGTGCCGCCGTGCCGGTGGGCCACCTGGCGGACCAGGGCCAGGCCCAGGCCCCGCCCCTCCCCCTTGCCGGACCAGCCGCGCCGGAAGACGTCCACCCCGTCGGGCAGCCCCGGCCCGTTGTCCGCGACCCGCAGCAGCAGCCGGGCCGGCTCCCGGCGCACCGTGACGGTGATCCGCCCGCCCGCCACCCCCGTCAGGGCGTCGAGGGCGTTGTCGACGAGGTTGCCGAGCACCGTGACCAGGTCCCGGGGCGGCGGCAGCCCCGGCCCCGCCGCGATCGCCCCGCACTCCGGGGTGACCACCAGCTCGATGCCCCGCTCGTGGGCCTGCGCGGCCTTGCCGAGCAGCAGGGCGACCAGCACCGGCTCGCCCACGGCGGAGACGACCTCGTCGGTCAGGGCCTGGGCCAGCTCCAGTTCGGCGGTCGCGAACTCCACCGCCTCCTCGCAGCGGCCCAGTTCGATCAGGGAGACCACGGTGTGGAGCCGGTTGGCCGCCTCGTGGGCCTGGGAGCGAAGGGCCTGGGTGAAACCGCGCTCGTGGTCCAGCTCCCCGGTGAGGGCCTGGAGTTCGGTGTGGTCCCGCAGCGTGACCACGGTGCCGCGGCGGCCGCCCCCGGCCACCGGCGAGCTGTTCACCACGAGCACCCGCTCCGCGGTCAGGTGCACCTCGTCCACCCGGGGCCGGTCGGCGAGCAGCGCCCCGGTGAGCGGTGCGGGCAGGCCCAGGCCCGCGACGCCGCTGCCGGTGACCTCCCCGCGCAGGCCGAGCAGTTCGCGGCCGGCGTCGTTGATGAGGGTGATCCTGCGGTGGCCGTCGAGCATCAGCAGCCCTTCCCGGACCCCGTGCAGGGCCGCCTGGTGGTAGTCGTACATCCGGCTCAGCTCGGCGGCGTTCATGCCGTGCGTGTGGCGGCGCAGCCGGGCGTTGACCACGTACGTACCCACCGCGCCCAGGGCCAGTGCCCCGCCCGCCACCCAGGCGAGGGCGGTGAGCTGCTCGGCGAGGCGGGCGCTGATCGCGCGGATGGTGATCCCGGCGCTGACCAGGCCGACGACGGTGCCGTCGGCGTCCAGCAGCGGGGTGACCACGCGGATGGAGGGGCCGAGGGTGCCGGTGTAGGTCTCGCTGAAGGTGCCGCCGCGCAGGGCGGGGGCGGTGTTGCCGAGGAAGCGCTCGCCGATGCGGCGGGGGTCGGGGTGGGTCCAGCGCGTCCCGTCCGGGGCCATGATCGTCACGAAGTCCACCCCGGCGTCGGCGCGCACCCGCTCGGCGTAGGGCTGGAGGACGGCCGAGGGGTCCGTGCCGCGCGCGCCGGACCGTACGGCCTCGCGTACGGAGGGCGAGTCCGCGACGGCCCCGGCCACCGCGCCGGCCTGCCGCCGGGCGGCGTCCTCGGCCTGGTCGCGGGCGGTCGCGTACGCGAAGACCGCGCACCCGGCGACGACCAGCGCGACCAGCAGGACCTGCATGGCGAAGAGCTGGCCGGCGAGGCTCCGGGGCGGGCGGGGGAAGCGGAACATGGCGCTCATAGTGCACCGGGCCGTGAACTCAATGAACGCAAGGGTGACCGGGGTCACAGGCTGGGCGATGGTCTCCCGGAACGACTTCACCACCCAGGAGGCGCGACATGGCCGCCAGACGCGACAGAACCCACTACCTCTACATCGCGGTGATCGCCGCGGTGCTGCTCGGCATCGCCGTCGGCTTCGCCGCGCCCGGCGTGGCCGTGGAGCTCAAGCCGCTGGGCACGGGCTTCGTGAACCTCATCAAGATGATGATCTCGCCCGTGATCTTCTGCACGATCGTGCTGGGGATCGGCTCGGTCCGCAAGGCCGCCAAGGTCGGTGCGGTGGGCGGGCTGGCCCTCGGGTACTTCATGGTGATGTCCACGGTGGCGCTGGCCATCGGGCTGCTGGTGGGGAACCTGCTGGAGCCGGGCAGCGGACTGCACCTGACCGAGGCCGCGGCACGGGCCGGGGAGGCGCAGGCCAAGGCGGGCGGGGCGGAGAGCACCCAGGAGTTCCTGCTGGGGATCATCCCGACCACCCTGGTCTCCGCCTTCACCGGGGGCGAGGTGCTCCAGACCCTGCTGGTGGCGCTGCTGTGCGGGTTCGCCCTCCAGGCGATGGGCCGGGCGGGCGAGCCGGTGCTGCGCGGGATCGGGCACGTGCAGAAGCTGGTGTTCCGGGTGCTGGCGATGATCATGTGGGCGGCGCCCGTCGGCGCGTTCGGGGCGATCGCGGCGGTGGTCGGCGCCACCGGCATCGACGCGCTGAAGTCCCTCGCGGTCATCATGATCGGCTTCTACGCGACCTGTCTGCTGTTCGTCTTCCTGGTGCTGGGCACCCTGCTGCGGGTCTGTACGGGCGTCAGCGTGTTCGCGCTGCTGCGCTACCTGGGCCGGGAGTTCCTGCTGATCCTGTCGACCTCCTCCTCGGAGTCGGCGCTGCCCCGGCTGATCGCGAAGATGGAGCACCTCGGCGTCTCCCGCCCGGTCACCGGCATCACCGTGCCGACGGGCTACTCGTTCAACCTGGACGGCACCGCCATCTACCTGACGATGTCCTCGCTGTTCGTCGCCGAGGCCATGGGCAAGCCGCTCGCCCTGGGCGAGCAGGTCTCGCTGCTGCTCTTCATGATCATCGCCTCGAAGGGAGCGGCCGGGGTCACCGGCGCGGGCCTGGCCACCCTGGCGGGCGGCCTCCAGTCGCACCGGCCCGAACTGGTCGACGGGGTCGGCCTGATCGTGGGCATCGACCGCTTCATGAGCGAGGCGCGGGCCCTGACCAACTTCGCGGGCAACGCCGTCGCGACCGTACTGATCGGGACGTGGACGAAGGAGTTCGACCGCGGCCGGGCCGCCGAAGTCCTCGCCGGACGACTGCCCTTCGACGAGGCCACGCTGGTGGACGACGGCCACACGGCGCCCGGTGACCCCGTCGAGTCCGCCGTGCCCGCCCCGACGGCCGTACCCGGCCCGGCGGCCGGCCCCAAGGACGGTGTGCCGGCCTGAGCCTCCGGGCCCGCACACCTGCGGGAACCGGCCGGGCAGGGCTCGCCCCCACGGTGCCCAGCCCGGCCGGCACCCGTGTCAAAGGACAACGAACAGTGGCGAACCGCCACTTTCGGCCATGTGATCTTCAACTCTGCTGCGGTAAAAGGTACTTCCCTCCGGGGCTGCGCGTCTGACATCTTGCGTCCACCACTCGTTTCGTACGGCCCGGCAGGTGCCACCAGCACCGCCGGGCCGTCATCGGAGGACGCATTGATACCCCACATATCCAGCCGACCTCGACGTACCCTGGTGCTGGCCGCCACCCTCGGCGCCGCCCTCACCCTCGGAGCCCCCGCCGCGCTCGCCGGCACCGCTCCCGTCGGTCCCTCCGGCTCCCCGGCCTCCGCCCCCGCGGCGGCCCCCAAGGCTGCGGCCCCGGCTTCCCAGAGTGCGACCTGGGCCGCCGGCACCCGCGCCTACCTCGTGATCACCGCCCCCGGTGACAGCTCGGCGGTGCGCTCGGCCGTGACCGCCAACGGCGGCACGGTCTTCGCGTCCTACGACGCGATCGGCGTGATCGTCGCCCACTCGGCCTCCGGCTCCTTCGCCTCGACGATGCGCGGGGTCAGCGGGGTCCAGAAGGTCGGCGCCACCCGTACCTCGGACGTCCCGGCCGACGCCTACAACCCGGCGCTGCCCGCCAACCCGGCCCAGTCGACGACTCCGGCCGGCGAGCCGGTCCGCGCCGACATGAGCCAGATCAAGGCGGACCAGGCCTGGGCCGTCAACGCCGGTTCCGCCGCCGTGAAGGTCGGCATCCTCGACACCGGTGTCGACGACCAGCACCAGGACCTGGCGCCGAACTTCAACGCCGCCGACTCGGTCTCCTGCGCCTACGGCAAGACCGACACCCGGGCCGGCGCCTGGCGCGACGTCGGCGACCACGGCACGCACGTCGCCGGCACGGTGGCCGCAGCCAAGAACGGCAAGGGCGTCATCGGCGTGGCCCCGAACGTGAAGATCTCCTCGGTCCGCATCGCCGAGCCGAACACCTCGCTGTTCTTCGCCGAGAACACCATCTGCGGGTTCGTGTGGGCCGGTGACCACGGCTTCAAGGTCACCAACAACAGCTACTACACCGACCCGTGGCAGTTCAACTGCCCGGACAACCTCGACCAGGCCGCCATCATCGAGGGCGTCAACCGCGCCCAGGCGTACGCCGAGGGCAAGGGCTCGCTCCAGATCGCCGCGGCGGGCAACGAGAACTACGACCTCGCCCACAAGACGACCGACACGTCGAGCCCGAACGACTCGACCCCGGTCACCCGCACCATCACCAACGCCTGCGTCGACATCCCGACCGAACTGCCCGGCGTGGTCACGGTCGCGGCGAACGGCGCCGGCACCACCAAGGCCTCGTTCTCCAACTTCGGCCAGGGCGTCATCGACGTCGCGGCCCCGGGCCAGGACGTCTACTCCACCGTCCCGGGCGGCAAGTACGGCTCCAAGAGCGGTACGTCGATGGCCAGCCCGCACGTCGCCGGTGTCGCCGCGCTGATGGTGAGCGCCAACCCGGCCCTCACCCCGGCGCAGATCCGCGACCGGCTGGCCACCCAGGCCAACGACATCGCCTGCCCGTCGGACAGCCGGTGCACCGGGACCACGGCCAACAACGGCTTCTTCGGCGAGGGCCAGGTCGACGCACTGAAGGCGGTCGGCGGCTCCACGCCTCCCCCCGGCAAGTACTTCGAGAACACCGCCGACTTCACCATCCGTGACAACACCACGGTCGAGAGCCCGATCACCGTCTCCGGCGTGACCGGCAACGCCCCGGCCACCCTCAAGGTCGGCGTGAACATCGCGCACACCTACACCGGTGACCTGAAGGTCGACCTGGTCGCGCCCGACGGCACCGTCTACACGGTCCACAACCGGGCCGGCGGCAGCACCGACAACATCAACCAGACCTACACCGTCAACGCCTCCTCCGAGGTCGCGAACGGCACCTGGAAGCTGCGCGTCAACGACAACGCCGGCGGCGACACCGGCAAGATCGACTCCTGGAACCTCACCTTCTAGGACGCACCGCCCCACAGGGCCGTCGGGGAGCGGCACGACCGCTCCCCGACGGCCCTTCGCGTCACGGCGTTCCAGTGATCAGCACACCTGGCGGGTGCGCAGGACGCAGTCCCCGCAGAAGCCTCCGCCGGGCACCCGGTAGTAGAGGCAGCAGCTGCGGCGCGTGAAGGCCGTCCCCAGGCCCGGCTCGTGGACGAAGGTGCCGGTGCCGGACAGGGCTCCGCCCTCGGCCAGGAGGGACTCCGTCAGCCCGGCCGCCGCCGCGCCGGCCCCGGCCGGGACCCGGTCGAGCAGCACGCGCAGCGCGCCGGCCAGGCCGGAGGCGGCGTTGCCGCGCAGGACCTTCGCGGAGACCCCGTACCGCTCCCGCAGGGCGGCCTCCAGCGGGGCGAGGTTCTCCAGGACGGCGCGCCCGAGGGCTTCGGCCGGCAGGTCCGCGCCCGGCTCGGGCAGCCACAGCTCCAGGGAGCCCGCGCCGGGCAGCCGCCACCACACCCGGCCGGGGTCCAGGTCGGGCAGCCGCCCGGACAGGGCGGCGCAGCCCAGTCCCAGCGACCAGAGCCGGGAGGCGATCCCGAACTGGGCGGTGGAGGCGGCGACCCGCCCCGGCCCGCTCCGGGTCCGGCGGCCCACCTCGGCGACGTAGGGGCCGAGGCCCTCCCCGTACAGCTCCGTGAGCGGCCGGAATCCCGGTCCGGGCGGCTCCTGGCCGTACGCGACGGCGAAGAAGGGGCCGACGGCGGCCAGCCGGCGCAGTACGTCGTCCATGTCCATCCCCGGATGATCTCAGGCGGCGCCCCGCGCCCGGGACCCCGGCCCCGGACCGCCTCAGAGGGTGGCGAGGAATTCCAGCAGGGCGCGGTTGAAGGCCTCCGGCCGCTCCACCCCCGGCAGGTGCCCGGCGTCCTCGATCACGGCGAGCCGGGCGTGCGGCGCGAGCGCGCACATCGCCTCGGCCTCGGCGACCGGGGTGTAGACGTCGTCCCGGCCGACCAGCACGAGGCAGGGCACCTCCCCGGGCAGGGCGGCGAGCACCGGCCGGTAGTCGGGCCGCTCGGCCCGTCCGCGCAGGGCGGCCGCCGCTCCCCGGGGGTCGGTGGCGCACATCATGGCGGTGACCCGGGCGGCGGCCTCCGGCTGGCCGGTGACGTTGTAGGGCGCCAGCATCTTGTCAATGACCTCTTCGGTGTACGGACGCATACCCTCCGCGAGGAGCCGTTCGGCGAGCTCCCGGCGGGACCTTTTGCCGTCCTCGGTCTCCGGAACGGGGGAGGTGTCGGAGAGCACCAGGGCCCTCACCAGACCCGGGTGGCGCAACCGGAGCTCCAGAGCGATCTGCCCGCCCATGGAAACTCCTCCGACGACCGCCTGTTCGATACCGAGCTCCTTGAGGAGATCGGCCAGGTCGTCGGCGAAGTCCGCGAGCCGGGTCTCGTCGCCGACCGGCGGGTTGTCTCCGTATCCTCGCAGGTCAGGGGCTATGACTCGGTAGCCGGCGGCGGTCAGGGCCGCCGCTTGCGGGGCCCACATGGACCGGTTGAACGGGTGTCCGTGAACCAGCAGGACGGCCTCCGCGCCGCGGGGACCAAGGTCATCGGAAATCGATGCCGCGTCATTGCCAAATTGGGGGTTCATGAGAGGACTTTAAGGGGCTACATTGAGCCACTCGCGTTCACCTGACAGCCCGTTGCCTTTCACCCGCGTTTTGCGCGGGGGGTGACGTCAGGAACGCACACTGTGCAACCACCCCACCGCCCAGAAGGACCGAAGGCTCCGTGCCCGTACCCGTACTCCTCGCCGGCCGCTCCGTGCGGCTCGAGCCCCTCGCCCCCCACCACACCGAGGCCCTGGCCGTGGCCGGGGCCGAGGATCGTACGACTTACGCCTTCACTCCCGTGCCGCACGGGTTGCAGGCGTCCCACGAGTACATCGACCGTGCCCTCGCCGATCAGGCAGCGGGTCGATCGCTTGCGTTCGCCGTCGTCAGAGCCACTGACGGTCGGGTGGTCGGTTCGACCCGCTTCCTGGAACTCGACTACTGGCAGGGCCCCCTGGTGTGGCCCGCCGTGCCGGGCGTCCCCTTCGGTGATCCGGCGACGGCGGTACCCGACGCCGCCGAGATCGGGAACACCTGGCTGTCCCCGGGCGCCCAGGGCACCGGGATCAACACCGAGGCCAAGCTGCTCATGCTGCGCCACGCCTTCGAGACCTGGGGCGTGCGGCGGATCTCGCTGCGCGCGGACGCCCGCAACGGGCGCTCGCGGGCCGCGATGGAACGTCTCGGCTTCACCTGCGAGGGGGTCCGCCGGGCCCATTCGCGGGGGCTGGACGGAGCGGTGCGCAGTACGGCCTTCTACTCGATCCTCGACGAGGAGTGGCCCACCGTCCGCTCGATCATCGAGCTGCGGCTCTCCGGCACCGCCCCGCGCCGCCGCCGGCGCCGGACGCTCATTCCGGCGTAACGGTCCTGCTGGGCCCCGTCCGGCCCTCGTCCCGGCCCTCGTCCCGTCCCTCCCCCGGTCACCCGCCGAGGAAGGCCGGGGCGAGGGCCGAGGCCGTCAGCCGGGCGGGGGCACCGCCGCCGTCGGCGGGCAGGGCGTACAGATCGGCGCCGAAGTCGCCCGGCAGGGAGTAGACGACGGTCCGGTCGTCGCTCCACACCACCTGGTCGTCCACGCTGCGCCCCTCCGCGAGCGGGGTCTCCCGCATCGAGGCCAGGTCGAGGACGTGGAGCCGCCACGGGGCCTCGGCGGGCATGCCCTCCACCCTCTTCTTGAACGCCAGCCGCGTCCCGTCGGGGGACAGCGAGGGGCACTCCAGGTTCTCCCTCAGCGTGGTGACCGTGCGCGCGGCCAGGTCGCCGCGGACGAGGTGGGTGCGACCCCCGGTCGCGAGGGTCGCGTAGAAGGTGCGCTCGTCGGCGGCGAAGGTCACCCCCCAGAAGTTCACGTCGGCGCTGCGGTACTCCTTGCCGTCCTTGTGGACCGTGAAGTCCTCCAGGGAGGCGTCGAACCTCCCGGTGCGCAGGTCGAGCACCGAGGTGCGGGTGGAGAAGTCCGTCCCGGCGTACGAGTCCCCGCCGACGAAGACCGTCCAGGCGGCGAGGTGCCCGCCGGGCGAGACCCGGGCGCGGGTGGGGATCCCGGCGAGCGGGTGCGCCGAGACCTCCTTGAGGCCGGAGTCGAGGACGACGGCCCGGTAGCCCTCCTGGACCCCGGTCCGGACGGCCTGGAGGCAGATCCCGGTGCCGGCCGCCGCGTGGAAGCGCAGGCAGCCGACCCCGGAGGCGGTGCGGGGCCCGTCGGGGTCGTCGGCCGGGACGGTGGCGAGCTCGTCGCGGTGCGGGCCCCAGGCCATGTTCCGGAAGACGATCCGGCCGCCGCCCCCCGGGGCGAGGGAGACCTCCCCGCGGGTGACCTGCGGTCCTCCGGCGCGGGCCCGGTCCTTCTCGGCGGCGCGCGAGGAGGCCCGTACGACGGCGGACACCCCGACGGCGGCGAGCACGAGGACGGCGGTGACCAGGATCAGGATCCGGCGCTGGAGGCTCATGGGGGCCTTTCGGGAAGGTGGGCCGGGCCATGCCGAGCACGGGGAAGCGCCTCCGGGCCCGGAGGCGCCGGGGGGATCAGGGGCGGCGGCGCGGGGGCACCATACCCACCGGCATGCGCAGGGGCCAGGGGTGCTCCCATGACGGCGGGGGAGCACGGGGCACACCGAGCGTGACGGGTAATGACCTCCTCCTCGCCCTGCCAAAAGAAGTAAAAATGAGGAACCCCGCAGCTCTTCCGTTCATCATTCGAACGGAAGCAGACATCCCCGAACGGGGCAGCAACAGCCGGAGAGCCACCGCACATGTCGTACGAACCCGACGGCCAGGACCAGCCGCCGTACCGGCCTGAAGGGCAGCAGCCCCCCACCGGCCGGCAACAAGGCCGACAGCAGGGTCCGCCGCCGTACGCACCCCAGGGCGGCCGGCCCCGACCGCCGTACGGGCAGCCCCCGCAGGGCGGCCGGCCGTACGGCGGCCCCCAGCAGGGACGGCCGCAGCCTCCGCGCCCCCCGCAGGATGAGAGCGGGTACCGCCCCGGCGGCTTCGACGAGCCCACCCAGGCGCAGCCCCGCTACGAGCGGCCGGACCACGGCCGGCCCCGCCAGGACCAGCCCGCCGCCCACGGCCAGGCGCCGTACGGGCAGCCGCAGTACGGGCAGCCGCAGTACGGCCACGCGGAGCCGCCGTACCAGGAGGAGCCGCGCCGCAAGTCCAAGGCGAAGCGCTGGATCATCGCGGGCGTCTCGGTGCTGGCCCTCGCCGGCATCGCGGCGGGCGCGATGACCTACTTCGAGATACCCCCGTTCACCGACAAGGGCTCCGCCGTCTCCTTCGGCAAGCCCGCCGACGGCAAGAACGGCGCGGCCCGGCAGGCGGCGAACTCGAAGGCGCTGATGCCGACCGGCCCGCAGGCCCAGTTCAAGAACTCGATGACCCTCAACGACGGCACGCACGTGGCCGTCACCGAGATCACCGGCAAGAAGTCCGGGTTCAAGGGCAAGGTCTGGGTGTGGGCGCCCAAGGAGTACGACGACCCGAAGTTCGCCAAGAGCGGCTTCCCGGTCATGATCGCCCTCCCGGGCGGCGCGGGCTTCCCCAACAACTACTGGATGGGCACCGACCTCGGTCTCCAGACCAGCATCGGCAAGTGGTACGCCGAAGGCAAGAGCAAGCCCTTCCTCCTCGCCATGCCCGTGCTGAACCCGGCCCCGGACGACAAGGGCGTCTACTGGGACGGCTCCGACATCCCCGGCCAGCCCAAGATGGGCACCTGGCTGACCGAGGACGTCCCGGACCTCATGCGGGAGAACTTCCGCACCGTCAAGTCCCGTGACGGCTGGGCCTTCATGGGCTCCTCCACCGGCGGCTTCGCCGGCCTGAAGGCCGTGCTGAAGCACCCGGACAAGTTCAAGGCCGTCATCGCCTCCGGCCCGGACATCGTCCCGGACTCCTCCCTGTGGAAGGGCCACGACAAGGAGAAGGCCGAGAACAACCCCGAGCTCCTCGCCAAGCAGCTGATCGACAAGAAGGGCCCGGACGTCTACCTGGCCTTCCAGGTCGGCGACAACGAGAGCAACAAGAAGACGCTGCCCGACGTGCAGAAGTTCGTCCAGACCTACACCAAGGGCCCGGTCCACACCAGCCTGCGGGTGATACCGGGCGGCCGGCACAACGCCAAGACCTACGTGCCGAACATGGGCGAGGGCCCGATCCAGTTCATCAGCAAGGTCATGGAAGGACCAGTGGAGTAGCGGCCTCCGCGTCCCGCGCCGCCTCCGGCTCCGGCCTGGGCTCCGGCCCGTCGAACACCTTCGGCGGGCCGTCGCCGTCCCACGGGGCCCAGCCGGGGTCCCCGGACACCGCGAAGCGGACCCAGGCCCCGTGCATCTCGTCGGCCAGCGCCTGCGGGGCGTCCGGCCCGGCCAGCCAGGAGGACTCCGGCACGCGCAGCGTGTCGAAGACGAAGCCCAGCTCCAGGGCGTGGCAGGCCCCGAGACCCGGTACGCCGCTGCGCCAGCGGAACTCGTAGAGGTGGCTCGGGGCCGGGCGCGGGGCCCCGGCGAGCCGCCGCAGCGGGTCGCGCAGCAGCCGGTCGGTGATCAGGTGCCCGGCGAGGTCGGCCGGGCCCGCCAGCGGCAGTTCGGCACGCAACGCCCGTACGGCCGCCCGGCCCTTGCCGCCGCGCAGCCGGCCCAGCGCCACGGCGGCCGGGCCGAGCCGGTCCAGCAGCCGCGCCCCGCCGGTCGGCGCGAGCCACAGCCGGTGCTCCTCGGCGGTCCAGCCCAGCAGCAGCGGCACCTTCGAGGCGGTGGCCGCCTCCAGCGGGTCGGCGGGCAGCGAGTCCGGGTCGGTCACCAGCCCGAACGCGGGGCCGCCGAGCACCGGGGAGGAGCGCCGCAGCACCGCCGCCTGGGCGCCCAGCAGCGCGGGCAGCCCCACCGCCGCGAAGGCCCGAGCGGTGGCGGGCACCCTCAGCTGCGAGGCCATCCGGCGCACCATGGTCCGGACCCCGTCGCGCGGCAGCGCCTCGGGGGCGCCGCTCTGCAGGACGGCCCGGGCGAAGAGGCCCTCGGCGCGGGGCGCCCCGAGCAGGGCGCCGACGCTGATCGCGCCGGCGGACTCGCCGAAGACGGTGACCCGGGCGGGGTCGCCGCCGAAGGCCGTGATGTTGTCCCGGACCCATTCGAGGGCGGCGATCTGGTCGAGCAGGCCCCGGTTGGCGGGCGCGTCGGGGAAGAGCCCGTAGCCGAGCACGCCGAGCCGGAAGTTGACCGAGACGAGCACGACCCCGTCACGGGCGAAGGCCGAGCCGTCATAGACGGGGACGGCCGAGGAGCCCCGGGTGTGGGCCCCGCCGTGGAGCCAGACCATCACCGGCAGGCCGGCCCCGGGAGACGGGTCCGGGGTCCAGACGTTGAGGTTCAGGCAGTTCGCGCCGGGGATCCTCGGGTCCGGCAGCAGGGCCGCGAAGGCCGGCGGGTAGGGCACCTTGGGCGCGGTGGGCCCGAACTCCCCGGCGTCGCGTACGCCGTCCCAGGCGACCGGCGGCTGCGGGGCGGCGAAGCGGCGGGCGCCGACGGGGGCGGCGGCATAGGGGATGCCCCGGAACACGGCGGTCCCGCCGCCCTCCCAGCGGCCCTCCACGATGCCGTGTGCCGTACCGGCCCGGGGCCGTCCGCCGCCAGCTGCGCTCATCCGTGCTCTCCTCACCGGGGTGTCCTGCGAGGCACCGTCGCACAGGCGTCCACGGCCTGACAAGGCAAGATCGCGTCGCCCGGAACGGACCGCACGGGCCCGGGAGTGTTGTTTGTACGGCCGGGATCGCTCACTCGGGGTGCGGACGCCCTCCGGCTCTGTCCGTTTTCGTGTCACCCGGTAGCCGAAGGGCCGTGACCACTCGGCGCCCGCCGCGTTGTACGCCATGTCACATGCCGCAGAGATGCGGCGCCCACATCTCACGAGGAGATCTTGATGTCGCGTATCGCGAAGGCATTCGCCATCACCGCTGTGGCGGGCACCGCCGTGGCCGCCGGTGCGGGTCTGGCTGTCGCCGATGCCGGAGCGCACGGTGCGGCGGTCGGCTCCCCCGGTGTCGGGTCCGGCAACGTCGTGCAGGTCCCGGTCCACATCCCGGTCAACGTCTGCGGCAACACGGTCAACGTGATCGCCCTGCTGAACCCGGCCTTCGGCAACACCTGCGTCAACGCCTCCGGTGGCGACGACAAGCACCACACCGAGGGCTACGGCGAGTGATCACCCGCCTGACCCGCTGAACCGATGAGGGCCCCCGCCACGAGGCGGGGGCCCTTTTCCATGCCCGCCGCTTTTCCATGCCCCTTCTCCGTGGCGGCTGGCCATTCCTGACCAGCCGCGGCGCCCGACGGCGCTCACTCGTAGCGGTAGAGGCCCTGGTGTCCCAGCATCTCGCGCGGGGTGACGTCCCACGGGGGCATCGGCTCGTCGAGGGAGATCACCCGGCCGCGCTGGAGGTCGCCCAGCTCCAGCGGGGCGGCCGGCAGGTAGCCGGAGCCGGGGTGGCGCCGCTGCCAGCGGTCCCAGAGCAGGTCCACGAAGGCGTGGTGCAGCCAGAACGCGGGGTCGTTGGGGGCGGTGCCGCCCGTCATGTGGCCGCCGATCCACTGGTGGACCTTGTTGTGGTTGCGCCAGCGCTCGCTCTTGGGCACGGCCCAGCCCTCCAGCTTGTTGCGGAAGCCGCCGCCGCGCGCGGTGGAGTCCCAGGGGGCCGAGTCGTAGACGGGGTCGTCGACGGCCCACTGGAGTTCGGCGGCGGTCGGCAGGGTGATCGGGTTCCCGGGACGGCCGAGGTTGCGGGTGAGGAACCGGGCCTCGCTGACCCCGACGGTGATCGTCCAGTTGCCCCGCTCGTAGGCGAACGGGCCCGTCATCACCTGCCGGTCGCCCTCGCGGCCGGTGCCGCCGAGGAAGTCCTCCGCCCACAGGGAGGAGACGGGGCTGCTGTCGGTGGTCCAGTCCCAGTAGGGGATGGACACCTGCGGGTCGACGGCCCGGAGCCGTCGCTCGAACTCCAGCAGGTAGCGCCGGTGCCAGGGGAAGAACGACGGGGACATGTGCCCGACGCGCAGCCTCCGGGCCCGGTCGGGCACGAAGTACGTGCCGTGGGTGCGGACGAACTCGTCGTAGGTGCCGCTGCGCTTGAGTTCCAGCAGTGCGGCCGTGAACCGCTTCTTCTGGGCGCTGGTCAGGTTCTTCTGGTTCTGCCGGGTGTACAACGCGGGGCTCCTCCCGTTCCCGTACGTCAGCCGTGGTGCGCGGGCGTGAGGGCCAGCGGGGTGGTGCCGAGTTCGTCGACGGCGGCCCGGGCCAGCTCCAGGGGGGTCTCGTAGGACTCGAAGTGGTTGACCCCGCTGAGGTAGCTGCCGTCGGCACGGCGCATGACGTGCAGCGGACGGCCGTCGATGCGCACCGCGGCCGAGGCGAGGTCGACGCTGATGTGGCGGCCGCGGTACGTCTCCTCGGCGAGCGGGGCCGGGGTGAGCGTCTGGCGGGGGCGCCGGGCGCGCAGTACGGGCGCCAGGGCCGCGGCCACGCCGCCCGCGACGGCGGCGGTGAAGGCCGTACGCAGGACCGCGCGGCGGGTCGGTGGTGCGGCGGGTGCTGCGTACATACGGTCTCCCTCGCTCGGCGGTCCGCGTCAGGGGGTCCAACGAGGAGCGGCCGGAGGAGGTCACCTGTCATTCGGCGCGCCGGGGACGCCCGGGGCGTCCGGAGCGTCCGGGGCGTCCGGGCACGACGGGCCCGGGGGGGGGGGGGGGGGGGGGGGGGGGGGGGGGGGGAGGGGGGGGGGGGGGGGGGGGGGGGGGGGGAGAAGA
>NZ_JBWKEE010000045.1:0-23809 GCF_056435605.1 Streptomyces sp. NPDC043896
CCCGCGGAGCGGGTCCCACAGCGCTGCGCGCTGTGCCAGCGAACCGCTTCGCTGCGCTCAGCGGGAGGGCGCTTCGCGCCCTCGGGGCCGGCCCTTCGGGCCGGTGTCCTGCGCTGCGCTCCGGACGGTTCGGGGTTCCGCTTCGCTTCACCCCGAACGGCCTGCTTCGCAGGCGGGAGTGACCCCGTTTCACGGGGTCCGGGCCTTCGGCCCGTTGGGCTGGTCCGCTTCGCTCCCCGGCCTGGGTCCTTCCGGCTCCGCCTCCAGGACCAGCCCGCTCCGCGGGCGGCTGGCAGCAAGGGGGCGAGGGGTGTGCCTCGGCTCCTGGCCTGTGGAGCTTCTGAAGGCGGTCAGGGAGCTGGAGTCTGCCTGCGGCTGTATTGGTGCTGCCCGCGCCCCCGGCGCCCGGACCGCCACGCTGCCGGCTGCCGCGCTCACGAGGAGGGGCCCTCGATATTCAGCGGCGGCAGTCACCCCCGGGTGGCAGTCTGGTCCGATGCCTACCTGGACTCCGTCGGCCGTACTGTCCGACAACCTGCGATATCTGCTCAACGAGTGGGATCCGCTTGGTGTCGCCTACCTCTCGCAGGACGAGTACGACTGCATGCTCGCGCATTTGTTCCAGCGCCTCCACCGGGGCACCAACCGGGCGGAGATCGGCGAGTTCCTCTGGTACGAACTGGAGGACCACTTCGGACTGGACCCCGTCGGCCACCGCACCGATGCGATGGCCGACCGGCTGATCGCCTGGTGGTCCGCAGTGAACCCCGCCCCGGACACCAGCGGGACACCGGCGGCCTAAGAGCCGTCAAGGCTGCCGACGACTGGGTGCGCCGGGCGGCACGGGCCAGACAAGATCCGAAAGTGCTTCATTCTTATGCCCGGATTGAAAATGGGCCAGAGGGTATCCCCCTGCTGGGGCCTGGCTCGCCATCTACGGCTGGTGTCAGCAGCCCAGACATGATGGCGGCTCAGGACCCTGCCGGTAATGAGCGGTTCCACCATAGGACATACCCAGCGCCACGGTGAGCTGCTTGACGTCGAGTTCGTCAGCGAGGGTGAGCAGCCGTGTGGAGCGCAGGACTCGCGGGAGGAGGCCTACTGGCGCAAGGCTGTCTCGGATGTGGGCTGCGCCTGCGGGATTGGTGGTGACTCTGGTGAGCCGAGTGACGAGTACGTGCGGGTTGTCGGTGTGCAGGGCGCGGCGGTGGGTGAGGCAGGTTTCCAAGGCTCGCCATATGACGTCATCGAGAGCGAGATCGACGCTGCGCCCGGGGAAGCGGATCGTTCGGGAGGCAGTGGCGATGTCCATGAGGGTGAGATGGCGAAGTTCGGTGGTGGTGGCAGCGTGCAGAAGAGCCGCCAGTCCGATGAACGCCTCGTGCGGCAGGACACCCTCACCGGCCTCCAGCGGCGGTAGAGGACACGCTGCTCGTCGAGGGTGAGAGTGAAGCCGCTGAAGCCACGTGGCCGCGGGGCCTCCACGGCCGCAGCGGGATCGTAGAGCACCAAGCCGTGATGCCGATCCCGAATTTTCCTCAGAGCTACTCTTCGCCCCAGTTGGTTCACGGAGTGAACCAACTGGGGAAGGTGGGGAGCGAGAGCCGGCGTGACGCTGCTGCTCTTCGACTGGTGTCAGAGCCGTGGGGGATGATCGGGCCATGCTGCAAGCGAGAGACGAGCACGGTCGTCAGGTGAGGAATCCGGGGCCCACGGCCTTGAGCCGGATGGTGGCGAACCTCAGCCGGGGCAACGCCTTCGTGATCGTCGAGCGAGTCGACGATGAGGCGGCCGGCGATTGGTATGTGCAGGTGTGGCTGAGGGATGACAACACCTATCAGCTGGAGTTCCGTGACGGGACGGCGGCAGAGCACTACCAGACCCGGACGATCTCCCAGGAAAAGGTGATCATCGCCCTGAGCGGCTGGGCCAAGGGGTGCCCGGGCTGGAAGGACGTCTTCATGTGGAACAACATCGGTGCCTCGTTCGAAAACGCCGACTGACCCTGCCGCCGCCTGGGGCCGACAGGGTCAGTGACGTGCGTTCGCTCAGCTGCGACGCATGAGGATGACGTCGGGACTTGCTGCGGGGATGGTGGGCCGCGCGGCCTCGGGGGTGGCGAGAAGCGCGACGATGGTGACGGGTTTGTCGCAGTGCGGGCAGTTGCGGATAGCTGTGGGCGTCAGGGGTGTGGGTGCCGGCGACTGCCGCGTGACCACGTCGGTTTCCGCTGCGTTGATGGCTTCGTCGCGTTCACGGCGTCGTCGCCGGGCTGCTCCGGCTTTGCAGCGGGGGGTGCAGTAAGTGTGGCGTGTTGCCTGTGGGTTGACCTGGAATTGGGTCCAGCAGATGGGGCAGGACCGGAGTTCAACCAGCACGTCCGGTCACCCCTTTGCGGAGGTTGTCGGAGTGGGACTGGTGCGAGCGGAGGCGGTAGGAAGGTCCGTCGATGCCGACTACGGCGGCTCGGTGAAGGAGCCGGTCGAGCATCGCGGCGGCGACGGTCGCATCGCCGAAGGCACCTGCCCAGTTGGCAATACCGACATTTGTCGTGAGGATCGTGCTCGACTTCAGATACCTCTGGTTGATTACCTGGAAGAGTGCGGAGGCGCCGTCGCCAGGCAGCGGGAGGTAGCCGAGTTCGTCGATCACGAGCAGGCGGGGGCCGGCGAAGAACCGCATGATGCTTGACCAGCGGCCTTCGAGTGCGGCTTTGTGACACTTGGCTGCGAGTTCGGCGGCGGTGGTGAAGTAGACGCGGTGGCCGGCGTCGACCGCGGAGCGGGCGAGTGCGACGGCCAGCATGGTCTTGCCGACGCCGGGCGGGCCGACCAGCAGGACGTTGGAGGCGTTGTCGAGGAACCTTAGGGTGGCCAGGTCGCGGATGAGTTTCTCGTCGACGCCGGGCTGGGCGGCGAAGTCGAAGTCGTTGAGGGTCCATGGTTCTGGCAGGCAGGCGAACCTCCGTCGGGAGGAGAGTTTGCGGGCTTCGGTCGCCTCGACTTCGATCTCGAGGAGTTTCTCCAGGGCGGTGGTGAGGGTCATCCGCTCGCGCGGGCCTGGTCCAGGACGCGGGGAAGGGCTTCGGCGGCGTCGTTGAGTTTCAGATAGGACAGGTGTCCTCGCAGCTGCTGGTAGCGGCGGGCCTCGCTCATCGGCATGGTGTCACTCACTCTCACGCTCCTGGTCTTCGTGGGTGGGGGCCTGCCGCAGCCGGTCGGCGACGGCGGCGTAGTGGCATTAACGCTCTGATTCGGCTCCACTTTCCGGCTTGAGTTGGCCCCACCCCTGGGGGCGTACGGGAGCGTTCGGGGGTTGTTCCGGTCTGATCTGGCCCCACCGGGCGTCGAGCGGTGGGACGGTCGTGGTGGGCCACCGTGTGGGGGCGATGCCGGATGGAGTTGTCGAGGGAAGATCTGTTCCTGCGGATCCGCCGTGACTCGTGGCAGGAAGGGCTGTCGATGCGGGCGCTGGCCCGCAAGTACGGCGTGCACCGCAGGCTCGTACGCGAGGCTTTGTCGTCGCCGGTGCCCAGGCCGCGGGGACGCCGGTGCGGCCCTCGCCCAGGTTGGATCCGTTCAAGAAGACGATCGACGAGTGGCTGTTGGGGGATCTGGAGGCGCCGCCGAAGCAGCGGCACACGGTCCAGCGGATCTTGAACCGGCTTCGGCAGGAGTGCGGGGCGGAGATCGCCTACACCACGGTCTGGGACTACGTCTCCCGTCGGCGCCGGGAGATCTCCGAGGCTGCGGGGGTGGCACCGGCGGCGGGGTTCGTGATCCGCCACAACCAGCCGGGCATGGACGCCGAGGTCGACTTCGGAGAGGCATGGGTGGACCTGGCAGGCGAGAGGACGAAGTGCTTCGTCTTCGCCCTGCGTCTGGCCTACTCGGGCAAGGCGGTGCACCGCATCACCACGTCCTGCGGCCAGGAGGCTTTCCTGGATGGCCACGTTCACGCCTTTCGCACGCTGGGCGGCGTCCCGGGCGGTCAAATTCGTTACGACAACCTCTCGCCGGCGGTCTCGCGGGTGATCCACAAGAGCCGGTCACGGGACGAACACCCCAGGTGGACGGAGTTCCGCCAGCACTTCGGGATCACCCCCTTCTACTGCGAGCCGGGACTTCGCGGCGCCCATGAGAAGGGCGGAGTGGAGGGTCAGGTCGGCTACTTCCGCCGCAACTACCTCACGCCCGTTCCCCGGGTGGGCTCTCTGGACGAGCTGAACGCGTCCTTCGCCGAGTTCGAGCGGGCGGAGGAAGGTCGGCGGATCGGGATGCGGATCCGCACGATCGGCCAGGACTTCGCCCGCGAGTCTGTGCTGCTGATGCCGCTGCCGCGGGATTCCTTCGAGACCGGCGTCGTGTTCACCCCGCGGGTGGACCGCTACGGGATGATCGCTGTGAGGGTCTGCCGCTACTCGGTTCCGGCCCGGTTCATCGGCCGCACCGTCCGGGTCGTGCTCCGCTCCAGCGACCTGATCGTCTTCCACGGCCGCACCGAGATCGCCCGTCATCCCCGTCTGACGGCGAAGGGCGCCGAGCGGGTCGTCCTGGACCACTTTCTCGAAGTCCTGCTGGCCAAGCCCGGCGCCATGGCCGGCTCCGAGGCTCTGGACCAGGCCCGCCTCGAGGGCACGTTCACCGCCGCCCACGAAGCGTTCTGGGCTGCGGCGAAGAAGGCCGAGGGCGACACCGAGGGCACCAAGCAGCTGGTCCACGTGCTCCTGCTGCACCGGCACCTCGCACACCGCGACGTGATCGCCGGAATCCGATCCGCCCTCTCGGCCGGCGCCCACACCGCCGACATCGTCGCCCTCGAAGCCCGCAAGGCCGCTCAGAGCGATGGCCGTTCCCCCACCGTGACGGTCACCGGGCCGGCACCGGCACTGCCCGGGCCGGAGCCCAGCGAGGTGGTCAGCCTGAATGCCCGCCGGGCCGTCCGCCTCCCCACCGACCAGCGTCCCCTGCCCTCTCTCGACCGCTGGGACCAGCTTCTGAACCGCTCCAGGAAGGACGCGCCATGACCGGCCCGCACCACAACCTGACCGAGACCGCCTCCGACGCGGCGATCGACACCGCCTGCCGGGTCCTGCGGCTGCCCACCATGCGAGCCCAGTTTCCCGACCTCGTCGCCCGCGCCGAACGCGAACGGCTCTCCTACCGAGGGTTCCTGGCCGAGCTGCTGATGTCCGAATGCGAGGACCGGGACCGACGACGCTCCGAGCGACGGATCCGGGCGGCCGGCTTCCCCCGCCAGAAGTGGCTCTCCGACTTCGACTACAGCGCCAACCCCAACGTCGAGCCCGCCGTGGTCAACAACCTCGCCACCTGCGACTGGGTCAAGAAGGGTGAGCCGCTCTGCCTGATCGGGGACTAAGGCACCGGCAAGTCCCACCTGCTGATCGGCCTCGGGACGGCCGCGGCCATGGCCGGCTGCCGCGTCCGCTATGCCCTGGCCGCCAAGCTCGTCAACGAGCTCGTCGAGGCCGCCGACGAAAAGCAGCTGTCCAAGACGATCGCCCGCTACGGACGCGTCGATCTTCTCTGCATCGATGAGCTGGGCTATCTCGAGCTCGACCGGCGGGGCGCCGAGATGCTGTTCCAGGTTCTGACCGAGAGGGAGGAGAAGAACAGCGTGGCCATCGCTTCGAACGAATCGTTCGGAGGCTGGACGAAGACGTTCACGGACCCGCGGCTCTGCGCGGCCATCGTCGACCGGCTCACCTTCAACGGCACCATCATCGAGACCGGCACCGAGTCCTACCGCCTCGCCCAGACCAAGGCCAAGCAACAGGCGAAGAAGTAGCCCTCACAGATGACCGGTGACTCTCTGGATGTGGATCACGGCTTCCGGCGACCTTGGCGATCGAGGTAGTCGACCAGTTTCGCTTCGCTGCGGCGCAGTCGAACAGACTCGTCCTCAGGCAGGGAGCCCAGCGCGTCGGCGAGGACACGTTTTCGGGAAATGTGGACCATTGCACTGGAGTAGATCCGGCACCCGGAGCACCATGCCAAGCCGACGCACCGCTCGAACATCGAGGACTCGGGCGGATAGAGACGGAACTGGTAGGAGCGGACGGCGGTCCCGCAGGCAGTGCAGCTTCGGCGATCACCCTCCTCGACCGTGTCCCAGGTCGCCACCTTGACCCAGTGCCACCGCCTTGCCGGTGCTCTTCAAGTCGTCATGCGCAGCATTCTCGCTCATGGCCCATCAGCCCACCTCAATAGCCCCACGACTACCATGGCTGGCCCTGCTGAGACCGGAACCCGGAGCCAGTTCAGGCCGGAACAAGGGCCGCTTCAACCACCGACGCGGCGCCGGCCCAGACCGAAAATCTGGGGCCATTTCACGCCGTTAACGCCACACAGCCTGGCCCCCACCACACACGAGGTGGGGGCTTTCGCTGAGCCAGCCCGTACCGCCCTGGCTCGGGCACCGGCGGAGCGCGCGGCCAGGCTGTCGGCCCCAATCATGTGCGGCGACTGCATGTACAGCTTCGCCGTACCGGAGTCCGCCGAGTGAGAACGGTCTGTCTGGCCAGATAACCCGCGGGCCTCGGCGTTCCCGCCGGAAATGCCGGGGCCCGCGTCGTCGCGCGCCTGAAGGCGGTTGGTGCCTTCGGTTCAAGCAGCGGGCGGCAGGAAACCGCTGTACCGCTGCTACTCGCCCCCGGAACCTCCCGCCTGGCGCTTCCGCCCGCCGACGGTGACCAGCGCGGGCCCCGCCCATGCGGAAGGCCCCCGCACCGTCCTGGTTCGAGGGCCTTCGAGCAGGGCCTGGAGTAGCTCGCCGCGCCCGTCATGAAGACAGGGGCCTGACTTGGTCGGCCTGGTTTCAGCGGCCCAGGCCTGGCCGGCGCTGCGGATCTGTTTTGGTCGAGCGTGGCGGGCTTTGGGGGCGTGGAATGCCGAGGGTCGGTCCCCTGGTGCCGGTGGTGGAGCGGCTCCTTGGAGCGCTCGTACGGACCGCGGGCGCCGCACTGGAAGGCCGCCGGGCGGCCGTGCCCACCTGCATGTCGGCCTCGGTGCTTCGGTGTTCCAGCACGGGAGCCTCAGGCCCCCGAGCGGGCTTCGCGGCCCATGACCCGCGGTCGAGCTCGATCAGCCCGGTGAGCACGCCCTCGGCATGCAGCCGGTGCGCGTTGGCCCGGGACAGCGAGTACCCGGACTCATCCGGGTACAGGGCCCGGATGAGCCCTTCGGGGGCCATGCGGCCGCCGTATCCGTCCTCGCTCTGGTCGAATCTGATGCGGTCCTTCTGCCAGCGCAGTGCGTTCTGCTCCAGGGACGTCTGCATCGGCACCTCGACGCTCAGCACCACGCGGTCGCTGTAGCCCTCCCGGGCGAGGCCGCCGAGCATCTGGGAGGTCCACTCATAGCTGCCCATGACACCGTCGTAGAGCAGGTTGAAGCCCTCCGTCCGCGCCCAGCTCTCTAAGGTGTCCCGGAGGAAGGAACTCTCCCGGTGGACCAGCGGGGCCAGTTCGGCCGGCGCCAGGCGCAGCCCGCCCGGCAGCTCCTGAGCCGCCGAGGAAACGGGGGGCGCGCCGCCGTGCTCGATGATGGCCTTCTTGAAGATGTCGGGGTCCAGGACGATGTAGTCGCCGACGTCGGCCCCGTGTACCTGGGCGAGTGCCTGGCCGAGGTCGCTGCCGTCGCCCTGCCGGGCGCGCAGCAGCCCCAGCGAGGTCCCCTTGCCGGCGCCGGGCGGACCCGAGGTCAGCAGGACCGCCTGGCCGCCGCGGGGAAGTCCCGCGCAGGAGGCCTTCGCCTCATCCATGATCGTGCGGTGCAGCCGCAGCCGCTCCACCGACCATATGCCGTCGTAGTGCCTGCCGTGGGTGTCCGCCGGGCCCGTCGCCAGATCTCCCCTGGCGAACCGGTCCTGCAAGTGGCTTAGACGGCCCGGTAGTTCTCGCGCAGTACGTCCATGTGCTCCCCCCTTCCGTGGCCTGGGGCTCAGCGGGTCCGTCGCCGACGCAGGATCTCGGTGTAGTCCTCTTCGGAGATCTGGCCGTTCACCACCGCGGCGGCCAGCACGTCGGCGGTGTTGTCCTGGTGGGTCGGGAGGGTGTGGACCGGGTCGTGCAGGGTCTCCTCCAGCGGCCAGGCCGCCGCCACCCGGTTGAGCATCTCCTCACGGTCGACGCCGCCGACCGCGTAGTCGTGGAGGTAGGTCCCCAGGGACTGCATGGTGGGTGCTCCTGTTCGGTGAGGCATAGCGGTGGGGCGCCAGTGGCCCCCCACCATGATCATTCCGTCAAGGGGTGATGCCAGACGACGGGTCGCGCCAAGCGTCAGTAGACGACGTCCAGGCACCTGCCTGGGAGGTCCACCACCGCGTCGAAGTCGCCGAGCGTATACCCGTGCTTCGCGGCCGCGGCCAGCAGGTCCTCCAGCACTTCGGTGGCGGCCGTCAGCTGACGGTCCGTCACCGGGTCGCCGTACCGGTGGACCGCTGCGACCCGCTGGGCGGGCGTACGGGAGTCAGCCACGGCCACGCTCCCCCGCCTCGGCGCGCGCCTCGGCGACGTCGTCCAGGCCGTCCTGGTCGTCGCCGGTGCGCTGCTCGGGGAAGTCGTCCACGAACTCCACCTGGTGGCCGCACGCTTCGCACCGCTCCGCCGGCCCACGGTCCCGGGTCCGCCCACCGCAGGCCGGGCACTTGCCCCCCGGGCCGCCCCCCAGACAGGACGGGCAGGAGTCGGTCACCGGCTGCTCGGCGCCGGTTCTGGGGGTGATCCCCCATCCGTAGTCGAAGGCGGCCCGCAGGGTGTAACCCAGGGTCTGCCCCGGGGTGGCCAGCATGATGGCCAGACACCGCTCGGTGTTGCAGGTGATCGCCGGGATCAAGCTCATGAACGGGTCTCCTCGATCGTGGCCGCGATGGGTTCGGTGACGGCGGTTGGCGCGGTGGCGGTGCCTCCCGCAACCCCGGTGCCCTCGACCGCTGCTTGCCCCGCCCGGTCATGAAGACACGGCCCGACTTTGGTCGGCCTGGCTTCAGCGGCCCAGACCTGGCCGGCGCTGCGGCTCTATTCCGGTCGAGCGTGGCGCGCTTTCGGGGCGTGGACCGCCGAGGACCGGTTTTCTGGTGCCGGTGGTGGAGCGGCTCCTTGCGGCGCTCGTACGGACCGCGGGCAATGCGGGTTTCCACAGCGGCCCGAGTGAGCGCTGCATCGCGCCGTTCGCGGCAGGGTGGATGAGCGGCTTCGCCAGCTCAAGGACCCGCACCAGCTCTTGGCGTGCTTCGTCCCGCATCTCGGGTGGCAGCGCCTCGATCCGCTGGAGGGTCCGGCCCGTCCCTGCGGCGAACAGCAGGGGCTTCTGCTCGGACCAGGGGGCGTTGCGCTCCCGTTCCACGGAACTCGGGGTGTCGGCCTCGTGGATCCACAGGTGGGAGGCGTCCAGCTGGTTGCGGTAGACGACGGAGACGTCGCGGCGCACTACGAAGACGGCATGGGGGAGGGGCCCGGCGTCGATGTTTGCAGTGCTGCGTAGGACTCCGCGATAGCAGGCGTCGTGGATCTTCCGGCCCTGGCCGAAGGCCTCGACCTGCTGGAGATAGCGGTCCAGGGCGCCCAGGGAGCTTTCCGATTCGTGGACGGCGACCACAGGGACCTCGACCCAGTAGTTCGCCGCCCACAGCCTGGCGGCGGGCTCCTCGAAGTCGCGAGGGTCGCGCATCGCCGACTCCATGATGATGTCGAAGCCTTGCTCGATGGCATACGCCTCGGACTTCTCCATCCACTTGTGGCCGTCGATGCTCGTGTACGCGCCGGCGGTGGTGTCGTCCGCCGCCATCAGCTCGTCGAACATTGGGTGGTGAGGCTTGCAAGTGTCCAGGTTGATGTTGACGGCTTCCCCCCGGGCCGCCAGCGCCCTGGCCACCGCGGAGGTGATCGCGGTCTTGCCTGCCCGGTCTGTCCCGACACGATGATGGCGATGGGCCGCTGCTGCGGCGTACCGACCAGCTGCTGCGGGATGACCCGCTCGCGGAAGATCCGCTCGTTCTCGGCCTCGGATAGGACGTAGCGGGTGCGGTCGACCTCCGTCACCGGGCGTTCCGCAGCTGCGCCAGCTTCTGGGCCGACTCGGTGGTGACCGCGTCCACCGCTGCCCTGTCTTCCGGGGTGAGGGTCTTACGCCGGGCGGCCCATTCGCCCTGCCCAGCCGCCAGCTCACCGGCGCGGGCGGCATCGCCCGCCTTCTCGGCCCGGCCGATCAGTCCGGAGTAGGCCCCCACCACGTGGTTGATCCCTTCCAGGGCAACCTCGTACGCCGTGCCGTCCTCAGCTGACCATGAGGCCTGCTCCATACCCGCAAGTACCGTGTTCTGATCCTTCATCATGATCTCCTGTCCCATCGGTCGTACGGGCCGCAGTCATCAACCACCGGGGGCGAACAGCCAGCCCCACTCTGCCAGAGTCCGCCCGCTGTCTGGTCAGTCCGGCCGGAGCGCCTACGAGCCGTCGGCTCCCTGGCTTTGTACGCGTCGATGGGCAGCGCTTTGACAGCAGTTCGGGCTCTTGTCCACGACTTGTGGTGAGGCCACGCGGGGTGAGCAGTGGATGATTCGGAGCGTTTTGGACCTTGAGTCAGAACGGCGGGTCTTCGCTGTAGCCGCCGCCTATCCAGTTGCCGTCCCAAGAAGCGCGTGCAGCTCTCAGGCGGGCATAGTGCTCGCGGGCTGCGATATCGGACGCGTTCTCCAATCCGCTGGTGTCGTGACCCCATGCCTTCAGCGCGTCCAGGACCCGGTCGCGATGGTGCCGGTCAGTGCTGGTGGCCAGTAGACGTCGTGCGTGGCCGACCAGATCGGCTTGGTGCTGGGTGAGGAGGGGGTGCTCTATGAGGGGAATAGCAGCGATCAGAGCGGCGTGCCGCACGTCCGCGTTGTCATGGCCGAGAAGGACTTGAACAGCGGAAAAGATCGCCGGCCGTGCGTCCCTGAACGCACGCATCTCCGCGTACTCATCGAGACATCCCTCACCGTAGAGACGTTCGTCAATGGCAACGCACTCGTCGTCGGCGTCGTAGGCGGTGTCGCCGAGCCAGTCGAGGAGCTGCACGAGGGTCGGGCGGGTCGTGGCGTCGTGCCTGTGGTCGCCTGCCGCGATGGCCGGGTGGTTGAGGATCGCCGCAGCGAAGAGCGCCACGGGCACGGTGGCCTCGTAGATGCTGTTCTGGTGAGTTACGGGTCCCAGCGCATCCTGGAGGGCGGACTCCCTGATGACCGGGTCAGGGTTGGTCAGGAGGGTCAGCGCCGCCGGCAGGGCTTCGCCCGTGCCGCAGGCTGTGGCGAGCGACGCCCAGTTTGTGCTGTCCAGCAGTGTCTGAAAGGGAGGGAGCTCAGCGGGGCGAGGCTGCTCGGTCTGTCTGCGGCTGCGGGTCACAGGCTGAGGCTATTGCGTTGACGAGCCAGAGTTGTGCCGTTCAGCGGGATCTTGATGCGATGCAAGCTAAGTTGGCGGTAGGGAACCTGAATCCGGGTATCGGGAACGGGTTTCTGGCGGGGACGGATATTGCCTACGCCCGCTCGGATAGAGGGGCGAGGCTCTTCTTCCGAAACGTGGGAGGCGGAATTCAGATCGTCGGGAAATCCGATAAGGGAAATGAGCCTGCGGTGATCAAAAGGTTGCGTGAAATTTATGGATAGTGATTCGTTGATTCGGAGGCAAATTGGTAGCGCCACTGCTCTCTTCATGATTGCACTTGGGCAGGGGCCAGAAGATGCCTCCAATCTTGATCTGGTTCTGACCTTGGAGGACGGGTCGCGATGGAGTGCGACTGTTCTCACCCTGGGGGAAGTGGATTCAATCTGGAAGCGATGGGAGGCGACGGGAGAGCGCTTCAATGGCAGGTACCTCAGCTGCCCAGATCTCCTGCTTGTGAGGGAGGCCGGAATTGACGGAATATGCGAGGTGCTGGAGGATATTCTAGCGACGGGGGGGCCGGAGGGGACTCTGGTGCGGCTGGAAGATGATGGCGAGATTGGCTGACCAGTCCAATTAGTTCACGTTAGCGAAGTTGAGGTCCCATCGGTCATAATCGATGGGACCTCTGAGGTGTTTGACCGAGGCTGTGAATGGGTGCCCTGGTGGTACTGGTTGGGCGTCAGTGGGATCGAGTTGGCTGTGCCCGATCTTTCCCTGGTGTGAGTTGTGATCTTGGCTGCCACTGGGTGACCAGGTTACTGCCATGAGCCGCGTAGCAGCCGGGCGGGTGTCTAGCGGTGGGCGGATCCGGCAGCGAGGTGATCAGCCGCAGCAGCGTGGATGCCTGGCGTGGTTATCGTGCACCGTGTCGGGTGGGCTCAGCGGCCGGCTGCGGGGCCGCGGTGCGGGTCGGGCGGCTGGGGGCGGTGTGTGCGCTGGTCGTCCTCGCGCACCGGACGCGGCGCGGTGGTGTTCTCGCGGTCGGCGTACCGCTCTATCCTGTCGCGGGCCTGGTCGGCTGCCTTTGTGAAGACGGCTTGGAGGTGGTGCAGCTGCTCGTTGGTGAACTCCAGGCTTCGACGTCGGTGCGCGACTTCTTCAGGGCTCGCATGGCCGTCATGTCGAGCACCGGCTTGTTGTCCAGGCGTTCGATCTCGGCATCGGCATCGGTGTCCGGGGAACGGTAGGAGGAGCTGCTCGGGCATCGCGGCCTGCTGGTGGGCGGTGATGTCGTACATCGCGCGGCCGGTGCGGCGGGCGGTGCGGAGCTGGGCGGCGAGCATGGTGGAGGCGATGACTGCGGGGTGGTAGCGCAGCGGGACGCGGGGGATGTCCCACTCCCCCGTCTCCAGCGGCAGCGGGAGTATGTCGACGCTACCGGGGCCGGCCGGGGGCAGCTGCTCCGGGTCGGGTGTGGCCGTGGGGTGGCGCCTGCGGGTGGGTGGCGGGTCGGCCAGGGAGAGGCGGGCGGTGTAGAGGCGGTAGTCCGCCATGAGGCCCCGGACGGTCTTGGGTTCGCTGATGTCCACGCAGTGCGCGGTGAGGGCTGCGTCCACGACCTGGTCGTCCAGGCCGGGGGCGCGGCGGCGGCCGCGGAGTACGAGGGCGAGGTGGCGGCGGGCTTCGGCAAGCAGGTGCCGGCGGTGGAACCAGCCGTCGCCGTTCATCACGAACACAATCGCGGTGACGTCAAGGGCCGCCAGGGCGACGTCGACGATCTGGGCGACCCTGGCCCGGATCGCGACGGCGGCGGCGCGGGCGCGCTCGTGGAGGGAGTCGATGATGTGCGGCTTCACACCGGAGTTCAGGATGGCGTCCTTCCTCCACCACACGCGCAGCTGCGCGAGCGGCTGGGTCTTCTGCTTGAGCGGGCGCGTCTTGCGAGCGGCGATCTGGTTGAGCTTGGTCCGGGCCCGTTCGGAGACCACTGGCAGGAACTTCAGGTCGCCGTTGTCGTCGACGGCGGTGACGTACTCATGCTCCAGGTCCTGGCGGCAGGCTTCGATCTGCTCACCGCGCCGGGCGGTCCAGGCGGTCAGCTCGTGCGGTATCCCCGCGATCTCCATCACCGGCCGGCGCCCGGCGCTGACGGTGCGCGGCTCGGTCGCCAGCCCGAGCGTCTCGCAGACCTCGGCGGCCACGGTCTCGTTGTAGAGGGCGGAGGCGGCGACAGTGTTCTCGAAGAGGACCTCGGAGTGGACCAAGCTCCACTTCCCGCCCGGCCGCTGTCCCTTGACCGACAGCAGTAGGTGGACGTGGAGCAGGGGCATCCCCGCCCGCGATTCGTGGTGGCGGAAGCGGGCGGCGACCAGGCCGCCGGGCGGCCGCACTCGGTAGACGCCGTCCGTGCCGAACCGGATCACCGCGACGTGGTCCTCGATCCACTCCAGGACCTGCTCGAGTGATAGCTGGGTCTATGAGGTTGATGATCTTGGCTGTCGTGGGATGACCAAGCTGCCGCCACGGGGTGGCTAGCACGGCGATGGTTGGCTGTCGTGGGTTTGCTCATTCCTGTGTTCGTGGTCTTGGCCGTCGGGTGTGCTGGCGGGTATGGGTGAGGATTTGCGGCTGGCGCGGGGTGTGGTGATGCGTCGGCTGTTGGCGGTGGACCAAGGGCGTGGGTCGGTGTCGTCGCTGCATGTGCAGGTGATCGCGGAGGCGGCTGGGGTCTCGGTCCGGACGGTGTGGCGGTGGCTCTCCGAGGCGCGGGAGGGCCGGCTGGAGCCCGTGGGGCGGCAGGACAGGTTCACGCTGGACGACGAACAGTGGCGGGTTTTGGCGGAGGTAGGCGGGAACGTCGCGGCGTTGCACCGGCAGATGACGGCCGGCGGAGCGTCTTCGGCGGTGGATGTGCCGTCGGTGGGGACATTGCATCGTGTGGTGCGCCGGGATTTGCGCGCGGGGCGAGTGTTGGAGGTGGCGCGGCCGTTCCGGAACCTGTTGTCGGCGTACACATGAACGTGCTCAGCCACGTACGAATGAACGTGCCCATTTCTTCTTGACGTGGTGAGGGTTGCTGCTGGGCAGCCTGCTGCTGGCCTGGTCGGGTGGCGGAGGGCGGCTCACCGTGGTCTTGGACCCGCAGCGATGGATGGAGCTTCGGCGATTTCGCGGGCTGTTCGAGTCCGGGGCAATGAGCTTGTCCGAGATCGCGAAGGAGACGGGACTCAACCGCCGCACGGTCCGCAAATACCTGGCACCCCAGGCCCCGATCTCTCCGCCGCGCCGGTCATCGAGCGGGCACGCTCGTGGCCGGATGGTGGACGACGTCGCTCCGCTGATCGACGCGATGCTGCGGTCAGAGATCCTGATCAAGGGGGGCTGTGGTCCACGAACGCCTGGTGGCGGAGTACGGCTTCACCGGCAACTACCAGCGGGTCAAGCTCTGTATGCAAGAGGCCCGCCCCCGAGTCGCGGAAGAACTGGGCATCAGCCCAGGCGAGCTGGCCGGCCTCCACCGCAGGTTCGAAGTAGTGCCCGGAGCACAGGCCCAGGTCGACTGGGGAGACGAGGGCAAGATCCTCGCCCACGTCGGCATCCCGACGGTCTACTCGTTCCACATGACCTTGTCCTACTCGCGGGACCCGTTCTGCTGCTTCACCACCAGCCAGGACCTGGCCACCTTCTTCGACTGTCACCGTCAGGCGTTCGCCCACTTCGGCGGGGTGCCGATGTCGATCGTCTATGACCGCACCAAGACCGTCGTCCGCCGGCACGTCGCACCGGGCGAGGCGGTCCCGCTCCATCCGGAAGCGGTCGGATCCGCCGGGCACTACGACTTCGACATCGACTGGCCGCCTACCGCCCCACGGGAAAAGGCCGGGTCGAGCGGCAGGTTCTGATCGTCCGCGACCACGTCCTGGCCGGACGGGCCTTCTCCTCCATCGAGGAACTGGACTCCGCGTTCAACGCCTGGGTTCCGTTGCGCCGAGCGAAGTCTCACGGCACCCATGGTGAAGTCATCGGCCACCGTGCCATCCGCGACCACATGGCCTTGCGGCCGCTGCCCGCGACGCCATATGTCGTCACTCAGCGACACCTTCGCTATGTCGGAAAGGACTGCCTGGTCGCCTTCGACGCAAACCTCTACTCAGTGCCGGCCCGCAAGGTCCGCCCTCGTCAGCTGGTTGAAGTCAGGGCCACGAAGACCCAGATCAGCCTGCATGCCACCATGCCGAACGCCGACGCAGAGACCCTGCTGGCCACCCACCAGCGGGCAGTCGGCCGCGGAGCCTTCGTCGTCGACAAGAAGCACTGGGACGGGCTTCCCGACGGACGGAACCGGCGAACCACAACCGGCGACGTCCCGCCCCGGCCCCGCCACCAAGACGCCTTGGGCCAGGAAGCCGGCTCTCTGATGGCTCTCCTCAACCGGGCCGCGGCCGTCCGCGTCGAGGTCGGCCGCAGACCGCTGTCGGTCTACGACGAACTGACCGGGACACGACCCTTCACCCACCCCACGCCGGAGGAGCCCAGTTGAGCGAGCTGGTCAGCACCCGTATCCGCAGCACGGCCGCCAAGCTCGGCCTGCCCCACCTGGCCGAGGGCCTGGCCCAGTACGCCAGTAGGGCCGACGACGCGAAGATGGGTTACCTCGACTTCCTCGACCTCGTCCTGGCCGAAGAGCTTGCCGTTCGTGACGACCGCCGCTTCCGCCAGGGTCTGCGGCTCTCCAAGCCGCCGCACCACAAGACGCTGGACGAGTACGACTTCGCCTTCCAGCCCGAACTCGACCCCCGCAAGATCAAAGACCTGGCCACTCTCGCCTTCGTCGAGGCCAAAGCCAACGCGGCCCTGCTCGGACCGCCCGGGGTCGGGAAGACACACATCGCGGTGGCTCTCTCCGTTGCCGCCTGCCGAGCCGGATTCTCGGTCTACTTCACCAGCCTCGACGACATGGTCCGCCAGCTGAAGGCCGCCGAGACTGCTGGCCGGCTCAACAGCGAGCTCCGTACCTATCTTCGGCCGGGCGTCCTCGTCGTTGACGAGGTCGGCTACCAGCCTCTGGAGCGGGCCGAGGCCAACCTGGTGTTCCAGGTGATCTCAAAGCGGTATGAAAAGGGCTCGATCATCCTGACCTCGAACAAGACCTTCAGCGAATGGGGACAGGTGCTCGGCGACGAAGTCCTCGCGACCGCCATCCTCGACCGCCTCCTGCACCACTGCGAAGTCGTCTCCATCAACGGCCCCAGCTACCGGCTCAAGAACCGACTCGCTGCCATCGAACGTGACAACACAGCCGCCTGATTGACCCCGGTCTCGCCAGGGACCGACCTCCATGCCTGGTCACGGCCGCCGCGATCTGCTTCGCGTGGCCGTGACTTATGTGGTTCACGGCCGGAGGCATTCTCCCTGTGGATCGAAGCAGATGAGACCGTGTTCACGAGCCAGAGCAGCGGCGTAGTCGGACACTTCCTCAGCCTTGCCATAGGACATGACCAGGTACACGATCGGCCCCGATGCTTCGTCGATGACCGGCGTCGACGCCCATACGGTGCTGCCGTCGACATCGTCGGGGTATCGCGCAACGAGCGCATACACGTAGGCCGCGATGCTGGGTGCAGGCGGGACGATCACGTCGTCCGACTCCAGGTAGCGCTCATAGAGCTCGTCGTATGTCGAGCCTGCTCGGTGGTCGTCAGGTGGGCATTCCCCGTCCCACACAGCAAGGTCATAGCTCACAACCACATGCTCGCAGTTAGCAGCCTCTCCGGAGTCAGCAGGGCTCTGTAATCGGCCCAACCCCCAGGCCATCCGTGAGGGCTTCTAGGTGAGCACGTTCGTCCGTACTTGGCTGAGCACATTGATGGGTACGCCGATACTTGCAAGGCGACGGTGAAGGTCCCCGCCCTGACGGTCGAGACCGGCAGGCAGACGACGGGCACGATCACCTACCGGGACTCCACGACCAAGCGGAACACCACCGCCGCCACACACACCGTGAACCGCGACCTCGCCCGTGGCCGCCCCGGGCCAGGCGGCATGGACGTGCCCGACGCTGCGCTGCGACAAGGAGATCGGCGTCAGCGCGGGCTGTGTGTTCCCCGCCGCGACCCCGACCCTCACCACGATGAGCCAGCTCCCGGCCGTCGCCGCGAACATCCGCCGCGTCATGGACGCCGGACCCCACCACTACGGCGACCGCACCCGCGGCAACCCCCTGACCCGCACCACCGACCCCAAACTCGAACGGGCCAACCGAAGCGAGGGCCGTCTGGCCGGGTCGCCTCGGGCTGGTCTGGCCGACTCTGGAGACGAAGGGGGGACCGGAAGGGAGGGTCCCGGGGATGGCGCTCAGGCCGCCCGTGGAGCCCATGCTGGCGCAGGCCGCGGAGTCGGTGCCTGGCCCGGCCGCGGTGCGGGCCGGGGTGGCGTACGAGCAGAAGCTGGACGGGCACCGGGCGTTGCTGTTCACCCCGGCCGGTCCGGGCGGCGCGGTGGTGGTGCAGACCCGGGGCGGGGCGCTGGTCCAGGACCGGTGGCCGGACCTGGTGGCGGCCGCCGCTGAGCAGCTGCCGCCCGGCCTGGCCTGGTCCTCGACGGCGAGTTGCCCGTCTGGGACGCCGAGGAGGGCCGGCTGTCGTTCAAGGCGTTGCAGCGCCGGGCTTCCGCCCGCGCACGCGGCGCCCCGGCCCTGGCCGCCAGATGGCCGGCCTACTTCGTGGCCTTCGACATCTTGCAGGTCGACGGCGAGGAACTGCTGCGACGGCCCTACAGGGACCGCAGGACCGAGCTGGAGAAGTTGTTCACCGACTACGCCCTGACGGCGCCGTGGACGCTGTGCCCGATGACGACGGACCTGGCCAAGGCCCGGGAGTGGCTGGAAACCTGGACCGACGTGTCCGGAGTCGAAGGCCTGGTCATCAAGCCCCTGAACAGCCGCTATCTGCCCGGCTACCCCGGGTGGACCAAGATCCGCCGACGGGACAGCACGGAGGCGATCATCGGCGCCGTGACCGCGCTTGTCACGCATCGGTCTCACCGAAAGCGATGTCGCATGTCTCGACGCCGCCCGAGTTCTAGGCCGTCTTCAAATGATCTTGGCTGGTGGATCATGGTGTCGTGATACGTCGTTATGAGCTGTCCGATGCCGAGTGGGAGTTTGTCCGGCCGTTGCTGCCCAAGTCGTTGCGGGGGCGGAAGCGGCTGGACGACCGCAGGGTCTTGAACGGGATCGTGTGGAAGTTCCGTACCGGCGTCGCGTGGCGGGCCGTTCCCGAGCGTTACGGGCCGTGGGCCACCCCGCATAGCCGTTTCCGCAGGTGGGCGATGGACGGAACGTTCGACCGGATGCTCCGGGCCGCCCAGGCGAAAGCCGATGCTGCCGGTGACGTCGAGTGGCTGGTCTCGGTCGACTCCACGATCGTCCGTGCCCATCAGCATGCGGCGGGGGCCCGAAAAGGGGGCTCCGCACCCCGGCTCTCGGCCGGTCCAGAGGCGGTCTGACCAGCAAGATTCATCTGGCCTGTGACGGCCGTGGTCGTCCGCTCGCTTTCGTCGTCACGGGCGGCAACGCCAACGACTGCACCCGGTTCACCGCCGTGATGGAGGCGATCCGCTCCTGGCTCCGCCGTCGCGGCATACCGCACACGATTCCCGAGCGGGCCGACCAGGTCCGCAACCGGGCCCGGCGGGGCAGCCGCGGAGGCCGCCCGCCGGCCTTCGACCGCGATACCTACAAGCGTCGCAACGTCGTGGAACGGTGCTTCAACCGCCTGAAGCAGTGGCGCGGGATCGCCACGCGATACGACAAGACTGCCGAGTCCTACGAAGCAGCCGTCACCCTCGCATCACTCCTGATGTGGGCGTGACATTTGACGACAGAACCTAGGACTTGTCCGGCCGATCATGCGCGGAGCCCGAGTGTTCTCCTGAGCGCCCCGGGAGCGGGACGTTCTTGGTGCGGGACTTGGTGGCGGCTTCGCCGGGCTTCGAGTTTGATGCTCACGTCTTCAACAAGCGGGGTGTGCTGCGGCGTTGGAGGGGAACCCATCGGATGGCGAGGCGTTTGTCTGTATGATCCTTTCGCTTCGGGACCGGGAGGTCCTCCGTGGGGAGGCAGGACGTCATGTGTGCAACAGGGCTGTCCGGGCCGTCGTACATAGGTCCGTTCCGGGTGGTGGCAGAACTCGGGCAGGGCGGCATGGGGCGTGTTCTGCTCGCCGTGGCCCCCGACGGACGTCTCGTCGCGGTCAAGCAGGTGCACCCCGAACTGGCCGAGGACGCCGGGTTCCGGGCCCGGTTCCGGCGCAAGGTGGCGGCCTCGCGCAAGGTGTCCGGTCCCTACACCGCCGCCGTGATGGACGCCGACACGGAGGCCCAAGAGCCCTGGCTGGCCTCGGCCTTCATACCCGGCCCCACGCTGAGCCAGGCCCTTTCGCGATCTTGCATTCCGGTCATCCCGTGACTGGCCCGGTCGCACTCAGCAGCCCGTGCACTTCCCGTTGATCCTTTGCGCCCCTTACTGCGCCCCCGTTCCGCCCACGTAGCTTGCCTGAGCATCCATTGCCGGGCAGGCCCCGCAGGCCGGCCAGAGGAAGGGACCATATGACCCAGCACTACGGGCGCAGGAAGTTCGGCCTTGCCGCACTCGTGCTCGCCGCCACTTCCGTGCTGCTGCCGGCGCCTGCCAGCGCTGCCCCCACCGCCTGGGCGTGCGCGTCGGGGCGGTTCTGTGTCTACTCCGGCGACAACGGAACCGGCTCCGTATGTTCGTGGAGCGGTGACGACAACGACTGGCACAACGGTGCCACCGTATGCAGCTGGACCGGGACAACGCGGGTGCAGTCGGTGTTCAACAACGGCACGTCGACCCGGCCCGTCACGGCCTACACCGCGATCAACTACGGCGGCACCGCCGCGGTGTGCGTATGGATGGGTGAGAAAGCGAACCTCGCGGGGGTGGGAACGTACCTGCGCTCACACCACTGGGTCTGCTGACCGTTCCCACCCCGGTGTGAGGGTTTGCCGGGGCAGGTTTTGGGTGTGCTTCTCGGCAGGGCTGGCAGCCCAGCGAGTCGCTCGCGTCCTGCCGTCTCCCGCCGACGTCGAACATGTCGGCGGGAGACGGGAATCCCTCACGGCTTTCCGGCCCCGGGTCGAGTTCAAGGTGGCGGGCACCGTGGACTCTCAGGGCTCGGAACGGCGCGTCACGCCGCCGCGGGAGCGGAATGTGGCCCCGGCGCCCTCGAGCAGGCGGTGCACACCGCCGTACGACCTGCCGGTCTCGTCTGCCAGAGCCCTGATCGACTTCCCTCCCTCGTACTTCGATTTCAGGTCGGCGGCGAGCTTGTCGCGGTCCGCACCGGCTCGAGCCGACGGGCGGGCGTCTTCTTGGGCATGAGCTGTTTCCTCCCTGAAGGGCGGCCGATGCCTCCATGATCACGTGAGGCGAAGGCCGTGGCCATCGGTTAGGTGAGAGCCACCAGGATCGCGCTGTGCCTGGGTTGGCATTCGCCGCAGGAATGGGACGGCGGGAGGCCACGCGCCAGCGGACGAGAGGGCCCGCGTTCCGTCGGCGGCAGCGGGCAGTGATCCGGGGAGGTCGGTCAGTGCCCGCCTGGGCGGGATGCGGTCGCCTCGGCTTGTACCCGCACCGACTCGCCACACCTCACGGACGGCAGCGAGTACACCGCGATCACCGTGTCGACGTCGGCCAAACAGGGATAGTCAGCCAGCAGGCTGTCCAGCGCCTGGCTGCTCACGCGCGCCCGGGCGCCGGGACCCTCGGCCGCCCACTGGGCCATGGCCCGGTGCGTCGCAGCCTGAGCCGCGGCGCAGGGCGCGGGGAGGCACGACGGCAAGGTAGGCGGCGTGGTAGCCGCGAAAGGCGGTCATGATTCCTCGGTGGAGACAGGTGGTGAGCCCCTCACAGCCAACTGGAATGCACCCCTCCGTATCATCGGTCGGCAGACGGACATCGCTTTCCGCGGAAACCTCCGTGCGGCGTACAATCCTGTGGCGGCCCGTCATGCGAGCGGTCGGCCCGGTGGCCCGCATAGCCGGGAGCGCTTCGGTTCTCGTGCACCGAACTGGGTGTCCGGCAGAGTTTCAAGCGCTTGGCAGGTCGCGCGTGTCGGCTTCGGTGAGGAGGCAGTCCATCAGGCGTGCCGCAGTCACGGTGCCCAGCAGACGCACTTTCCCGGCTCCGCGTTCGATTACGGCGACCAGTGGACTGTGCGTGCGTGCCATGAGCGCGGCGACCTCCATGGGGAGGGCGTCCGGGCCGACGTAGGGCGGAGGGAAGAGGCGGCGCGGGAGCCACTCGGCAACGGTCAGGGAGCTTCGTCTGCCGTTCCAGCGTCCGCCGCTGTGGGCTGGTAAGCACCTCCCAACCCCACCCGTACGGCGCCGGGGCCACCGGCACGCCAGCGACCGGCGGGAAGCACCGAGACCGGTGCGCTGGCCGACAGGCTCCGAGCTCGCCGGAACCGCACCTTGGTAACCCCTCGCGGCCAGCCCTGCGCCAGTAGTAGCGAACATCGCCCGGCTCTCGGACGCCCGCCGAGCCCCGCAGCGCTATGCGCTGACGACTCCTGCGCGGGCGCTACCGAATCGTGTAGGTCCGGCTTCGGGGAGCAGCATGGATAGAAGAGCCCTTAGCCGACACGCCGGGCCGGCTGGCCCCCAAGGAGGCCAGGCATGGCCACGCACGAGCCGCTCCGTCCCATGGAGCAGGACCGCCCGGTCGGGCTGTCGCCGCCGGGAGGGCTGCTCGATCTGCTCAGCGTGGCAGCCGTCGTGCTGGACGCTCGGGGGCGCATCGTGTTCTGGAGCCCCCAGGCCGAGGAGGTCTTCGGCTACGCCGCCGAGGAGGCCCTGGGCCAGTACGCGGCCATGCTGGTTCGCGACGAACACCGGGACCTGGTGACGAGGCTGTTCGCCGAGGTGCTGAGCACGGGGGCGAGCTGGGCCGGCGCGTTCCCGATCCGGCACAAGGACGGCAGCACACGCCTGGTGGAGTTCCGCAACATGCGGCTGCTGGACGACCTCGGCGACATCTACGCGCTCGGCATCGCTGCCGACCAGACCACGCTGCAGCAGGTCGAAACCGACCTGGCGCTCTCTCAGCGCCTGGTCTCGCAGGCGCCCATCGGCATCGCCCTGCTGGACCCAGACCTGCGCTACCTGCTGGTCAACCCGGCCCTGGAGCGCATCAACGGCGTCCCGGCCGCCGACCACATCGGCCAGCATCCCCGCGACATCCTGACCTTCCTCGACGTGGATACCATCGAGTCCGCGCTGCGTCAGGTGCTGCTCACCGGCACACCCGTGCTCGACCAGTACACCGTCGGCCGTACCCCGGCCGACCCCAACCACGATCATGCCTGGTCGGTGTCGTACTTCCGCATCGAAGGCGCAAGCGGCCGCGTCATCGGTGTGGCGAACTCGGTGGTCGACGTCAGCGAACGCCACCAGGCCACGACCGAAGCGGACCGTGCGCGGCGCCGCTTGGCCGTGATCGCCGACGCCTGCGCTCGCGTCGGCACCACCTTGGAGGTTGAGCACACCGCGAAGGAGCTCGTCGGCGTTGCCGTCCCCGACCTCGCCGACATCGCGACGGTCGACGTCCTCGACGACGTCCTCGCCTTCCGCCCCCCACCCCCTCCCGCGAGCCGGGCCCGGAACGGTTCCGGGCGCTCGCGGTGGCCGCGGCCTACCCCACCCACGCCACCGCCGCCGCGCTGGCAGCCGGCGACCTCGCGACGTACGGAGCCGACCGGCTGATCACACGCTGCGTCCACACCGGAGCGCCCATCGTCGTCGCCCACGCCGACGGTAATGATCTGCAGCACATCGGCCGCGATGCCGAAGCCGCGGCCACCTTCGCCCGCGCCGGCGTCCACTCCTACCTTGCCGTGCCACTCATCGCCCGCAGCGAGGTCCTCGGCGTCCTCGACCTGCTGCGCGCCCGCAACCCCCTGCCCTTCGACGAGGACGACGTCCTCCTCGCCGGGGAGATCGCGGCCCGGGCCGCCGTCGCCATCGATAACGCCCGCTGGCACCAGAGCGTCGTCGTAGTCGCGTTCCGGCAGCAGGCCCTGCCCATCCCCGAGAAGGCGTCCGTAGAGGTAGGTACGCAAGCTGTGATTGAAGATTGCGGGGACGAGCAGGGCTCGTGCTTGACGCAAGGCGCATGAGCAATCTCGGTTGAAGGAAAGAATGACTCGCCGTGCGTTTCATACAAGGTGCGCTCCATGCTCGCTCGTGACTTCGTGACTTCGTGACTTCGTGACCGGGGACGAAGGTGCCATGTCGCCGCGCAGAGCCTAGATGTATTGACCCGCAGGGTTGTTAACTCGGCTGATGGGCGGGTGGCCGCCCAGTGCGGTGTGGCAGCGGTGGTGGTTGTAGGTGTGGAGGAAGTCT
>NZ_JBWKEE010000046.1:0-21954 GCF_056435605.1 Streptomyces sp. NPDC043896
TCCTGGAGGCCGACCAGCGCGGTCGCGTGCGTCAGGTTCGGGAAGTACCCGATGCGGACCTCGGAAGCGGAGAGCTTCTGACCGCCGGCCGCGGCCGGCTTGTCCTCCGGCTCGGTCTTCTCGGCCTGGGAGCCGTAGCCGCACGCGGTGAGCAGCAGGGGAAGCGCCGCCGTGAGGGCGAGGACGCCGCGGCGGAGGGCCTTGCGGGTGGTGCTGGTGGCAGGCACGGGAGGACTTCCTCTCGACGCGCCGTCTGGGTCTACGGCGCAGGTCTTCGTCGGTGGAGCGAGGGCGGGTACGGCTCGTGGAGGGCGGGGGCGCACATGCGGTGCGCGTGCGTCATCGCGCACATCGCGCCACCCCTCCCTGGCCGCTGCCGAGTGCGCCGCTGCCTACGCGGCCGCCCTCCTTGGCGAAGGTGGTGTACATGTCGGCGAGCATGGTCAGAAGTCCCAGCCCTCGTCGTCCGCCTGTACGGTCTCGGCCTTGGAGGCGAAGGACTCGCCCGCCATGCCCGCCGCCAGGGTGGTGCCGTCGGCCGGGTCGATGAGGAGGAAGGAGCCGGTGCGGCGCGAGTCGGCGTACGCGTCGAGCGCGAGCGGCTCGGCGGTGCGGACGACGACGCGGCCGATGTCGTTGGCGACCAGCTGCCCGGGGTTCGGGTGCTGGGAGAGGTCGTCGAGGGTCAGCCGGGAGGGGATCTCCTTGACGATCGCCTTGACCGTGCGCGTCGTGTGCTTGAGCAGCACCCGCGCACCCACGGCCAGCGGCTGGTCGGCCACGTGGCAGACCGTCGCGACGACGTCCTGGGTGGTGGCCGGGGCGCTCGCGGCCGGCGCGATCAGGTCGCCGCGCGAGATGTCGATGTCGTCCTTGAGGCGCAGGGTCACCGACTGCGGGGACCAGGCGATGTCCACCGGCTCGCCGAGGGCGTCGATGCCCTCGATGACGGAGGTGCGGCCCGACGGCAGGACGGTGACGGCTTCGCCGACGCGCAGGACGCCGGAGGCGATCTGGCCCGCGTAGCCGCGGTAGTCGGGGTGTTCGGCGGTCTGCGGGCGGATCACGTACTGCACCGGGAAACGCGCCGGGCAGGCCGTGAGGTCGTGGCTGACCGGGACGGTCTCCAGGTGCTCCAGGACCGTCGGACCGCCGTACCAGTCCATGTTGGAGGACGGCTCCACGACGTTGTCGCCGGCCAGCGCCGAGATCGGGATCGCGGTGATCTCCGGGACGCCCAGCTCGGTGGCGTACGCGTTGAACTCCTCGGCGATCTCCGCGAAGACCGACTCCCGGTAGTCCACGAGGTCCATCTTGTTGACGGCGAGGACGACGTGGGGGACGCGCAGGAGGGCGGCGACGGCGGCGTGGCGGCGGGTCTGCTCGATGACGCCGTTGCGGGCGTCGACGAGGACCACGGCGAGGTCGGCGGTGGAGGCACCGGTGACCATGTTGCGGGTGTACTGCACGTGCCCGGGGGTGTCGGCGAGGATGAACCGGCGGCGGGCGGTGGCGAAGTAGCGGTAGGCCACGTCGATGGTGATGCCCTGCTCGCGCTCGGCCCGCAGGCCGTCGGTGAGGAGGGCCAGGTCCGGGGCGTCCTGCCCGCGGTCGGCGGAGACCCGCTCGACGGCCTCCAGCTGGTCCTCCAGGACCGACTTGGAGTCGTGCAGGAGGCGGCCCACCAGGGTGGACTTGCCGTCGTCGACGGAACCGGCGGTGGCGAAGCGCAGCAGCGTGGTGGCGCTGAGCTGCTCGGTGGTGGTCGTCATGGCTAGAAGTACCCTTCGCGCTTGCGGTCTTCCATCGCGGCCTCGGACAGCTTGTCGTCGGCGCGGGTGGCGCCCCGCTCGGTGAGGCGGGACACGGCGATCTCGGCGATCACGGCGTCGAGGTCGGCGGCGTCGGAGTCGACGGCGCCGGTGCAGGACATGTCACCGACGGTGCGGTAGCGCACGAGGCGCTTCTCGACCGGTTCGGTGTCCTTGGGGCCGCCCCATTCGCCGGCGGTCAGCCACATGCCGTTGCGCTGGAAGACGTCGCGTTCGTGCGCGAAGTAGATCGCGGGGAGTTCGATCTCCTCGCGGGCGATGTACTGCCACACGTCCAGCTCGGTCCAGTTGGACAGCGGGAAGACGCGGACGTGCTCGCCGGGGGCGTGGCGGCCGTTGTAGAGCTGCCACAGTTCGGGGCGCTGGCGGCGGGGGTCCCACTGGGAGAACTCGTCGCGCAGGGAGAAGACGCGTTCCTTGGCGCGGGCCTTCTCCTCGTCGCGGCGGCCGCCGCCGAACACGGCGTCGAACTTCAGCTGCTGGATCGCCTCGGTGAGGGGGACGGTCTGGAGCGGGTTGCGGACGCCGTCGGGGCGTTCGCGGAGCTTGCCGGCGTCGATGTACTCCTGGACGGAGGCCACGTGCAGGCGCAGGCCGTGCCTGGCGACCGCGCGGTCGCGGTAGTCGAGGACCTCGGGGAAGTTGTGCCCGGTGTCGACGTGCAGCAGCGCGAAGGGCACCGCCGCGGGGGCGAACGCCTTCAGCGCCAGGTGCAGCATGACGATGGAGTCCTTGCCGCCGGAGAACAGGATCACCGGCTTCTCGAACTCACCCGCCACCTCACGGAAGATGTGCACCGCCTCGGATTCGAGGGCGTCGAGGTGCGACAGCGCGTAGGGCGCGTCGGAGCCGGACTCGGTGTGCAGGTGCGCGGCGGTGGTCATGCCAGACCCCTCTCGGTGAGCAGTGCGTGCAGGGCGGAGGCCGACTCCTGCACGGTCTGCGTGTGCGACTCGATACGGAGGTCCGGGGCCTGCGGGGCCTCGTAGGGGTCGTCGACGCCGGTCAGACCGGAGATCTCGCCCGCAGCCTGCCTGGCGTACAGCCCCTTCACATCACGCTCGGAGCACACCTCGACCGGGGTGGCCACGTGCACTTCCAGGTAGTTCGTCGAAGCGTCGGCGTGCCGCTTCGCGACCGCCTCACGGCTGTCGGCGAACGGGGCGATCACCGGGACGAGGGCCTTGACGCCGTTGCTCGCCAGGAGCTCGGCCACGAACCCGATCCGCTGCACGTTGGTGTGCCGGTCCTCACGGCTGAAACCCAGACCCGCCGAGAGGAACTCGCGGATCTCGTCCCCGTCGAGCACCTCCACCCGGTGCCCCTCGCCGCGCAGCCGCTCGGCCAGCGCGTACGCGATGGTGGTCTTGCCCGCGCTGGGCAGACCGGTCAGCCACACCGTGGCCCCCTGGCCGGTCACGCTCATCCGCTTCTCCGTAAGTTCCGTGGTTTCCGTAGCTGTCGTGGTCATCAGCCGTGCAGCCCGCACTCGGTCTTGCCGAGCCCGGCCCAGCGGCCGGCCCGTGCGTCCTCGCCCTCCGCGACCCGGCGGGTGCACGGGGCGCAGCCGACGGAGGCGTAGCCGTCCATCAGCAGCGGGTTGGTCAGCACCCCGTGCTCGGCGACGTACGCCTCCACGTCGTCCTGCGTCCAGCGGGCGATGGGGGAGACCTTGACCTTGCCCCGCTTCTCGTCCCAGCCGACCACCGGCGTGTTCGCCCGGGTCGGGGACTCGTCGCGGCGCAGACCCGTCGCCCACGCCTCGTACCCGGTCAGGCCCTCTTCGAGGGGCTTGACCTTGCGCAGGGCGCAGCACAGGTCCGGGTCGCGGTCGTGGAGCTTCGGCCCGTACTCGGCGTCCTGCTCGGCGACCGACTGACGCGGGGTCAGCGTGATGACGTTGACGTCCATCACCGCCTCCACCGCGTCACGCGTGCCGATCGTCTCCTCGAAGTGGTAGCCCGTGTCGAGGAAGACCACGTCCACCCCCGGAGCCACGCGCGAGGCCAGGTGGGCGACGACCGCGTCCTCCATCGAGGAGGTCACGCAGAACTTCTTCCCGAAGGTCTCCACCGCCCACCGCAGGATCTCCAGCGCGGGCGCGTCCTCCAGGTCCCGGCCCGCCTGCTCGGCGAGTTCTCTGAGACTGACGTCTTGAGTAGTGGTCATATCTCGTCCCCTCCAGCGGTGTTGGACTGAACACCCCGGGCCAGCAGCCCGAGGTACTTCAGCTGGAAGGCTCGGTTGCAGGCCCTGCATTCCCAGGCGCCGTGACCCGTCTCGTGGGGAAACAGGTCCTCGTCGCCGCAGTACGGGCAGTAGAACGGTGCGGCGCGCTCGCTCATGAGAGGCTCGCGTCGCTGGCGCGGCCGACCCAGGCGGCGAAGCGCTCGCCGTCCTCGCGCTCCTCGGAGAAGCGCTTGACGACCCGCTCGACGTAGTCGGGCAGACCGGCCGAGGTGACCTTGAGGCCGCGGACCTTGCGGCCGAAGCCGGCCTCCAGGCCGAGGGCGCCGCCCAGGTGGACCTGGTAGCCCTCCACCTGGTTGCCGTCGTCGTCCAGGACCAGCTGCCCCTTGAGACCGATGTCCGCCACCTGGATACGGGCGCAGGCGTTCGGGCAGCCGTTGATGTTGATGGTGATCGGCTCGGCGAAGTCCGGCAGGCGGCGCTCCAGTTCGTCGATCAGCGAGGCGCCGCGCGCCTTCGTCTCGACGATGGCCAGCTTGCAGAACTCGATGCCGGTGCAGGCCATCGTGCCGCGGCGGAACGGGGACGGCTTGACCCGCAGGTCCAGCGCTTCCAGGGCCGCGACGACCGAGTCGACCTGGCCGGCCTCGATGTCGAGGACGATCATCTTCTGCTCGGCCGTGGTGCGCAGGCGGCCGGAGCCGTGCTGCTCGGCGATGTCCGCGATCTTGGTGAGGGTGGCGCCGTCCACGCGGCCGACGCGGGGCGCGAAGCCGACGTAGAACTTGCCGTCCTGCTGCTGGTGGACGCCGACGTGGTCGCGCCACTGGCCGCTGGGCTGCTCGGGCGCGGGGCCGTCGGTCAGCTTGCGCTTCAGGTACTCGTCCTCCAGGACCTGGCGGAACTTGGCCGCGCCCCAGTCGGCGACCAGGAACTTCAGGCGGGCGCGGGTGCGCAGCCGGCGGTAGCCGTAGTCACGGAAGATCGAGATGACGCCCTCGTAGACGTCGGGGACCTCGTCCAGGGAGACCCAGGTGCCGAGGCGGACGCCCAGCTTCGGGTTGGTGGACAGGCCGCCGCCGACCCAGACGTCGAAGCCGGGACCGTGCTCGGGGTGGTTCACGCCGACGAAGGCGATGTCGTTGATCTCGTGCGCCACGTCGAGCAGCGGCGAGCCGGAGATCGCGGACTTGAACTTGCGGGGCAGGTTGGAGAAGTCCGGGTTGCCGACGATGCGGCGGTAGATCTCCTCGATGGCGGGGGTGCCGTCGATGATCTCGTCCTGGGCGATGCCGGCGACGGGCGAGCCGAGGATGACGCGGGGCGTGTCACCGCAGGCCTCGGTCGTCGAGAGGCCGACGGCCTCCAGCCGGCGCCAGATCTCCGGGACGTCCTCGATCCGGATCCAGTGGTACTGCACGTTCTGGCGGTCGGTGAGGTCGGCGGTGCCGCGCGCGAACTCCTCGGAGATCTCGCCGATGACGCGGAGCTGCTCGGTGGTCAGCCGGCCGCCGTCGATGCGGACGCGCAGCATGAAGTACTTGTCGTCCAGCTCCTCCGGCTCCAGGATCGCGGTCTTGCCGCCGTCGATCCCGGGCTTGCGCTGGGTGTAGAGGCCCCACCAGCGCATACGGCCGCGCAGGTCGTTGGGGTCGATCGAGTCGAAGCCCGTCTTGGAGTAGATCGTCTCAATGCGTGTCCGCACGTTGAGACCGTCGTCGTCCTTCTTGAACTGCTCGTTGCCGTTGAGGGGCGTGTGGTGCCCGACGGCCCACTGGCCCTCTCCGCGGTGACGGCCGGTCTTGCGGCGCGCTGCGGCTGCGGGGGCGGCTGCGGGCGTTTCAGGGGTGGCGGCCATGGCGGGTACGTCCTTCTTCAACGGCTCGAGGTGGAGGCAGGGGGGAGCGGCGGCGCGCCCCTGTTCACGCTGGAGTCTCTGAGCAGGTGTGGCCGATTTCCGCCCGTGTGTCGGGGTTGCCGACGGGCAGGGGGCGGTGTTCGGCCTCAGGGGGCTTGCGGGTGATCGACGCGTCCGCGGCGGCGGGGACTGCGGCGATGTGCGGCGGGTGCTGGTTCCGTCAGCGTGCCGGACAGATGGCGCTGGACATGCGGCCGAGGTCGACGTGCCGCCGACTCACCAAGGCAATTCCAGCTCCATTCATGGCCGAAGCGTGTCATGTGCCGATTGGAGGAGTCCACTACTGTCCACGATCCGGACGAAGTCGTCCCGGATCATGAGATCGCGTGACCGCTGTCACGTGTCTTCGGGTTCCTTCGCGGCGCGGCCGGGCCTCCACGGTATGCGGCGGTGAGCGCCCCCGGCCAGGCCGGATTCCGTCGCCGGCGGCGGGGTGCGGGGGCGGGCCGGAGGCCCGCTCGGACCGGCCTGGGTGCCCACTGCGCGGGGCGTCGCGGCCGGTGGGCGGGTGGCCGGGTGCGCCGCTGCGCGGGGCGAGCTCACCTGCCCGCCCTTCCACCGTTCACCGGGGCTCCGCCCCGGACCCCGCGCCTCACACGCCGGCGGGGCTGGATGTGCCCGTCCGGCAGGGCGCCGGCCCACCCCGTAACCCCCGGCCAGGGGTCAGGCTCCCGGCCAGGGCCCCGGCGTGGGGGTTTCCGCCTTCTCTTCCGTCTCCGTCTTGAAGACCTTGAAGCCGCGGCGCCGGTAGTTGTCCATCGCCGTCGGGCCGTCCTGGCTGCACGTGTGCACCCACACCCGGCGGGTGGCCTCGCGGTCCGGCCAGCGCGACGCGAGGTCCCAGGCGCGGGCCGTGCCGAAGCTCAGCAGGTGACCGCCGATGCGGCGGCCCCGGAAGTCCGGCAGGAGCCCGAAGTACATGATCTCGACCACGCCGTCGGCCTGCGGGTCCAGCTCGACGTAGCCCGCCGGGGTGCCCCGGTCGTACGCGACCCACGTCTCCACGCCCGGCCGTTCCAGCAGTTCCACCCACTCGGCGCGGGTCAGCGACAGCCGGTCCGTCCAGTGGATGTCCCCGCCCACCGAGGCGTACAGGTAGCGGCTGAGCTCCGGCGAGGGGACCTCCGCGCGGGTGATGGTGATCTCCGGGCCCGGCACGGCCGCCGGGACGAGGTCCGACGGCGACGTCATCTCGAGGGACCAGGTGGTGAGTGTGATGGTGCTCATGCCGTTCAGGGAATCACGGGCGCCCCGCCGCGGCCCAGGCGGGCCCGGACCACCGCCGGGGCGGTGGAGTGGGGCAGCAGCCGGCCCGGGTCCGCGGGGCGGATCAGCTCCACCTCCACGTCCTCCGCGAAGCGGTACGGCCGGTGCGTCAGCACCCCCGCGAGGTGCCGCCGGACCCGGGACAGCTCGGCGCGGACCGTCACCGTCCGCGTCGGGTCCCCGAACAGCTCGGCGGCCAGCTCCGCCGCCGTACGCCCGCGCGGGGTCTCCGCGAGCAGGAACAGCAGCTCCGCGTGGCGCGGGCTCAGCTCCTGCGACCAGCTCCCGGCGGCCCCGTACACGGTCGCCGACCAGGAGCGGGGCCGGCTCAGGTCGAGCACCACCCGGCTCACCGCAGGGGCGCCGGCCCGCGGCTCGGCCAGCCGCAGCAGCCAGCCGCCGGGCAGCGGCTCCGCCACGCAGTCGCCCAGCTGCGGGATCCACACCGGGCCGGGGGCCGGGGCCTTCGGCAGGGCGATCCGGTCGGCGGGGGCCAGCCCCGTCACCGCCGCCGTCCAGCCGTGCGGGTCCACGGCCACGGCCCTTCCGGGCAGCCGGGCCAGCAGGGGGGCCGCCACGGCCCGCAGCCGCTCCAGGGACTCCAGGTGCCGCACCCGCAGCTCCCGCTCGGCGAGCCGGGCCACGGAGCTGACCCAGGCCAGGGTCGCGGGGTGCATGGTGTCCAGCGGCCCGCTGACGTCGACCACGCCCAGCAGCCGGCCGTCCTTCGGGTCGTGCACGGGCGCCCCGGCGCAGGTCCAGTCGTGGTGACTGGAGACGAAGTGCTCCGCCGAGAACACCTGGACCGGCCGCCGCGTCACCAGGGCGGTGCCCACCCCGTTCGTGCCGACCACGGCCTCGTCCCAGTCGGCCCCCACCGCGAAGCCCAGCCGGTCCGCCTTGCGCAGGATCGACCGGTGCCCCTCCCGCCACAGCAGCCGCCCGTCCGCGTCGGCGACGACCATGATGTGCAGGGCCTCGTCCAGCGCGGGGAGCAGCCCCTCCCGCAGCACCGGGAGGATCTCCCGCAGCGGCGAGATCTGACGCCGCTCCTCCGTCTCGGCGGCGGACAGCATCCGCGAGCGGGCGTCCCGGTCGGGGTGCACCCCGCCGGCGAGCATCCGCCGCCAGGACTCGGCGATCTCCGGGCGGGGGGCGGCGGGCGGCTGGTCCCCGGCCAGCGCGGCGGCCCGTACCCCCTTGAGCAGGCGCGCCGCCTCGCGCGCGTCCATGGCCGAGATGCGCGCCACGTCGACCGCGCTGCCTGCGGTGTTGGCCACCGGAACCTCCCCGTGCTGAACAGGACGTACTGCGCAAGCCGCCCCCCGAGGCGCACGCGCGTACTTCCCGGGCACATGCGGCGGGCGAATTCCGCGCCGTAAGGAATGCAGGGTTGCAACGGTATGCAACCTTCGCCAACCCCCGGTCACCCGACCGAAACTATCGGCACGCCGCCGAGCGGCGTGACAGCTCCTTCCTCGGGGCTCTTGGACCAGGGGTGGTGCCGAGTCGGCGCGGCGCCACCCCGGGTCCCACCTCCACGGGCTCGGATCCGGTGCTGAGCGCTCCGGCGGCCGTAGTGGTTTGGGGACCACCACGGCCAGGGAGCACGGCGGTTTGGGGACCGCCGTCAGCCCGTGATCCGCGCCCGTGCCACCACCGCGGCCAGGTCCAGACTGTGCGGGAGCGTCCCGAAGGCCGCCCCCCAGTCGCCGCCGAGCCGGGACGCGCAGAACGCGTCCGCCACCTCGGGCGGAGCCCACCGCACCAGCAGCGAGCCCTGCAGCACCAGGGCCATCCGCTCCACCACCCGCCGGGCCCGCGCCTCGATCCCGTCCAGGTCGGCCAGCTCGGTCAGCAGGTTCTTGATCGCCGCGTCCAGCCGGTGGTCGGCGCCCCTGGCCAGCCCGACCTCCTGGAGGAAGGCGTTCAGCGCCTGCGGCTCGCGCTGGAGCGCGCGCAGCACGTCCAGCGACTGGACGTTGCCCGAACCCTCCCAGATGGAGTTCACCGGGGATTCGCGCAGGAGTCTCGGCAGCCCGGACTCCTCGACGTAGCCGTTGCCCCCCAGACACTCCAGGGCCTCCGCCACCATCGGCGTACACCGCTTGGTCACCCAGTACTTCGCGGCGGGCACCGCGAGGCGCAGGAACGCCCGTTCCTGGTCGGTCCCGGCGTCGTACGCGGCCGCGAGGCGCAGCGTCAGGGCCGTGGCCGCCTCCGACTCCAGGGCGAGGTCGGCGAGCACGTTGCGCATCAGCGGCTGCTCTATGAGCGGTGCTCCGAAAGCGGAGCGGTGCTCCGCGTGGTGGACGGCCTGCGTCAGCGCCTGCCGCATCAGCGAGGCCGAACCGATCACGCAGTCCAGCCGGGTCGCCGTGACCATCTCGATGATGGTCCGCACCCCCCGGCCCTCCTCGCCCACCCGGCGCGCCCACGTCCCGGAGAACTCGATCTCACCCGAGGCGTTCGACTTGTTGCCCAGCTTGTCCTTCAGCCGCTGGATGGCGAACACGTTCCGCGTCCCGTCCGGCAGCACCCGCGGCACCAGGAAGCACGTCAGCCCTCCCGGTGCCTGCGCCAGCACCAGGAAGCCGTCCGACATCGGCGCCGAGCAGAACCACTTGTGCCCGGTCAGCACGTACTCCCCGGCGGCGTCCAGCGGGGCCGCCGTCGTCGTGTTCGCCCGGACGTCGCTGCCCCCCTGCTTCTCCGTCATCCCCATCCCGAAGAGGACCCCGGCCTTCTGCCCCGCCGGCCGCAGCCCCTCCTCGTACACGTGCGAGGTCAGCCGCGGCTCCCACTCCGCCGCCAGCTCCGGATCCGCCCGCAGCGCCGGCACCGCCGCGTGCGTCATCGAGACCGGGCAGCCGTGCCCCGCCTCGGCCTGCGACCACAGGAAGAAGCCCGCCGCGCGCCGCAGGTGCCCCGCCGGACGGCCCCAGGCGTCGGTGAGCCCGGCACCCACCGCGTGCCCGAGCAGCCGGTGCCACGACGGATGGAACTCCACCTCGTCGATCCGGTTCCCGTAGCGGTCGTGCGTCCGCAGTACCGGCGGGTTCTCGTTCGCCTCCCGGCCCCAGCGCTGCGCCTCCTGCGAGCCGGCGGCGCGGCCGAGCGCGGTGAGCTCCTCCCGTACCTCGTCGCGGAGTTCGGGGGCCGCGCCGGCGAGGTGCCGCTCCACGCCCTCGGTGAGGGCCCGGTCGCCGAGGTACACCTCGTACCCGACGAGCGGCGGGGCCTGGTTGCTGACTGTGTGGGTGGTGGCTGCCATGCGGATACCGTAAGGACGTGCAGCCAGCAAAAGAAACACCCGAGGGGATCCCGGCACGCTCGGGACGCCTCCACCGGGCCCGCGCCCTCTACCGCAACGTCTCCAAGCGCAAGATGGGCTGGCTGCTCCTCAAAGACACCGTCAACTCCTGCATCGAGTACCGGATCCTCGGCCTGGCCGCCGAAGCGGCCTTCTTCACCCTGCTCTCCCTGCCCCCGCTCTTCCTCGGCCTCCTCGGCCTCCTCGGCTACGTGGACGGCTGGACGAACACCCAGTCCGTGGCCAGCATCGAGGAGAACATCCTGCGCGCGGTCGGCACCGTCCTGTCCGACCGGGGCGTCAACGAGATCGCCAGACCCATGCTCGACGACGTCACCAGCCGCGGCCGGCCCGACCTGATCTCCCTCGGCTTCGCCTTCGCCCTGTGGTCCGGCTCCCGCGCCGTCAACGTCTTCATCGACACCATCACCGTCATGTACGGCCTCGACGGCCAGCGGGGCATCGTCAAGACCCGGCTGCTCGCCTTCCTCCTGTACGTGATCGCCCTGCTGATCGGCGCGATCGTGCTGCCGCTGATGGTCGTCGGGCCCGACGCCGTCGTCCGCCTGGTGCCCTGGAGCACCGAGGTGATCGCCGTCCTCTACTGGCCCGTGGTCACCCTGCTCTCGATCGCCTTCCTGACCACGCTCTACCACGTCTCCGTCCCCGTCCGCTCGCCGTGGATCGAGGACGTCCCGGGCGCGCTCGTCGCGCTCGCGATGTGGGTGCTCGGCTCGTTCCTGCTGCGGATCTACCTGACCAACACGGTGGAGGGCCCGACGATCTACGGGTCCCTGGCCGCGCCCGTCGCGATCCTGCTGTGGATCGGCATCTCGGCCTTCGCCGTGCTCGTCGGCGCCGCCGTCAACGCGGCGATCGACCGGGTCTGGCCCTCGGTGGCCACGGCCGCCGCCCGCGAGGCCAACGAACGGGTCCGCGAGGCCGAGGCGGCCCAGCTCGTCGCCCGCGCCGCCGCCTGGCGGGCCCTCGCCGAGGGGGAGTCCGAGGACGACGAGGACGCCGGGATGCCGTCGGAGTTCCCCGAGCGCTGGTCGAACTTCCTGCCGCCCGACGACTACACCGCCAGGCTGCGCAAGCACTGACGCCCCCGGCCCGGGAAGGCCCTCCGGGGCGCCGGACGCCCCCGCGGACCGGCGCCCGTCAGCTCCGCGCACGGCGCGTCCACCTCGACGGGGGACTCGTACACAAGAGCGGACGGCGGCGCGCCGCGCCCGCCGGCGGGGACGCGCGGACCGGCGCCGGTCAATTCGGTGGTGCCGCGCCGCCGGGCCGGTTATGGTTCCGGAGGAACGGGGCCGAGGCGGCTCCGCGAGCAGCAGGAAACCGGAGGTGAGGACATTGATGACTGTCACGGAGACGGGTGTTGCCCGCATTCAGGAGTTCGTCATCGTTTCCGCCCCCGTGGTCTCCGGCTGACCTCACACCCATCGCACCGCCGCCGAGCGGGCGCTGCCGGGGCCACCCTGTGAAGGGTTCCCCTTGACTCTCTCTTCCCCCTCTTCCTCCCCTTCCCTCGCCTCCTACGGCTGGGACGGGGTGTGGGCCGCCGAGTTCGCCCCGTACGCCGCCCAGGGACTCCTCCCGGGCCGTGTCGTACGCGTCGACCGGGGCCAGTGCGACGTCATGACGGAGGACGGCGTGATCCGCGCCGACACCGCCTTCGTCACCCCCCACGACCCGCTCCGGGTCATCTGCACGGGCGACTGGGCCGTCGTCGAGACGGCCGGCAACCCGCGCTACGTGAAGGCGTACCTGCCGCGCCGGACCGCCTTCGTACGGTCCACCTCCTCGCAGCGGTCCGAGGGGCAGATCCTCGCGGCCAACGTCGACCACGCGATCATCGCGGTCTCGCTCGCCGTCGAGCTCGACCTCGGCCGGATCGAACGCTTCCTCGCGCTGGCGTGGGAGTCGGGAGCCCAGCCGCTGGTCGTCCTGACCAAGGCGGACCTCGTCCCGGACCCGGCCGCGCTGGCCTACCTGGTCCAGGACGTGGAGACCACCGCCCCCGGCGTCCAGGTCCTCACCGTCTCCTCGCACACCGGGGAGGGCACCGACGTCCTCGCCGCGATCGTCGCCGACGGTACGAGCGTGCTGCTCGGGATCTCCGGCGCGGGCAAGTCCACCCTGGCGAACGCGCTGCTCGGCGCGGACGTCATGGACGTCCGGGAGACCCGAGAGGTCGACGGCAAGGGCCGCCACACCACCACCACGCGCAACCTGCTCGCCCTGCCGGGCGGCGGCGTCCTGATCGACACCCCGGGACTGCGCGGCGTCGGGCTGTTCGACGCGGAGGCGGGCGTGGGGCAGGTGTTCTCCGAGATCGAGGAGTACGCCGAGCGGTGCCGCTTCCACGACTGCGCCCACGAGGCGGAGCCGGGGTGCGCGGTGCGGGAGGCGGTAGCGGAGGGAGCCCTCCCGGAGCGGCGCCTGGAGAGCTACCGCAAGCTGCTCCGCGAGAACCAGCGGATCGTCGCGAAGACGGACGCCAGGCTCCGCGCGGAGATCCGCCGCGACTGGCGCCTGAAGTCGGCGGAGGGGCGGCTGAACCACGCGGCGAAGCGGGGAGGCCAGGGCCTGTCGTCGAAGTAGCGCCGGTCAGGCCCGCGGTGCCGGGCGCCGCGGGCCGGGCGGAACCTTGACGACCCGGCCGGGCCCTCGCCCCGGCCGGGCGGTGACCGGGTGGGGGCGGTCTCCCCGCCCGGCCGCCGCCCGGGGGAGCACTCCGTCAGGGGGACGCCAGTACGGCCCCCACCCACGCCGCCGTCACCATCAGGCACGCCACCAGCTCCACCAGTACGCTCGTCCCCACCGCCCGCATCACCGCCCGCACCGACGCCCAGGCCTCCCCGTGCGTGCCCAGGCGGCGGCGTTCGCACAGGTAGACGCCGCCCACGAAGCCCGGCACCGCCCCCACCACCGGGAGCAGCACGAAGCCGGCGAGGGCGCCGACGCCCGCGTACGCCGCCATCCGGCGGGTGACGCCGACGCCCCGCAACCGCCTCGGCGGCAGTTGCCACTTCACCACCTGCACCACCAGCAGCAGCGCCGTCGACGCGACCAGGACCCCCCACGCCGACGCGGACCGCTCGTGCAGCGACCACCACAGCAGGCCCGCCCAGACCAGCCAGGTCCCCGGCACCCCCGGGACCAGCACTCCCAGCAGTCCGAGCAGCAGCACCAGCCCCACCAGGAGCAGCTGCGGCAGATCCATGCGCCCAGGGTGACGGACCCCCGGCTAGCGGGCCACCCAGCCCCGTTCGTACGCGTGCCAGCCCAGCTGGAGCCGGGTCGTCACGCCCGCCAGCTCCATCAGCCCCTTCACCCGCCGCTGGACCGTCCGCAGGCCCAGCTCCAGGTGCTTGGCCACGCTCGCGTCGGTCATCCCCGCCAGCAGCAGGGAGAGGATCTCCAGGTCGGTGGTGTCGGGGCCGCCGTCGCCCTCCTCCGGGTGGCCCGTCGCCCCCAGCCGCAGCGGGAGGGATTCCCGCCACACCGCTTCGAAGAGCCCCCGCAGCGATTCCAGGAGTCCCGACGCGTGGACCACCAGGGCCGCCGGCTCCGCCCCGGGCGCCGTCAGCGGGACCATGGCGAGGGCGCCGTCCGCGATCACCAGATGCGTGGGGACCGCCGCCGTCACCCGGATCAGTTCGCCGCGCGCCAGCGCGCTGGAGGCCTCGCGGATCCCGCCGGGCAGGGCGAGCACCTCGCGTTCGACGACCACCCGGTGCCCGACGCCCCGGTCCCGGGACTCGTCGTCCGGCCCGGCGGGCGCCTGGGGCCGGGCGGCGACCAGGGCGCAGACCTCCCGCGTCGCGCCCGCCCGCAGCTGGTGGAAGCGGTGCGCCACGGCGCTCGCGCCCGTCACCACCTCCACCAGGTCGTGCACCGCCGGCTCGGCGGCCTCCGCCCGGAACTCCCGCGCCAGCGCCGAGGCGGCCAGCTCGGCCCGTTCCAGTTCGTGCCGCTGCCGGTTCAGAAGCGCTCCGAGGGCGACGCCCGGCGGCGCCGCCACCCAGCGGCCCGGGCGGGCCGAGGAGCGGGCGGCCAGCCCGTGGCGTTCCAGGTGCCGCAGGGCGCGTTCCGTCTGGGGCACCGGCAGCGTCAGCCGGTGTGCCAGATCGGGCACTTCCGCCGCCCCCAGTGCCACCAGCGCGCGGTACGCCGCTTCCTGGCCCTCGTCCAGGCCTATCGCTCCCAGCAACCCGTCCACCCCCACTCCCCAGGGCCGTTCCCGGCGGGAAGCGGCCACGGCGCGAACCCGCCGCGGCCATCTTCGCCGCATGAGCCGCCCGTGCGCCAAGGCGCGTGCGGTGCGACGGGCGTGAAGGTGGGCGTACGTGCGAAGTCCGGCCTTCTGTACGGGGATCGCGGGAGCGGACCCATTTCGCGCATTCGGGGTTTTCCGCCGCCCCGTCGGGCCGAGAATGGGGGCATGAGTCAGCAGGGCGCGGAGGACTGGTGGCAGAAGCTGTACGAGGACCCCGACGCGGGTTCCGTCCCCGACCCGGGGGACACCCTGGAGCAGCGCTTCCGCTCGGCGTCGGTCCTGGTGACGGACCGGGCTCCGGCCGAGCCGCCGCTGCCGTCCCCCCGCCGGGAGCCCCCGGCGGCACCGCTCGTCCCGCCCGCCAGGCGCGCGGAGTCACCGCCCGCGCCGCCCCGGCCGCCGGTGCCCCCGCCCCCCGAGGGGCTGCCGGCCGTGCCGCCGGCACCGCCCGGGTACCCGGCGGCCGGGGCGGTGGACCCGCGGCTGGCCGGGGAGACCGGGTACGCCCGGGGGGACGTGGCCGTGCCGCCCGCGCCGCCGCCGGTGCGGGAGCCCGAACCCGGTCCCGGGCCGGAGCCCGAGCGGCCCGCGGTACGGCACCTCGGCGACCGCGCCCCCACCTACGCCGCCGAGCCCGGAGCGCTGCCCGCCGCCGACCCGGCCGCGCTCGACTTCCTGACCCCCGACACCGTCCTGGAGGGGGCCCGCTACGGCACGTACACCCTACGCGCCGCCTCCCTGCGCGGGGACTCGGCCCGCTACCGGGGCGAAGCCCGGCGGGACTTCCTGCTCACCGCCCGCTTCGGCGGCGGCGACGACGCCCTGGTGCTGGTGGTGCTGGCCGGCGGGGACCGGGCCGCCCCCGGAGCCCGCGAGGCCGCCGCGGAGCTGGGCCACCTCGTCGCGGCGGCCGTCGGGCGCAGCCGTGAGCGGCTCGCCGACGACATCCGGGCGGGCCGCCGCGAGGCCCTGCTGTCGGGGCTCCAGCGCCTCACCGACCGGGGCTACGGGCGGCTGCGGGCCCGCGCCGCCGAGCTCGGGCTCGCGGAGGAGGCGTACACCGCCGGGCTGCGCGGGCTCCTGCTGCCGCTGGACCCTCGGTGCCCGAACCGGATCTGCTTCGGCGCGGGGGCAGGCGGGGCCTTCCGGCTGCGCTCCGGCCGCTGGGAGGACCTGGAGCGGGACACCCGCGCCGAGGACGGCGGCTTCCGGTTCCGGGCCTCCGTGGCCCGCCCGGGTGACACCCTGCTGCTCTGCTCCGGCGGCCTCGCCGAGCCCATGCGGGAGGAGGGCCTGCTCCCGGCCGAGCTGGCCGCCCGCTGGTCGCAGGGGGAGCCGCCGGGCCTCGCGGCGTTCCTCGCGGACACCCAGCTCCGCCTCAAGGGCTACGCCGACGACCGGACGGCCGCCGCGCTCTGGGAGGCGTAACCGCGCGGGACGTGCGTGGATGGAAGGCGCACACGGCTCGCGGGAACCGGAAAGGGCGCCTTCCATGGCCAGGCAGAACGTGGCGGAGCAGTTCGTGGACATCCTCGTGCGCGCGGGCGTGCGGCGGATGTACGGGGTCGTCGGCGACAGCCTGAACCCGGTGGTCGACGCGATCCGCCGGACGGGCGGCATCGAGTGGATCCAGGTCCGCCACGAGGAGGCGGCCGCGTTCGCGGCGGGCGCAGAGGCCCAGCTCACCGGCAGGCTCGCGGCCTGCGCCGGCTCCTGCGGCCCCGGCAACCTGCACCTGATCAACGGCCTGTACGACGCCCACCGCTCGATGGCCCCCGTCCTCGCGCTGGCCTCGCACATCCCCTCCGGCGAGATCGGTCTCGGCTACTTCCAGGAGACCCACCCCGACCAGCTGTTCCGGGAGTGCAGCCACTACAGCGAGCTGATCTCCAACCCGGCGCAGATGCCCCGGCTGCTCCAGACCGCCGTCCAGCACGCCGTCGGCCGCGGCGGCGTCAGCGTCGTCGCGCTGCCCGGCGACATCGCCGCGCAGCCCGCCCCGGAGAAGGCGGTGGAGCACGCTCTCGTGACGGCCCGGCCGACGGTGCGGCCGGGCGACGGGGAGATCGAGAAGCTGGTGCGGCTGGTCGACGCGGCCGACCGGGTCACGCTGTTCTGCGGCAGCGGCACGGCCGGCGCGCACGCCGAGGTGATGGAGTTCGCCGGCCGGGTGAAGGCCCCCGTCGGCCACGCCCTGCGCGGCAAGGAGTGGATCCAGTACGACAATCCGTACGACGTCGGCATGAGCGGGCTGCTGGGCTACGGGGCCGCCTACGAGGCCACGCACGAGTGCGACCTGCTGATCCTGCTCGGCACGGACTTCCCGTACAACGCCTTCCTCCCCGACGGCGTGAAGATCGTCCAGGTGGACATCCGCCCCGAGCACCTGGGCCGCCGCTCCCAACTGGACCTCGCGGTCTGGGGGGACGTGCGGGAGACCCTGCGCGCGCTGAACGCGCGGGTCCGGCCGAAGGACGACCGGCGCTTCCTGGACCGGATGCTGAAGAAGCACGCGGACGCGCTGGAGGGGGTGGTGAAGGCGTACACCCGCAAGGTGGAGAAGCACACGCCGATCCACCCCGAGTACGTGGCGTCGGTCCTCGACGAACTCGCGGACGAAGACGCCGTGTTCACCGTCGACACGGGCATGTGCAACGTGTGGGCGGCGCGCTATCTTTCCCCGAACGGCAAGCGCCGCATCATCGGCTCCTTCAGCCACGGTTCCATGGCCAATGCGCTTCCGCAGGCCATCGGCGCACAGTTCACGGACCGCCGCCGTCAAGTGGTGTCGATGTCGGGTGACGGCGGTTTCTCGATGCTGATGGGAGATTTCCTCACCCTGGTGCAGTACGACCTGCCCGTCAAAGTGGTTCTCTTCAACAACTCCTCCCTGGGGATGGTGGAGTTGGAGATGCTGGTTTCCGGCCTCCCTTCGTACGGAACGACGAACCGCAATCCCGACTTCGCCGCGATCGCCCGCGCGGCGGGCGCCTACGGGGTGCGCGTCGAGAAGCCCAAGCAGCTCACGGGCGCTCTGAAGGACGCGTTCCGGCACAAGGGACCCGCTCTGGTGGATGTGGTGACGGATCCCAACGCGCTGTCGATGCCGCCGAGGATCAGCGCCGAGATGGTGACCGGATTCGCACTTTCTGCCGGCAAGATCGTGCTGGACGGCGGGGTGGGCCGGATGATCCAGATGGCTCGATCCAACCTCCGCAACGTTCCCAGGCCCTGAGGCCGAAGGAGTGCGGACCGTCGCCGGGGGCATGCATTCCGTAGACCTGTTCGAGACCACGGGCAGCGCGATACGGGGAGGTATGTCGCCGTGCGGGTGGGGGCGAGGAGCGGGAAGACGTGGCGGACCGACCGGCCGGTGGCGCGGGAGCCGTCGCCGGCGGGCGAGCAGGACCGGGCCGAGATGGCGCGCAGCGTGCGCCGGGCCGATCTGAAGGCGGTGGGCGAGGTCCGCAGGGCCCTGCGGGAGCTGGTGCGCCACCGCTGCCGGGGCGAGACGGCCGAGGTGGCCGAGCTGCTGATCACCGAGGTCGTCACCAACGCCCTCGTCCACACCGAGCAGGGCGCCGAGGTGTCCGCGAGCGTCAGGGCCGGCCGGCTCCGGGTCGAGGTCCGCGACCACGCCGCACGCCTGCCCCGGCCGCACGTACCGTCCGCCGACGACGGTACGCACGGCCGCGGACTGGTCCTGGTGCAGGCGCTGGCCGACGCCTGGGGCGTGGATCCGCTCGTGAGGGGGCGCGGCAAGGTGGTCTGGTTCGAGCTCGGGGCGGCGGGTCCGGCCTGAGCGTGCGGAAGCGGGGTCCCCGAGGGATCCCCGCTTCCGGTGCGCGCGGTCCGGTCAGCCGAACTGCTGCTCCAGGTCCTTCAGTTTGCGCTCCAGGTGGTCGAGCCGGGGGATCGTCTGGGTGTCGTCCTCGGCGGTGAGGTCCACCGTCCGGTGCCCGGACGGATCAGGGGAGTCGGTACCGTTCACGGCCTGCAGTGAGGGCCTTCGGCGCAGGGGCAGCTGTCCCGCTTCCGATATGGCGGGCTCCGCGCCCACCGGCGCGGAGCCCGCCCCGGGGGCCAGCCCCGGCAGGTCGACCTGGCGCGCGCGGGCCCGCCCGAACGCCCTGTTCTGGCGGCCCAGTGCCTTGATGTGGGCGCGGTCCAGGCGGTGCTGCTCGCGCCTGCGGTGCCGGTCCTGCTCGCGTTCCTTCTTGTCCTCGCGCACCTCGTCCACCGCCTCGTCGAGGGTGCGGACCCCCTCCAGCAGCATGAGCGACCAGGCGCCGAAGGTCTCCCGGGGCGCCCGCAGCCAGCGGACCATGCGGATCTGCGGCAGCGGGCGGGGGATCAGGCCCTGTTCGCGCAGCGCCGCGCGGCGGGTCTGCTTGAGGGCCCGGTCGAAGAGCACCGCCGCCGAGAGCGACATCCCGGCGAAGAACTGCGGGGCGCCGTCGTGGCCCGTGCCGCGGGGGGCGTGGACCCAGTTGAACCAGGCGGCGGCCCCCGCGAACAGCCAGACCAGCAGCCGCGAGCCGAGGGCGGCGTCGCCGTGGCTGGCCTCGCGGACGGCGAGCACCGAGCAGAACATGGCGGCGCCGTCGAGGCCGAAGGGGACCAGGTACTCCCAGCCCCCGGAGAGGTTCAGGTTCTGCCGGCCGAAGCCGACGAGCCCGTGGAAGGAGAGCGCGGCGGCCACCGCCGCGCAGCAGAAGAGCAGGACGTAGGAGGCGGTCCCGTAGATGGCCTCCTTGCGGCGGCGGCGTTCCTCGCTGCGTTCCCAGCTGTCGTCGGCCGCGGCCTTCTCGCCCTCACGCTTGCCCCGGGCCAGCACCGCCACTGCCGCAAGCACGCCCAGGATCAACAGGCTGCCGGGCAGCAGCCAGTCCAGCGATATGTCGGTCAGTCTCATGCGGATGTCCCTTGCCTCGCGTATGCGGCTTTCCGGGCGCCATAGTGGCGCAGCCGGTCAGTGGTGCACGTGGGTTTCGGGGCAAGTGGACGCCAACGGGGGGCGGGTCCCGTCGGATAGGGTGTTGTGGGTCGAACTGGCGCTCGTGTCAGTCGAGTTGAGTTCGAATCGACTTCATCCGCACGGGTGGGTTCAGGCGGCGGCCTCCGTGAGCCGGGTGACGCGGTCGGCGTCACAGGTGCGCGGGCAGGTCGTACAGGTGTCCTCGGGCCGGATCGTGTAGAAGAAGCAGCAGCTCGCCCGGTCCCGGGTGGTCAGCTCCGCCCCGCCGGGCCCGGCGAGGGCGCGGAAGCCGGCGCCGGCCGCGTACGGGGCGAGCGCGCCCGGCAGCAGCAGTTCCAGTTCGCGTACCGCCCGCCGCTCCTCGCCGAGCAGGCTCCCGACGTACCAGAGGCCCTCGACCACCTCGTCCGAGGCCATCGCCCACAGGGCGCGGCGGCCGCGCCGCATCCGCGGGCCGAAACCTTCCAGCAGCGGTCCGAGGTGCTGGGCCACCGCTGCCCGCACCTCCTCCCGCAGGGCCTCCTCGCCGGGCACGACCCGCGCCCCGGGGAGGGCGGCCGCCGGGTCGTCCGGCAGGCACGCGAACTCCTCGACGCGTACGGCCATCCGCCCCTGGGTCCGGTGGAAGGCCACCCGGTCCACGGGCAGCCGGGGCACCCGGCGCTCCAGGAACCACGGGACGGTGATCAGCAGGCAGGCCGGCCAGGCGTACCGGTGGAGGCCGAACCCGGCCACCACGTCGGGCCTGCCGCGGCGCCCGTAGTCCCGCAGCACCTGGGCCTCGTCCCACGCGAGGTGGGCGTCCAGGGCCGCGCCGCCCTCCGCGAGCTCGTGCGCACCGACCCAGCCCACACCGCGAGGGAGGGGTTCGTGCGCGCCGTGCTCCTCGGCCCGCAGGCCCGGGTAGGCGGCCGCCATGCGCTCGTACGCGCGCGCCACCGGAGAGCCGGCCGGGGCGGGTGCGGACGGGAGCGGGGCGGGAACAGCCGGGCCGGGCATGGCGGACCACCGAATCACGCGTCGGGAAAGAAGGTAAGCCTTACCTTAGCTGATCTCGGGCGGTGTGGGGAGTACCGCACGGGCCCGGCCTTCCGGGGACCGTCGCCTATCCTCGGAACCGGTCGAGACCCGGAGGAGGACCGAGTGCGCGAAGCGGCCCATGCCCTGGTGTCGGTGCCGGTACCGGAGGACGAGGTGGCGCGGACGCCGCTGATCCCGATGCAGAAGACCCCGCGGAAGACGCCGCGGAAGGTGCTGCGCCATTCGGTGCGCGGACAGGTCCTGGACGCGCTGCGCGCCGCCCTGGTGGACGGAGAGCTGGTCCCGGGGGAGATCTACTCGGGCCCCGCGCTCGGCGAGCGCTTCGGTGTCTCCGCGACGCCCGTCCGCGAGGCGATGCAGCAGCTGGCGCTGGAGGGGGCGGTGGAATGCCTGCCCAACCGCGGCTTCCGGGTGCTCACCCGCACCCCGCGCACCCAGGCGGAACTGTCCGAGGTCCGGGCCCTGATCGAGGTGCCCGTGATGCTCAGGCTGGCCCGCTCCGTGCCCGCCGCCACCTGGGAGTCCCTGCGCCCGGCCGCGCTCGCCACCGCCGAGGCGGCCGCCGAGGGGGACCTGCCCCGGTACGCGGAGGCCGACCGGGCCTTCCACCGGGCGGTGCTCTCGCTGTCGGGCAACGGGCAGCTGACGCAGATCGCGGAGGAACTGCACCGGCGCGCGCAGTGGCCCCTGCCGGGCGCCCCGCGGGTGCGGCGGGCCGATCTGGTGGCCGACGCGGCGGAGCACTCGGCGCTGCTGGAGGCGCTGGCCGCGCAGGACCTCCCGGCCGTGGAGTCCCTGGTCCGGTCCCACTTCGCGGGCGCGTAGCCGCTGCCCGCTGCCGCTGCGCGGGGCCGTCCCCTGCCCGCCCTTCAACCGTTCTCGCCTCGGACGCCGGCGGGGCGTGAAAGGTCCCGGGGCTCCGCCCCGGACCCTGTTGCGCTCAATCGCCGCGCGGGCTGGAATTCGCGCAGCGAATTTCCGGCCCCGCCGGCGTCTGAGGCGCGGGGGTGCGGGGGTGGGGGGGGGGGGGGGGGGCGGGGGAGGAGGGGAAGCCCATGAAACAGGGGAAGGGAGGGTGGGGGACACAACCCCCACGAAGTGGGGTCTCCGCCCCCGGGGTTTTTGCCC
>NZ_JBWKEE010000047.1:0-19525 GCF_056435605.1 Streptomyces sp. NPDC043896
CTATCAGAGTCTTTCTCGCTTGCTTTCCAGGTCCTTCGCTTTCGCGCTTTCCCTTTCCGGCGGTTCCGACTCTATCAGATCCTTTCGGGCCTGACTCCCGGTCAGCGGGATTTGCGTTCCGGGCTGTTGGGCCCTTCCGGCGAGTGAGACAGTAGCGGATTCCTTGCCCCCGAAGCCAATCGGCGGCTGCGTCCTGGAACGCGGATTCCTCATTCGCAAATACGCATGAAAACGAGCCGACGGAGTGCGTCGTTCGTTCGAATGTGTGGTGCGGGATGGCTGTCCGGGGACCGACCGGGGTCGGCGCTCACGTCGGACAACTCGAAGAACCTTACGGATCGGGCACACCTGTGTCAACCCCCGGCTGACCGGCGGGCGACCGGCCAGGAAACTTCACGCGCCGCTCATGTCCCCGGGTCTACGCTGGCCCCCATGACTACGCATGCGCTCACGCTCAGCCTCCGCTGGTGGGCCGCCTGACGGCGGCCGACCTTCCACGCGAGCACGCATGCGCTCACGGCCGCCGCCACGGCGGCCGTTTCTGTTTCTCCCCTCCCGGGAGTGGCTCGGTCGCCCGACGCGGTGGCCGCGGGACACACCACCACTCACCACCCACAGGGAGAGCAGCAGACATGACGAGGATCTTCAGCGGGATCACGCCGTCCGGACACCTGACGCTGGGCAACTACCTGGGGGCCCTGCGGCAGTGGGTCGCGGCCGAGCACGCGCCCGCCGACGCGCTGTTCTGCGTCGTGGACCTGCACGCGCTCACCGTGGAACACGATCCCGCCCGGGTGCGGCGGCTGACGCGGCAGGCCGCGACCCTGTTCCTCGCCGCCGGGCTGGATCCGCGGCGGTGCACCCTCTTCGTGCAGAGCCACGTCCCCGAGCACACCCGGCTGTCCTACCTGCTGGAGTGCACCGCCACCGACGGGGAGCTCCGGCGGATGATCCAGTACCGGGAGAAGGCGGCGAAGGCCGAGGCGTCCGGTCAGGGCGTACGGCTGTCGCTGCTGACGTACCCGGTGCTGATGGCGGCGGACATCCTGGCCTACGCGGCGGACGCGGTGCCGGTGGGTGAGGACCAGCGTCAGCACGTGGAGCTGACCCGGGACCTGGCGGTGCGGTTCAACCAGCGGTACGGGCAGACCTTCACCGTGCCCCGGGCGACGCTGCCGGCCGTGGGGGCGCGCGTCATGGACCTCCAGGACCCGACTTCGAAGATGGGGAAGTCCAGTGCGAACGGCGCCGGGGTCGTCTATCTGCTGGACGAGCCGGAGGTGATCACCCGGAAGTTCATGCGGGCCGTCACCGACAGCGGGGACGGCGGGGTGGTCTACGACCGGGCCGCGCGGCCCGGGGTGGCGAACCTGCTGGACGTCCTGGCCGCCTGTACGGGCGGAGAGCCGGAGAGGCTCGCCGAGGGGTACGCGCAGTACGGGCCGCTGAAGCGGGACGTCGCCGAGGCGGTGGTGGAGCTGCTGCGGCCGCTGCGGGAGCGGCACGCGGCGCTGGCGGGCGATCCGGGCGAGGTGGAGCGGGTGCTGCGCGAGGGGGCCGGCCGGGCCCGGGCGATCGCGGCGCCGGTGGTGGACCGGGCGTACGGGGCCATCGGGCTGCTGGCTCCGTGAAGGGGAGGGGCGGCCTGGCAGGCCCGGCAGGCCCTGCGGCATGTGGGCCGCCCCTCCTTCTCCGCGTCAGCTGTTGCCGGTGGCGAGTTCGCGGCTGCGGTCGCGGGCCGCTTCGAGGGCGGCGATCAGGGCCGCGCGTACGCCGTGCTTCTCCAGCTCGACGATGGCGTTGATCGTCGTACCGGCGGGGGAGGTGACGGCTTCGCGGAGCTTGACGGGGTGTTCGCCGCTGTCGCGGAGCATGACGGCGGCGCCGATGGCGGCCTGGACGATGAGGTCGTGGGCCTGGGCGCGGGGCAGGCCGAGGAGGATGCCGGCGTCGGTCATGGCTTCGACGAGGAAGTAGAAGTAGGCGGGTCCGGAGCCGGAGAGGGCGGTGGCGGCGTCCTGCTGGGACTCGGGGACGCGCAGGGTCTTGCCGACGCCGCCGAAGATCTCCTCGGCGTGCTGGAGGTGGGCGGCGGTGGCGTGGCTGCCGGCGGAGATGACGGACATGGCCTCGTCGACGAGGGCGGGGGTGTTCGTCATGACGCGGACGACGGGGGTGCCGGGCGCGAGCCGCTCCTCGAAGAAGGCGGTGGGGATGCCGGCGGCGCCGCTGATGACCAGGCGGTCGGCGGGGACGTGGGGGGCGAGCTCTTCGAGGAGCTTGCCCATGTCCTGCGGCTTGACGGTGAGGATGAGGGTGTCGGCGCGCTTGGCGGCTTCGGCGTTGGAGACGGGCTCGACGCCGTAGCGGGTGCGGAGTTCCTCGGCCCGCTCGGGGCGGCGGGCGGTGACGAGCAGTTTGGCGGCCGGCCAGCCGCCGCGGATCATCCCGCTGAGCAGGGCCTCGCCGATCTTGCCGGTACCGAGGACTGCGACTGTCTGGGTCATGCCCGATTCACCTCGCCGAACGAACCTTCAGGACGTACGCCCTCATCCTTGCACCCGTGCGGGTCGCGGCGAGGGGGTGTCCGCTCCGTGGTCAGGGTGTGCGGCGGCGGAGGGTGGCGGCTCCGAGGGCGAGGACGAGGAGGGCGCAGCCGGCGACGACGGCCGTGTCGCGGACGAAGTCGGCGGTCATGTCGGTGTGGGTGAGGACCTGGGTCATGCCGTCGACGGCGTAGGACATGGGCAGGGCGTCGGAGAGGGCGTCGAGTGCGGGCTGCATGGTGTCGCGGGGCGCGAACAGGCCGCACAGGAGCAGCTGCGGGAAAATCACGGCCGGCATGAACTGGACGGCCTGGAACTCGGAGGCGGCGAAGGCGGAGACGAAGAGGCCGAGGGCGGTGCCCAGGAGGGCGTCGAGGAGGGCGACGAGCAGGAGCAGCCAGGGGGAGCCGACGACGTCGAGGCCGAGGAGCCAGAGGGAGAGACCGGTGGCGAGGAGGGACTGGGCGACGGCGACGGCGCCGAAGGCGAGGGCGTAGCCGGCGATGAGGTCTCCCTTGCCGAGCGGCATGGCGAGGAGGCGTTCGAGGGTGCCGGAGGTGCGTTCGCGGAGGGTGGCGATCGAGGTCACGAGGAACATCGTGATGAGGGGGAAGATCCCGAGGAGGGACGCGCCGATGCCGTCGAAGGTGCGGGGGCTGCCGTCGAAGACGTAGCGCAGCAGGGTGAGCATCAGTACGGGGACCAGCAGCATCAGGGCGAGGGAGCGCGGGTCGTGGCGGAGCTGCCGCAGGACGCGGGCGGCGGTGGCGAGGGTGCGGGCGCCGTTCATCGCCGGGCCTCCCTGATCGGTTCTTCTCCGGCTCGGGCGTTGGCTGCGTCGACGAGGCGGAGGAAGCCTTCCTCGACGGTGGCGGAGCCGGTGCGGGTGCGCAGGGCTTCGGGGGTGTCCTGGGTGAGGATGCGGCCGTCGCGCATGAGGAGCAGGTCGTGGCAGCGCTCGGCCTCGTCCATGACGTGGGAGGAGACGAGGATCGTGGCGGCGCGGCGGGCGGTGATGTCGTGGAAGAGGTTCCACAGGTCGCGGCGGAGGACGGGGTCGAGGCCGACGGTGGGTTCGTCGAGGACGAGGAGTTCGGGGGCGCCGAGGAGGGCGACGGCGAGGGAGACGCGGCTGCGCTGGCCGCCGGAGAGGTTGCCGGCGAGGGCGGTGGCGCGGCTGGTGAGGTCGACGTCGGTGATGGCCCGTTCGACGGTGGCGCGGCGGCGGGCGGCTGCGGTGCGGCCGGGGTCGAGGACGGCGGCGAAGTAGTCGAGGTTCTGCCGGACGGTGAGGTCGTCGTAGACGGAGGGTGCCTGGGTGACGTAGCCGATGCGGGAGCGGAGTCCGGGGTGGCCGGCGGGGCGGCCGAGGACGTCGAGGGTGCCGGTGACGTGGGCCTGGGTGCCGACGACGGCGCGCATGAGGGTGGATTTGCCGCAGCCGGAGGGTCCGAGGAGGCCGGTGATGCGGCCGCGGGGGACGGTGAAGGCGATGGCGTCGAGGACGGTGCGGGGGTGGCGGCCGGTGCCGCGGCGGACGGTGAGGCCGTGGGCGTGGACGGCGGGAGGGGGCGGCTCCTCCGGCTGGTTATTCATCATGTGATGAATAATGCTCCCGGCTGTGCCGGGGCGTCAATGAGGACGGCGTACGAGGGATCCCCGGGCGGGGGCGAGGAGCCGGGGCGCGGGCGGAGGGCCGGGGGAGCGCGTTACTTCTTGCGCTTGGGGCGGCGCGCGGCCGGGTTGCCCGTACGGGCGCTGCGGCGGCGGTCGGATTCGGCCACGGCGCGCTCGTACTCGGTGCGGTGGAGCTTCTCGCCGGGGGCCTCGGTCAGGCTGCGCAGGAAGTACGCGAGGAGGGAGCCGATGAAACCGATCGTCTTCAGGCCCTTGAGGGCGGCCTCGTCGGACGACGGGCGCGGCCGGCGGCCGAAGGACTCCCAGGTCTTGGCGAAGGCGATGGCGCTGGAGATCGCGAAGAGCACGACGACGGAGATGCTGAGGAAGGCGCCGACGTCGCCGATCTCCAGGCCCTCGTAGGCCAGGCGGAGCAGGTAGGCGCCGATGACGGCGGCGGCGAGCGACCCGGCGGCCACGCCGGCGCGGCGCAGGGCGTAGCCGTTGTCGTGGTTCACCCAGGTGGTGCCGAAGAACCGGATCGGCTCGGGCTGCGGGCCGGCGGCCGGTCCGGCGGCGGCCGGTCCGGCGGGCGTGTTCTCGTCTCGCTGCTGCTCGTCGTTCACACCGGCGATTATCCCCCGGCGGGCCGGACCCGCCGGGGGTGTCTCGCGTGGCGGAACGGTGACCGGGCCGGGGCCGGGTCAGCCGCAGCGGGGGGCGACGTACCCGTCCGTGCCCGTCTTCACGTAGGCGTCGGACACGAAGCGGCCGTTGCCGATGCAGTCCCACAGGTCCGTGGTGCCGTACGGGCCGGACACGGTGGTGCCGGGGCACTGGCAGCGGATGGTGACGTAGCCGCCGACGGGGATGGCGTCGATGATCGCGTAGTTGGTGCCCGGTCCGCTGCGCACGTTCACCCGGTATCCGGGCGCGGTCGGGAAGGTGGGGCCGGCGTCACCGGCGAGGCTCTGCACCTGGCTGGAATCGTTCTCTACGGACATGTGAAATCTCCCCCCATGGGTGTTGCTCTGCGCAACGCGCGCAGGGCAGCAAGCCCTTGGATGTTCCCACGGGCCATCGACTAGGCTCCGGCGGGGGTGGTGAGCGGTGCGGTCGCTGCACGCGGACTACGCCGGGTTTCCGGAATACGCCGGTCAGTACCGGCTCGAATCCGTGCTCGGCTCCGGCGGCATGGGCGTCGTCCACCTGGCCACCTCCAGCTCCGGGCTGAAGCTCGCCGTCAAGGTCGTGCACGCCCAGCACGCGGTGGATCCCGAGTTCCGGGCACGGTTCCGGCAGGAGGTCGCGGCCGCGCGGCGGGTGAGCGGGGCCTTCACCGCCCCGGTGGTGGACGCGGACCCGGATGCCGAGCGGCCCTGGATGGCCACCCTCTTCATCGACGCCCCGACCCTGTCCGAGCGGGTACGGGAGCACGTGCTCGACCCCGTCGAGCTGACCCGGCTCGCCGCCGGGCTGGCGGAGGCCCTGCGGGACATCCACCGCGCCGGGGTGGTGCACCGGGACCTGAAACCGAGCAACGTGCTGATGGCCCCGGACGGGGTCCGGGTGATCGACTTCGGCATCTCGCGCCCGGCCGACAGCGACCTGCGCACGGAGACGGGGAAGCTGATCGGGACGCCGCCGTTCATGGCGCCGGAGCAGTTCCAGCGGCCGCGGGAGGTCGGGACGGCCGCGGACGTGTTCGCGCTGGGCGCGGTACTGGTGCACGCCGCGACCGGGCGCGGGCCCTTCGACTCCGACAGCCACTACCTCGTCGCGTACCAGGTCGTGCACAGCGAGCCCGATCTGACGGGGCTCCCGGCCCGGCTCGTGCCGATCGTGGCCCGCTGCCTGGCGAAGGATCCGGCGGAGCGGCCGACCGCCGAGGCGCTGATCGCGGAGATGCGCGCCGTCGCGTACCCGACCACCACCGAGGACACCCAGGCGTTCATACCGCAGCCGCGCAGGCCCGTCGCGGTGCGGGAGGAGGTCACGCACCAGCGGCAGCGGATCCCCGCGGACCAGCCGCCCCCGCGCCGCCGCCGGCGCGGGCCCGCGCTGCTGGCGGCCGGGATCGGCGTGCTGCTCGCGGCGGGGGCGGCGGGGGGCTGGCTGTGGTGGGGCCCCGGTGCCGGGGCGCCGGAGCAGCCGGCCGCCCACGCGTCGGGCGGGCCCGGCGGGGCCGGCGGGTCCGGCAAGGGCTTCGCGCCGTGGGCGACCCCGGCGGGCGCGCCCCCGATGTCCTGCTCGGCCGGGGCCGGCGGCCTGTTCTGCTCGGGGCGGGGGGTGGCCGCCACCCGCCTCGACCCCGCCGACGGCTCGACGGGGTGGACGGTCCACGCCAACACCCCGAGCCAGGGCGTGACGGCCGGCAGCGCGCCCCTGCACGCGGGCGGGCTGGTCCTCGTGGTGGCACCCGGCAGCGAACTGCTCCGGGCCCTGGACCCCGCCACGGGTGCGGAACGCTGGCAGCGGAAGCTGCCCGGCGGCACCCGCGTGGTCACCGCGGGCCCGTACGCGCTGACCGTGGCGGCGGGCGGCGCCGTCACCGGCCTCGACGCCGCGAGCGGAGCCCAGCGGTGGACGCAGCGCATCGGCGGTACCGGATCCGTGTGGTGGGGCGGACCCGGGGCGTCCGGAGCACCGGTGCTCCACGTGGCGTCGGTGGACGCCGACGGCAGGTCGACGCAGCTGACGGAGGTCGATCCCGCGACCGGGGGCGTGCGGTGGCAGACGCGGGCGTCCGGACACCTGCGGCCGCTCGGAGTGGCGCGCGGAGCCGTACACCTGCTGGAGAGCGACTCGGGTGACAAGGCGGTCGGGGTCGTGCGGGTCAACGCGGCGACCCGCACCGTGCGCCGGGTCCAGCTGTCGGCTCCGCTGTACGAGGCGGACGCGACCGTGGGGACCGACGGAACGGTGTACGCCTTCGGCACCAGGGGCGGGCTCGTGGCGGTCGGCCCCGAGAAGGAGCAGTGGCGGCTGGAGACGGGTGCGGCGTTCGCGTCCCGGCCCGTCGCCGCCGACGCCCGCGTCTACCTGACGTCGTCGGACGGGAGACTGCTGGCCGTCGATGCCGCCGCCGGCAGGCTCCTGGGCCAGACCAGACCCCGGATGGCCGCCGCCCAGGGCACCTTCGCCGCCACCCTCCCCGCCCCCGTCGTCGCCGACGGCCGCGTCTACGCCTCCGCCCCCGACGGGACCGTCTTCGCCCTGGAAACGCGGAACCCCGCCGGGTGGTGAGCCACTCCGGCGGGGTCGCCCGTCAGTACGGGCCCTGGGGGGTGTTGCCCCCTAGCCGAGCTTCGTGACGTCGCGGACCGCGCCCTTGTCGGCGCTGGTGGCCATCGCCGCGTACGCGCGCAGGGCCGCGGAGACCGTGCGCTCGCGGTCCTTCGGGGCGTAGACGCCGCCGAGGGCCGCGTGGCGGGCGGCCAGCTCCTCGTCGGAGACCAGCAGCTCGATCGAGCGGTTCGGGATGTCGATGCGGATCCGGTCGCCGTCCCGGACGACCGCGATGTCGCCGCCCGAGGCCGCCTCCGGGGAGGCGTGGCCGATGGACAGGCCCGAGGTGCCGCCGGAGAAGCGGCCGTCCGTCACCAGGGCGCAGACCTTGCCGAGGCCGCGGCCCTTGAGGAAGGAGGTCGGGTAGAGCATCTCCTGCATGCCGGGGCCGCCGCGCGGGCCCTCGTAGCGGATGACGACGACGTCGCCCGGCTGGACCTCCTTGCGGAGGATCTTGTCGACGGCCTCGTCCTGCGACTCGCAGACGACCGCCGGGCCCTCGAAGGTCCAGATCGACTCGTCGACACCGGCCGTCTTGACGACACAGCCGTCGACCGCGAGGTTGCCGCGCAGGACGGCGAGGCCGCCGTCCTTGGAGTACGCGTGCTGGACGGAGCGGATGCAGCCGCCCTCGGCGTCGAGGTCGAGGGTCTCCCAGCGCTCGGACTGGGAGAAGGCGGTCGCGGAGCGCTTGCAGCCGGGGGCGGCGTGCCACAGCTCCATGGCCTCCTCGGTGGCCGTGCCGGAGCGGGCGTCCCACTTGGCGAGCCAGTCGTCCAGGCCCTTGGAGTGGACGGTGCTGATCTCCTTGTTCAGGAGTCCGCCGCGGTGCAGCTCGCCGAGGATGGCGGGGATGCCGCCGGCGCGGTGCACGTCCTCCATGTAGTAGGTGCCGCCGGGCGCGACGTTCGGCGCGACCTTGGCCAGGCAGGGCACGCGGCGCGAGACGGCGTCGATGTCCTTGAGGTCGTAGTCCAGGCCCGCCTCCTGCGCGGCGGCCAGCAGGTGCAGGATCGTGTTCGTCGAGCCGCCCATGGCGATGTCGAGGGCCATGGCGTTCTCGAAGGCCTCGCGGGAGGCGATGTTGCGCGGCAGGACGGACTCGTCGCCGCCCTCGTAGTAGCGCTTGGTGATCTCCACGACCGTGCGGCCGGCGTCCTCGTACAGGGCGCGGCGGGCGGTGTGCGTGGCGAGGACCGAGCCGTTGCCGGGCAGGGCCAGGCCGATGGCCTCGGCGAGGCAGTTCATGGAGTTGGCGGTGAACATGCCCGAACACGAACCGCAGGTCGGGCAGGCGTTCTCCTCGATGCGCAGGACGTCCTCGTCGGAGACATTCTCGTTGGAGGCGTCGACCATGGCGTCGATCAGGTCCAGCTTGCGGACGGTGCCGTCGACCAGGGTCGCCTGGCCGGCCTCCATCGGGCCGCCGGAGACGAAGACGACCGGGATGTTGAGGCGCAGCGCGGCCATCAGCATGCCGGGGGTGATCTTGTCGCAGTTGGAGATGCAGATCAGGGCGTCGGCGCAGTGCGCCTCGACCATGTACTCCACGCTGTCCGCGATCAGGTCGCGGGAGGGCAGGGAGTACAGCATGCCGGCGTGGCCCATGGCGATGCCGTCGTCGACGGCGATCGTGTTGAACTCGCGCGGGATCGCGCCGGCGGCGCGGATGGCGTCCGAGACGATGCGGCCGACGGGCGCCAGGTGGGTGTGGCCGGGGACGAACTCGGTGAAGGAGTTGGCGACCGCGATGATCGGCTTGCCGATGTCCTCGCTCGCTACGCCCGACGCGCGCATCAGCGCACGAGCGCCTGCCATGTTGCGGCCGTGGGTGACGGTGCGGGACCTCAGCTCGGGCATGCGGTTTCACTCCCCATGAGTGCGGCTGTACGCGATCAGCCGCGACTGCGGATATGGCTCGGTTACGAGGCTACGCCCACCGCCCGCGATCCGGACACCTCGTCCGGATGCCGGGACGGGCGGGTCACTCCTCGGTCAGGTAGCGCTGCAGCGTTGGAGCCACCAGGGCGACGATGCTCTCCTGATCGGCGGACGCCAGCGGCTCGACCCGGACGACGTACCGCAGGATCGCGATGCCGACCATGTGCGAGGCGGCCAGCTCGGCCCGGAACGTCGGATCCGGGACGTCCAGATCGGCGGCGATCCGCTCCAGCAGCCGGCGCAGCACCAGCGTGCGCAGCACCTTCGCGGCGGCCTCGTGCGTCAGCGCCGACCGGATCACGGCGAGCAGCGGCGCCCGCGTCACCGGGTTCTCCCACACCCCGAGGAAGTAGCGGACGAGCCGCTCCCCGATGCCGTCGGGGCCCTCGCCGAGGATGGCCGGAACCACGAGGGCGGGCTCCAGGCTCACCTCCACGGCGGCGGCGAACAGGTCGTCCTTGCTGCCGAAGTAGTGGTGCACCAGCGCCGGGTCCACCCCGGCCACCTTCGCGATGCCGCGCACGGACGTCTTGTCGTACCCGCGCTCCGCGAACACCTCACGGGCGGCGAGCCGGATCCGCTCCTGGGTGCCGGGGCCCTCGTCCGCCTCGTCCTGGCGCGGCCGGCCGGGGCCGCGCCGCCGCTTCACGGGCTCGGTCACCGGCGCCCGGCCGGCTTGGCGAGGTGCGCCCGCGTGAAGGCCAGCGCCTCGGCGAGATCGGCCTCGCGCTCGGCGGAGGACATCGCGCGCCGCGTGTTGACCTCGATGACCACGTGTCCGTCGAAGGAACTCCGGGCCAGCCCCTCCAGCAGCTCGGCACAGGGCTGCGTACCGCGCCCGGGGACGAGGTGCTCGTCCTTCGCCGAGCCGTTGCCGTCGGCGAGGTGGACGTGGGCCAGCCGGTCACCCATCCGGTCGATCATCGCGGTGGCGTCGGTCCGGGCGGTGGCGGTGTGCGACAGGTCGACGGTGAAGTGCCGGTAGTCGTCCTTCGTCACGTCCCACTCGGGCGCGTACGCGAGCATCTCGCGGTCCCGGTACCGCCACGGGTACATGTTCTCGACGGCGAACCGCACATCCGTCTCGTCCGCCATCCGCCAGATCCCGCTGACGAAGTCCCGCGCGTACTGCCGCTGCCAGCGGAACGGCGGGTGAACCACCACGGTCGACGCGCCCAGCCGCTCGGCCGCCGACCGCGCCCGCTGGAGCTTGGTCCACGGATCGGTCGACCACACGCGCTGGGTGATCAGCAGACAGGGGGCGTGCACGGCGAGGATCGGCACCTGGTGGTGGTCCGACAGGCGGCGCAACGCCTCGACGTCCTGGCTCACCGGGTCCGTCCAGACCATGACCTCCACCCCGTCGTACCCGAGACGGGCGGCGATCTCGAAGGCGGTCGCCGTGGACTCCGGGTAGACGGAGGCGGTTGACAGGGCGACCTTCGGGGTCCGGCTGTTCGGAATACGGAGCGGATCTGCCACGGTGACAGATTACGGGGCCCCTCCCCGGCGGAACGTACGTGGCGGCACTTTCGTCATACTTTTCGAATGGAAACCGGGATGATGGCCGAAGCCCGCCGCTGGCTGGCCGCCCAGGGCGTGGTGGAAACCACCGACGGCTGGACGGACACCGACCACCCGGGCCGGCTCTTCACCGCGAACGACATAGCCCACTCCCGCTCCGCCGAGGTCTTCACGGACGACGACCTCACGGAGACCGCCCAGGCGGACATGGCCTTCGGCCTGCTGGAACTCCTCGACGCGTACTGGATCACCTGCGAGATGCGCTTCACGTTCCACGGCGACCTGTACGGAGGCCCGCGCCCCACGGCCCCCCTCTGGAACGGCTACCGCGCGGCCCTGGAAGGCGAACGCGACCCGGAACAGGTTCGCTACTCCCTCTGGGTCGACTGGTTCGAGGACCGCACCACCTCCGCCACGGCCTTCGCGGAGGTCCTGGGCGACGACATCGAAGCCATCACGGCATCCCCCACCCCCGCCACCCTCCGCCGCGCGTCCCGCGTCCTCGCCGACTCGGGCCCGGTCCCGTGGGACGCCAAGCGCGCCACCTACACGACGGCGGCCCGCCTCCCCGCCCTCCACGAGCCCCTCTTCCGGGCCCTCCGCGCGAGCTACCACGACCTCTACGGCGACCTCCACCCCGCCGAAGCCCTCACCCTCCTCGACACCCTCCCCCTCTCCCCGACGACGGAACACCTCCCCCAACTCCGCACGGTCCTCGCGGCGGGCCACACCAACCACCGCCACAACCCACAGGCGTGGCAAGCGGCGGGCACGGCGCACGGCGCCGACGGCGGCACGGGAGCTACGTCGTCCAGGGCGAGCGCGTCGAAGACCCCGCCGAACGCGACCAGCTCGACCATCTGACCCCGGGCGAGGGCGCGGTGACCGTCCCGCGGGAACTGCTCGCCAACTTCGGCGCGAGCCGGCCACCGAAGGCCAGCGCTGCCTGCTCGACAACGCCCGCCGCAACCGGCCCGTCGGCGAGGACATCCGACTGAACGACGGCCACACACCCCCGAAGCCGAGCGCCGGAGACTTCACCTCGTCCGTCTCGGCCCCCGACACCGGGGGACGGATCCTCACCCCGTTCGGCACGGCCTACAGCAACGCCGGTCTCCTGGACCTCACGGTCGACGGGGACGGGGGCCACGCCGGTTCATCGGTTCCTCCGCGTACATGTGGGTGCGCGCCGAGCGCCCTGCCGTCGCCCTCCGCGTCCCCGACGAATCGACCACCCGCAGATCACCGGTCGACCCGGCCCAGGTGCTCTCCGGTGGTCGCGCCCGGGTGCTCCGCAGGTGGGTCTGGGGGCCCGGGTGCCCGGCGGGCCGGCGCCCAGCCCCTCCCGCATCGCTGACGGACCCGCTCCTGCCTCTCCTGCCCCGTGACCGTTCTTCTGGGGGCTTCCCGGCAGTCTTTCGGCTTTCCGGGGCGGGACGGCCTGTCAAGGGTCGCCGAAGGCGATCACGAAGTGACGCGACCGAAGGGAGCGCCCTTGACAGGCCGGCACGACACGGAACGACGATGGGACTGACGGGAAACCCCCAGCCCCTCCCCAACCCGGCCCAAGGGGCCACCGCCCCCTGACCCACCCACCCGCACCCGGGGGCGGGTGGGCAGCCACCGCCCGGCCCCGGGGGGTCGAGGGGGAGATAGCGGGCCCGCGCCGGAGGTCGCGTACGCCTACGGCAGGTGGTCCAGGCGGCGGAGGATGACGCCCTCGCGCAGGGCCCAGGGGCAGATCTCCAGGTCGTCCACCCCGAACAGGTCCATCGCCGCCTCCGCCACCAGCGCGCCCGCCAGCAGCTGGGCCGCGCGGCCCTCCGAGACGCCCGGGAGCGCGGCGCGCTCGGTCGTGGTCATCGCCGTCAGGCGGGGGACCCACTCCTCCAGGGACTTCCGCGTCAGGTCCCGCTGCACGTACAGGCCGTCGGCCTCGCGGGCCGCGCCCGCGATCCGGGCCAGCTGCTTGAAGGTCTTCGACGTCGCCACCACGTGGTCCGGCGCCCCGAAACGGCTGAACTCGCCGACCGACCGCGCGATCTGCGCCCGCACGTGCCGCCGCAGCGCCTTCACGTCCGCCGGGTCCGCCGGGTCGCCCGGGAGCCAGGCCGAGGTGAGGCGGCCCGCGCCCAGCGGCAGCGACACGGCCGCGTCCGGGTCCTCGTCGATGCCGTACGCGATCTCCAGCGAGCCGCCGCCGATGTCGAGGACCAGCAGCTTCCCCGCCGACCAGCCGAACCACCGCCGGACCGCCAGGAACGTCAGCCGGGCCTCGTCCTCGCCGCTGAGCACCGGCAGCTCGACGCCGGTCTCGGCCTTGACCCGGGCGAGGACCTCGTCGGCGTTCGGGGCTTCGCGCACCGCGCTCGTCGCGAAGGGGAGCACGTCCTCGCAGCCCTTGTCCTCGGCGGCCTGCACGGCGTCGGCGATCGCCGAGACGAGGCGTTCGACGCCTTCCGGGCTGACCGCGCCGTGCTCGTCGAGGAGCTCCGCGAGCCGCAGCTGCACCTTGTGCGAGTGCGCGGGCTGCGGGCGCGCGCCGGGGTGCGCGTCCACCACCAGCAGATGGATCGTGTTCGAACCCACATCAAGGACACCGAGTCTCATACGGGAAACGCTACTGGGCCGAACGCGGAACGGTGGAGGAAGGGGCGCTTAGGCTGGGCTTGTGCCAAATACGAAGAAGGCCGGCAAGAGCAAGACCGAGACCAAGAAGAACAAGGTGTCGGACGAGAAGGGGCTCGACTTCCCCCGGGCCTGGGTGGAGTTCCCCGATCCCGCCGACGAGGAGCAGGTCTTCCGCTGCGACCTGACCTGGCTCACCTCCCGCTGGACGTGCATTTTCGGCAGCGGTTGCCAGGGCATCCAGGCGGGCCGGGCCTCCGACGGCTGCTGCACCCTCGGGGCGCACTTCTCCGACGAGGACGACGAGAAGCGGGTCGCCGAGCACGTCGCCCGCCTCACGCCGGAGCTGTGGCAGTTCCACGACGTGGGCAGCGAGTCCGGCTGGACCCAGCTCGACGACGACGGGGAGAAGCAGACCCGCCGCTGGGACGGCGCCTGCATCTTCCTGAACCGGCCCGGTTTCCCGGCCGGCGCGGGCTGCTCCCTGCACATCCTGGCGCTCCGGAGCGGCCAGGAGCCGCTGGAGACGAAGCCGGACGTGTGCTGGCAGCTGCCCATCCGGCGGACGTACGACTGGATCGACCGGCCGGACGACACCCGCGTCCTCCAGGTGTCGATCGGCGAGTACGACCGGCGCGGCTGGGGCCCGGGCGGCCACGACCTGCACTGGTGGTGCACGTCGGCGACCTCGGCGCACGGTGCCGGTGAGCCGGTGTACGTGTCGTACCGGGCGGAGCTGACGGAGCTGATGGGCAAGGAGGGGTACGGGGAGCTGGTGAAGCTGTGCGAGGCGCGGCTGGCCTCGCTGCTCCCGATGGCCCCGCACCCGGCGGACCCGGCGTAACGAACGCCCCGCCCCGCCCCGCCCCGCCCAGGACCCTCCTCGGCCCGCACCCGCCCGAAGCCCCCCTCACCTCACCCGCCCGATGCCCCCGGGTCGGGGGAAACCGTTCCTCCTGGTGGCGGCGCCGGGGTCGCGGTGTCCGTCGGGGTGGGGGTGGGCGGCGTCGGTGTCGGGTCCGGGTCGGGCGGGGTCGGTGTGGGCGTGGGGTCCGGAGCGGGCGGGGTCGGAGTCGGGGTCGGGGTGGGTTCCGGGGCCGGCGGGGTCGGCTCGGTGGTGGGGGCCGGGCGGCCGCGGCCGTGCAGGGAGATCACCGCGCCGCCGGGGTCGACGCCGACGCGGGCCGTCCAGGCGCCGACGGGCTGGGCGGCGGTGTCGACGGTGATCCGGAGGGTGACCGATTCTCCGGGGGCGAGGGTGCCCGCGGTCTGGCTGGCCCGCAGCCAGGGCGCGTCCGACCAGAGCCGCCAGTCGACCGGGCTCCCGCCGGCGGCGGTGAGGGTGAGCAGGGTGGTCGCGCCGCGGGTGGTGGCGGCGACGGTGAGGCGGCCCGGGGCGCCGGGGCCGTCCGCCTCGGGGGTGGCGGGGGCTCCCGCGCTGATGACCCGGACGGAGACGTCGGGTGCTTCGCTGCCGGGGGCGAAGCCGGGCTCGCCGGTGGTGTGGGCGGTGTTGCCGGGGTTGTCGTAGGCGGTGAGGGGGCGGCCGGCGGCGTACGGGGGCGGGATCTTCGATTCGCTGGCCGAGATCCGGGTGCCCTCGCCCCCGACGGGTTCGCCGGTGGCGGGTGCGCCCCGGTACGCGGCCCACAGCGCGAGTACGGGCGCCGCGACGACGGTGGCCACGACGGTGGTGGTCACGGCCCGGGCCCGGAGCCGGTCGCGGCGGGCGGCGCGGTCCTTGGGGTCCATGGGGAAGCCGGTCCGGTCGAAGCGCAGGCCGGGGCGGCCGCCGCGGCGGCGGCCGGAGCGCAGCATGGCGGCGTGGACGGCGGTGCGGGGGGCGGGGACGAGGGGGAGGGCCGCGTTGATGCCGCCGGAGCCGGGCCAGGGCGCGCCGGCGCCGACGCGTTCGGCGACGCGGCGGCAGCGCGGGCAGTCGTCGACGTGGCGGACGAGCTCGGCGCGCAGGGTGGTGGACAGCAGGACCTGGCCGTCGCCGTCGTCGCCGGTGATGCGGGAGACGGCTGGACAGTTGGCGGTCTCGACGACGGCGAGGGCGGCGCGGGTGCGTTCGACCTCGCAGGCCGCGCCGGCGAGCAGGTCCCCGGCGCTGGCGGGGGCGGTGCCGAGGACGGCGGCGAGTTCCGTGACGGCGAGGCGGTGGCGGACGGCGAGTTCGAGGGCCTCGCGCTGCTCGGGGGTGGTGCCGGCGGCTTCGGGCCAGGCGAGCCGGGCGAGCTCGGTGCGGCGGTACGCGCTCACGTCGAGCGGGCGGTGCGCCTGGGGCGCACGGTCGGGGTCGATGTGCCCCGGCGTGCGCCGGGCGGAATGCGCCCCCTGCCGCACGCGCCGCTGCTCGGCCAGCCGGCGCAGGCAGGCCCAGCGGGCGAGGGCGTACAGCCAGGCCCGCCTGTCGCCCTCGTCGGGACATCGGCCGGGGTGCCGCTCGGCGACGGCGAGGACGTCGCCGAGCACGTCGGTGGCGGCATCGTGGTCGCACAGGACCGACAGGCAGTACGTGAAGAGCCCGTCGAGGTAGGGCTCGTGCCGCAAGGGCGGGGGCTCCGGCGCCGGCGCGGGGAACTCGAACGCCACGGTGTCCCCGGCAGCACCACGGCCGGCACCCGCCCCGGCAGCACCACTTGCACCGCCGGCACTACCCACACCGCCTCCGGCGCCACCCCCGCCCCCGGCAGCACCACCGGCACCACCGGCACCACCCGCACCACCGGCACCCCCCGCACCGGCCGCCTCCCCTACCCCAAAGGACGCACCACCGGCAACAGGCGTATCCCCCGCCCCGCCCGTCCCACCTGCCGGACCCGTCCAGTCCGCTTCGGGCGTGCGCCTGTGCGCCGGGTGTGCGCCGGTGCGCGATACGGGGTCTCCCTGGTCGCTGCTCTTCACTCGGCGAACCGTAGGCGGCACGCCGGTAACGCTCCGGAAGCCTTCCGGGGTTTTAGCCCTTAAGGGTGAACAGATCGCCACTCCGCTGACAGCGGCCCTGACGACGGGCCGCACCGGTTGTCGGTGGCGGCGGCTACCGTGGGCCGCATGGCTGCCCGTACCTCTCGCCCGTCCGCCAAGGACCGGCCCTCCTACCGCTGCTCCGAGTGCGGCTGGACCACCGCCAAGTGGCTCGGCCGCTGCCCCGAATGCCAGGCGTGGGGGACCGTCGAGGAGATGGGCGCGCCCGCCGTGCGCACCACCGCGGCGGGCCGCGTCTCCGCCGCCGCGCTGCCCATCGCCCAGGTCGACGGCAAGACCGCGACCGCCCGCAGCACCGGGGTGGACGAGCTGGACCGCGTCCTGGGCGGCGGCCTCGTCCCCGGCGCGGTCGTGCTGCTGGCCGGCGAGCCGGGCGTCGGCAAGTCGACGCTGCTGCTCGACGTCGCGGCGAAGGCGGCCACCGGGGACCACCGCACCCTGTACGTCACCGGCGAGGAGTCGGCGAGCCAGGTGCGGCTGCGGGCCGACCGGATCAACGCCCTCAACGACCACCTGTACCTCGCCGCCGAGACCGACCTGTCCGCCGTCCTCGGCCACCTCGACCAGGTCAACCCGTCCCTCCTGGTCCTGGACTCCGTACAGACCATCGCCTCCCCCGAGATCGACGGCGCCCCCGGCGGCATGGCCCAGGTCCGCGAGGTCGCGGGCGCCCTGATCCGCGCCTCGAAGGAGCGGGGCATGGCCACCCTCCTCGTCGGCCACGTCACCAAGGACGGCGCCATCGCCGGCCCCCGCCTGCTGGAGCACCTGGTGGACGTGGTGCTCAGCTTCGAGGGCGACCGGCACGCGCGGCTGCGCCTGGTGCGCGGCGTGAAGAACCGTTACGGGGCCACCGACGAGGTGGGCTGCTTCGAGCTGCACGACGAGGGCATCACCGGGCTCGCCGACCCCAGCGGGCTGTTCCTGACCCGGCGCGCCGAGGCGGTACCGGGCACCTGCCTGACCGTGACCCTGGAGGGCAAGCGCCCGCTGGTGGCCGAGGTGCAGGCGCTCACCGTCGACTCGCAGATCCCCTCCCCGCGCCGCACCACCTCCGGCCTGGAGACCTCGCGCGTCTCGATGATGCTGGCGGTGCTGGAGCAGCGCGGCCGGATCACCGCGCTGGGCAAGCGGGACATCTACAGCGCGACCGTGGGCGGGGTGAAGCTGACGGAGCCGGCGGCCGACCTGGCGATCGCGCTGGCCCTGGCCTCGGCGGCGAGCGACGTGCCGCTGCCGAAGAACCTGGTGGCCATCGGGGAGGTCGGCCTGGCCGGCGAGGTGCGGCGGGTGACCGGCGTCCAGCGGCGGCTGGCCGAGGCGCACCGGCTGGGGTTCACGCACGCGCTGGTCCCGGCGGACCCGGGGAAGGTGCCGGCGGGGATGAAGGTGACCGAGGTGGCGGACATGGGAGACGCGCTGCGGGTCCTGCCGCGCGGGCGTTCGCGTACGCCGGCCAGGGAGCGGGCGGCGGCGGAGTAGGACCCCGGCGGGGGCCCGTCGGGGGCCAGTCGGCGGAATCCATCCCTCCGCAGCCGGGTCCAGCGGCAGGTCAGCGGCCCGCCGGGCCCCGACGGCGTCCGGACGACGGCCTGACGGGAGCCGGACGGGGCGCCCGGCGGGGGTACCCCGACGGCCGGGCCGCGGGGCCCGTACGGGCCCTCCTGGCGGCGGTACGGGCCAAGCCCCGGCGGGCGCGCAGCGTGCGCCGGTAGACTTTGTGCTGGTCCGCCCGGCCGTACGCGGCGGCGCAACCCGCGACCGGAGGAGTGCAGTGGCAGCCAAGGACGGGGCAGCAGCACCCGGGAAGTCCGGCGCGAGCTCCAAGCACGAGGCGTTGATGCGCGCTTCGCTGAGCGCGGTCGCGCCTGGTCAGCCCCTGCGCGACGGGCTGGAGCGGATCGTCCGCGGCAACACGGGCGGCCTGATCGTCCTCGGCATGGACAAGGCCGTCGAGGCGATGTGCACCGGCGGCTTCGTGCTGGACGTGGAGTTCACCGCGACCCGGCTGCGCGAGCTGTGCAAGCTCGACGGGGCGCTCATCCTCGACAAGGACATCACCAAGATCCTGCGGGCCGGCGTACAGCTGGTGCCCGACGCGTCGATCCCGACGGAGGAGACGGGCACCCGTCACCGCACGGCGGACCGCGTCTCGAAGCAGTGCGGTTTCCCGGTGGTGTCGGTGTCGCAGTCGATGCGGCTGATCGCGCTGTACGTGGACGGGGAGCGGCGGGTCCTGGAGGAGTCCGGGGCGATCCTGTCGCGCGCGAACCAGGCCCTCGCCACGCTGGAGCGGTACAAGCTGCGGCTGGACGAGGTCGCGGGCACCCTGTCGGCGCTGGAGATCGAGGACCTGGTCACGGTCCGCGACGTCACCGCCGTCGCGCAGCGGCTGGAAATGGTTCGCCGGATCGCCACGGAAATCGCCGAGTACGTGGTCGAACTGGGCACGGACGGACGACTGCTGTCGCTCCAGCTGGACGAGCTGACGGTCGGCATCGAGCAGGAGCGGGAGCTGGTGATCCGGGACTACGTTCCGGAACCGACGGCGAAGCGTTCCCGCACGGTGGAGGAGGCGCTGCCGGCGCTGGACGCGCTGACGCATCCGGAACTGCTGGAGCTGGCGATCGTGGCCCGGGCCCTGGGGTACACGGGCTCGCCGGAGACCCTGGACTCGGCGGTGTCGCCCCGCGGGTACCGGCTGCTGGCGAAGGTGCCGCGGCTGCCGGGGGCGATCATCGAGCGGCTGGTGGAGCACTTCGGCGGGCTGCAGAAGCTGCTGGCGGCGTCGGTGGACGACCTCCAGACGGTGGACGGGGTCGGGGAGGCGCGGGCGCGGAGCGTCCGGGAGGGACTGTCCCGCCTGGCGGAGTCCTCGATCCTGGAGCGCTACGTCTAGACGAGTAAGTCCGAAGTGCTGGTCAGTGGTCGTAGGCGATCAGTGACCTGGTGACCGGGCGTCCGTCGGCTCGGTTGTGCCAGATGGCTGC
>NZ_JBWKEE010000048.1:0-17791 GCF_056435605.1 Streptomyces sp. NPDC043896
GTCGCCGAAGGCGATCACGAAGTGACGCGACGAAGGAGCGCCCTTGACAGGCCGGCACGACACGGAAGGACGATGGGACTGACGGGAAACCCCCAGCCCCTCTCCGACCCGGGTCCGAGTGGACCCCGCCGGACCCCGTCAGTCCCCGGCCCCGCTCCGTCTCACACCCCCGCCAGGAACCCGCTCACCGCCGCCGCGAAGGCTTCCGGCGCCGTCGTGTACACCAGGTGGTCGGCGTCGAGTTCCGTGATCGCCGTTCCGGGGCGACGGGTCGCCATGTCCCGGGCCTGGTCGGCCGGGATGATCCCCTTGGTGCCGCGTATGAGCAGCGCCGGGCAGGTGGTCGCCGTCCAGTCGGTCCAGTGGTCGCCGTGGACGTGGTGCTCGGAGTCGTACATCTCCTGGGGGTGGAACGGCAGGCGCCAGCTGCCGTCCGGGTTCTCCCGCAGCCGGTCGGCGAAGTACGGCCCGGCCGGCCCGAGCGCGGCGGCCAGGGCCTCGCGGGTCGGGGCCTCGTACGGCAGGTTCAGCAGGAAGCCGAACGGGTTCGAGCCGTCCAGTCCGAGCGCCGCCGGGCCCTCGGCGTTGACGAGGGCGCTGACGCGCTCGGGGTGCCGGGCCGCGAACTGGTAGGCGTTGACGGCGCCGAGGGAGTGACCGAGCAGGACGACGCGCTCCAGTCCCAGGTGGTCCAGCAGGGCGGCGATGTCGGAGAGGTAACCCTCCCGCGTGTAGTCGGGGGCGCGGTCGGACTCGCCCTGGCCGCGCTGGTCCGGGGCGATCACCCGCCACTCGGGGCCGAGCACCCGGGCGAGGCCGGCGTACGTGGCGCCCTCGGACAGGTGGCCGTGCAGGGCGACCAGCGGACGGCCGGTGCCGCCGAAGTCGAGGTAGGACAGCCGGCGTCCGTCGATGGTCAGTTCGGAGCGGGTGGCGGTGGTGAGGGTGCTCGCGGACATGGTGGATCTCCTTTTCTCGGCAGGCTCTTCGTTCTCGGCCGTCTCGGACTCGCCTTGACGTGAAGAACGATAGCCAGGATCTATACAACCGCACAAGACGATCGTCTAAAACAATCGTATAGATCCTGGGATCCTGGGCCCTCACCCCACCGGCACCTCCACGTACGACGGCACCGGCTCCGGAGACGTGAACGCCAGCGTCGCGCGCGGCAGGTTGGCGTCCCCGTACAAGGGGTCGCGGGCCGCCGCCACCAACAGCAGCCGGTGCCCGCGCGGGACGTCGTACGCCGTGGCCTGGAGGTCGACGTCCGCGCCGATCAGGCTGTCCGGCGGGGAGTGCAGGTCGCTGAACGGCGCGTGCGTGATCAGGCGGGCCGTGCCGTCCGGGGCCAGGTCCATCAGGTACGCGACGAAGGCGGAACCGGAGTTCGCGGCCCGGTACGTCACCCGCAGGCGCGGGACGCCCCGGACGCGCAGGGTCTCCCCGACGGGCGGCCCGGCCCACGCCACGGTCGCGGCGGCCCCCGCGCCCACCCCCGCCGGGCCCCCCGCCCCAGGGCGCCCCATGTCCGCGCCCCGGTACTCCCTGGGCCGTCCCGCCAGCTCCGCGTAGCCCGGGGTCACCACCGCGTCCGCCACCGCAGCCGGGGTGTCCACCCCGCACAGGAGGGTCGCCGTCCAGCCGTGCTCGGGGTCGTCGGCCAGGGTGCCGCCGCCCGTGAGGTGAAGCCGGCGGACGCCCCGGCCGGGGGCGGGCGGGGCGGCGGAGGGCTCCAGCGCACGGCTCCACATCACCTCGGCGACCACCCCACCCGCATCCGACGCCCCACCCGCACCCGCACCCAACGCCCCACCCCCACCCGACGCTCCACCCGCACCCGCACCCGACGCCCCACCCCCACCCGACGCTCCACCCGCACCCGCACCCGACGCCCCACCCCCACCCGCCACCCCACCCCCGAGCAGATGCCGGTCGAACCAGTGGTGGGCGTCCTCCCACACCCGGCTCGGGAGCCCGAGCAGGCCCGCGCTCTCGGGGCCGGCGTGGTCGCCGATGGACAGGTCGAGCCGCTTGGGGCCGGTGAGTTCGTCGAACAGCCTCAGCGTCTGGTTGGGCGGGAAGAGCGTCTCGTGCCAGGCGTGCGCGAGGAAGACCGGCACCCGCCGCCCGTTGAACTCCTTGACGTGGCCGGACGGCGAGCGCCGCTGCGCCCACCGCAGCGCGCCCTCGGCGTTCCGGTTGGCCAGGACGTCCTCCAGGGCCCGTTCCGTCTCGGGGCTCAGCCGGGCCCGGGCGGCGGTCGTGAGCAGGGCGTGCACGGCGGCGGTGCGGCGGGTGGAGTTCTCGTACAGGACCCCGCCGAGGTCACCCCAGCCGCTGAGCGCGGCCACCGCGTCGACGCGGGGGTCGTGCGCGGCGACGAGCTGGGCGATGCCGGCGCCGTACGAGAGGCCGAGGAAGCCGATGCGGGTCACCGGGCCGGCGGCGCGTTCCAGGAGGTGGTCCAGGGCACGTCTGCCGTCGGCGACGTCCAGCGGGCCGGCGAAGTCGGACTGGCCGTCGGAGCGGCCGAACCCCCGGACGGTGTAGGCGAGTACGTCGTAGCCGCGCGCCGCGAAGGCCGAGGCCTGGACGGCGTACGCGGTCCAGCCCAGGCCCGTCCACGGCGAGGGCATCACGACCGCCGCCCGCGGCCCGGGTCCGGTGTGCCGCCAGTGCGCGGCGTCGAGCAGGTCCCCGCAGGCGCCGGTCACCTTGCCCCGGTTGAAGCCGGCCACGGCCCGGGCGGCCCGTACGCCGGCGGCGCGCGCGGGCGGCAGGCCGGTGGTGTCGCCGCTCTCCAGGGCGGTGGCGAAGGCGGTCAGGGCGGTGGCGTCGAGCTCGGGGTACAGGGAGGGGGCTGCGGGGTTCACGGCGTACCGTCCTCGTCGTCGAGTGGCGTGGACCAGCGGGGCGCGTGGGGGGAGCCCGCGCGAACGCGGTGCTCGGTGCGGCGGCGATTCGGGGAGGTCGCGGTGTCGATCCGGGGAGGTCTCGGTGTCGATTCGGGGAGGCCCCGGCGGCGATTCGGGGAGTCCCCAGTATCGGCGTGGCGCGGTCCGTGCCCGGTGGCCTTCCCGGCGTACGGCCGGAACCCTCCCCGGCCGTTCCGGGCGGCGCCTGCCCGTATCCTCGGCCGGGCCTTGCCGGATGAGGTGGAGGCTCAAATCCCGGACGCACGACCGATGTTGGTGTCCGTGGCGGGAATGGGATCCCCTTCGGCCAAATCATGCAAGCACGCTTGATTGTTTTAGCGGAGGGTGCCAGGCTTCCCCCCACGCCGAGAGGGGAGCGCACCGTGCCCGATCCGTCCGTCGCCGCCGTCTTCGCCGATCTCAGGGAGGAGGGCCGGGAACTCGACGCACTCGTGGGGGAGTTGCCCGGCTCCGGCTGGGCGCTCCCGACGCCCGCACCCCGCTGGAGCATCGCCCACCAGATCGCCCACCTGCACTGGACCGACCGGGCCTCGCTGCTCGCCCTCACCGACGCCGGGGGCTTCGCGCGGATGGTGGAGGAGGCGTTGAAGGCCCCGGGGTCGTTCGTCGACGAGGGCGCCGAGGAGGGTGCCGCGCTGGCGCCCGCCGAGCTGCTGGCCCGGTGGCGGGAGGGCCGGGCCGCGCTCGACGCGGCGCTCGCGGACGCCTCGCCCGACGCCCGTTTCCCCTGGTACGGGCCCCCGATGAAGGCCGCGTCCATGGCGAGCGCCCGGCTCATGGAGACCTGGGCGCACGGCCAGGACGTCGCCGACGCGCTCGGCGTACGGCGCACCCCCACGGCACGGCTGCGGCACGTCGCGCGGATCGGAGTGCGGGCGCGGGACTACGCGTACGCCGTGCGGGGCCTGGCGGTGCCGGAGGAGGAGTTCCGGGTGGAGCTGACGGCTCCGGACGGGGCCGGGACGTGGGCGTTCGGTCCGGCCGGCGCCCCGCAGCGGATCACGGGGCCGGCGCTGGACTTCTGCCTGCTGGTCACCCAGCGCGCCCACCGGGCCGACCTCGGCCTCACCGCGACCGGGCCCGACGCCGACCGCTGGCTCGGCATCGCGCAGGCCTTCGCGGGCCCGGCGGGCCCCGGCCGGGACCCGCGCGTGGCCCCCGGGCAGACCGCGCCCGGCGCGGGCTCCGCCGCCGCCGGGACCGTCCGGTGACGCGGCGGCCGCTGCGGATCGGCAACGCCTCCGGGTTCTACGGGGACCGGTTCGCCGCCGTGCGCGAGATGCTGACCGGCGGCCCGCTGGACGTGCTGACCGGTGACTACCTCGCCGAGCTCACCATGCTCATCCTCGGCCGTGACCGCCTGAAGGACCCCGGCCTCGGCTACGCGAAGACCTTCCTCAGGCAGCTGGAGGAGGGCCTCGGGCTCGCCCACGAGCGGGGCGTGCGGATCGTGGCGAACGCCGGCGGGCTGAACCCGGCCGGGCTGGCGGCGGCCGTGCGGGCGCTGGCCGCCAAGGTGGGGGTGCCCGTCTCCGTGGCGCACGTCGAAGGCGACGACCTGATGCCGTTCGGGCAGGACGGCACGCTCACCGCCAACGCCTACCTGGGCGGCGCCGGGATCGCCGCCTGCCTGCGGGCGGGCGCGGACGTGGTGGTGACCGGCCGGGTCACGGACGCGGCCCTGGTCAGCGGGCCGGCCGCCTGGTGGTTCGACTGGGGGCCGCACGCGTACGACCGGCTGGCGGGGGCGGTGGTCGCGGGGCACGTCCTGGAGTGCGGGACGCAGGCCACGGGCGGCAACTACTCCTTCTTCACCGCCCATGACGTCCGCAGCCCCGGCTTCCCGCTCGCCGAGGTCCACGAGGACGGCTCGGCGGTCATCACCAAGCACCCGGGCACCGGCGGTGCCGTCACCCCGGGCACGGTGACCGCGCAGCTCCTGTACGAGACCCAGGGCGTGCGCTACCTCGGCCCCGACGTCACCGCCCGCCTGGACACCGTCCGCCTCACCCCGGACGGCGCGGACCGGGTCCGCATCAGCGGGGTCGAGGGCGAGCCCCCGCCGGCCACCCTCAAGGCGGGCGTCACCCGGATCGGCGGCTGGCGCAACGAGGTGGTGTTCGTCCTGACCGGCCTCGACATCGAGGCCAAGGCCGGCCTGGTGCGGGCGCAACTGGCCGGGGTCCTGCGCGAGGTCGCCTCCGTCCGCTGGACCCTCGCCCGTACGGACCACGCCGACGCGGACACGGAGGAGACGGCGAGCGCCCTGCTGCGGCTGGTGGTCCACGACCCGGACGCGGACCGGGTCGGGCGGGCGCTGACCTCGGCGGCCGTCGAGCTGGCCCTCGCGAGCTACCCCGGGTTCCACGTGACCGCCCCGCCGGGACCCGCCCAGCCGTACGGGGTGTTCACCTCGGCCCTGGTCCCGGCCGGGTCCGTGCCGCACACGGCGGTCCTCGACGACGGCACCCGGATCCGCGTGGACCCCGTGACCGCCCCCGCGGCACCGGCCGCCGCCCCCGCCCCCGCAGCCCCCGGCGGGAGCGGGCGGGAGGACCGGGCGGTGGCGCCCGGCACGGAGCCCCGGACTCCGGGCAGGGGCGTACCCACGACGCGGGCCCCCCTCGGGGCGCTCGTCGGGGCGCGGTCCGGGGACAAGGGGGGCGACGCGAACATCGGGCTCTGGACCGAGACCGGCGAGGCCTGGGAATGGCTCCGGGACACCCTCACCGTCGAGGCCCTCAAGGGTCTGCTCCCCGAGACCGGGCCCCTCGCCGTCACCCGTCACGAGCTGCCCGGCCTCCGCGCCCTGAACTTCACCGTCACCGGCCTCCTCGGCGACGGCGTCGCCTCCGGCCACCGCTTCGACCCGCAGGCCAAGGCCCTCGGCGAATGGCTGCGCGCCCGCCACGTCGACATCCCGGCGCACCTCCTCACCCCGCAGGCCCCGGAGGGGACCCCATGACCCGCCTCGGTACCACCGTCGACCCGCTCTCCGCCGAGCACGCGCAGGCCCGTACCGCCGCCCTGGAGCGGCTCGCCGAGCTCGACGCCGAGCACGCCAAGGCGCTCGCCGGCGGCGGGGAGAAGTACACCGCCCGGCACCGCGACCGAGGCAAGCTGCTGCCCCGCGAGCGGGTCGAGCTGCTCCTCGACCCGGACACCCCGTTCCTGGAGCTGTCCCCGCTGGCCGCCTGGGGCAGCGACTACCCGGTCGGCGCCTCGATGGTCACCGGCATCGGCACCGTCGAGGGCGTCGAGTGCCTGATCACCGCCAACGACCCCACCGTGCGCGGCGGGGCCAGCAACCCCTGGACCCTGAGGAAGGCGCTGCGGGCCAACGAGATCGCCCTCCGGAACCGGCTGCCCTGCATCAGCCTCGTCGAGTCCGGGGGCGCCGACCTGCCCTCCCAGAAGGAGATCTTCATCCCCGGCGGGGCGGTCTTCCGCGACCTGACGCGCCTCTCCGCCGCGGGGATCCCGACCGTCGCCGTCGTCTTCGGCAACTCCACCGCCGGCGGGGCGTACATCCCCGGGATGTCCGACCACACCGTCATGATCAAGGACCGTTCGAAGGTGTTCCTCGGCGGGCCGCCGCTGGTCAAGATGGCCACCGGCGAGGAGAGCGACGACGAGTCCCTCGGCGGCGCCGACATGCACGCCCGGGTCTCCGGCCTCGCCGACCACTACGCCCTCGACGAGTACGACGCCCTCCGCCAGGCCCGCCGCATCGTCGCCCGGCTCAACCACCGCAAGCCGTACGCCGATCCGCCCCGGGCCGAGGAGCCGCTGTACGACCCCGAGGAGCTCCTGGGGATCGTCCCGCCCGACCTGAAGACCCCCTTCGACCCGCGCGAGGTCATCGCCCGCATCGTCGACGCGTCCGACTTCGACGAGTTCAAGCCCCTCTACGGCACCAGCCTCGTCACCGGCTGGGCCACCCTGCACGGCTACCCGGTGGGGATCCTCGCCAACGCCCAGGGCGTGCTGTTCAGCGCCGAGTCGCAGAAGGCCGCGCAGTTCATCCAGCTCGCCAACCAGCGCGACATCCCCCTCCTCTTCCTCCACAACACCACCGGCTACATGGTGGGCAAGGAGTACGAGCAGGGCGGCATCGTCAAACACGGCTCGATGATGATCAACGCGGTGTCCAACTCCCGTGTCCCGCACCTGTCCGTCCTCATCGGCGCGAGCTACGGCGCCGGCCACTACGGCATGTGCGGGCGCGCCTACGAGCCCCGTTTCCTCTTCGCCTGGCCCAGCGCCAAGTCCGCCGTCATGGGCCCCCAGCAGCTCGCCGGCGTGCTGTCGATCGTCTCCCGCCAGTCCGCCGCCGCCCGGGGACTTCCGTACGACGAGGAGCAGGACGCCGGGATGCGGGCCTTCGTCGAGGGCCAGATCGAATCCGAGTCCCTCCCGATGTTCCTGTCCGGGCGGCTCTACGACGACGGCGTCATCGACCCGCGCGACACCCGTACCGTCCTCGGCCTGTGCCTGTCGGCCGTCCACAACGCCCCCGTCGAGGGCGCCCGCGGCGGCTTCGGCGTCTTCCGGATGTGAGCCCCAGATGACCACACCGATCACCTCCCTGCTCGTCGCCAACCGGGGCGAGATCGCCGTCCGGATCTTCCGCACGGCCCGCGACCTGGGCCTGGCCACGGTCGCCGTCCACTCCGACCCCGACGCCGACGCCCTGCACGTCCGCGCCGCCGACGCCGCCGTCCGTCTTCCGGGGGCCGCTCCCGCCGACACCTACCTGCGCGGCGACCTGCTGGTCGAGGCGGCCCGCGCGGCCGGAGCCGACGCCGTGCACCCCGGGTACGGCTTCCTCTCCGAGAACGCGGACTTCGCCCGGCGGGTCCTCGACGCCGGCCTGACCTGGGTCGGCCCGCCGCCCGCGGCCATCGAGGCCATGGCCTCCAAGACCCGGGCCAAGGACCTCGTCCGCGCCGCCGGAGTCCCCCTCCTCGACCCCGTCGACCCGGCCGCCGCCACCGCCGCGGACCTCCCCCTCCTCCTCAAGGCCGCGGCGGGCGGCGGGGGGAGGGGGATGCGCGTCGTACGGGACCTCGACGCCCTCAAGGAGTCCCTGGAGGCCGCGCGCGCCGAAGCACTCTCGGCCTTCGGTGACGACGAGGTCTTCGCCGAGCCGTACGTGGAACGCGGCCGGCACGTCGAGGTGCAGGTTCTCGCCGACGCCCACGGCACCGTCTGGGCGCTCGGCACCCGCGACTGCTCCCTCCAGCGCCGCCACCAGAAGGTCATCGAGGAGGCCCCGGCGCCCGGCCTGCCCGAGGCGCTGCGCGAACGGCTCCACACCGCGGCCGTGGCGGCCGCCCGGGCCGTCTCGTACCGGGGCGCGGGCACGGTCGAGTTCCTCGTCGGCGCCGACGGCCGCCCGTACTTCCTGGAGATGAACACCCGCCTCCAGGTGGAACACCCCGTCACCGAAGCCGTCTTCGGCATCGACCTGGTGGCCCTCCAGCTCCGCGTCGCCGAGGGCGCACCCCTTCCGCCCGCCCCGCCGCAGCCCGCCGGACACGCCGTCGAGGCCCGGCTGTACGCGGAGGACCCCGCCCGGGACTGGCGCCCGCAGACCGGTGTGCTGCACACCCTCGACGTCCCCGGCCGGGTCCGCGTCGACACCGGTTTCGCCGCCGGGGACACGGTCGGCGTCCACTACGACCCGATGCTGGCCAAGGTCGTCGCCCACGCCCCGACCCGTTCGGAGGCCGTCCGGATCCTCGCCGACGCCCTCTCCCGGGCCCGGATCCACGGCCTGACCACCAACCGGGAACTCCTCGTGCGCTCCCTGCGCCACCCGGAGTTCACCGCCGCCCGGCTCGACACCGGCTTCTACGAACGCCACCTCGACGCCCTCGTCGAAGACGCCCCTGACCCCACGCTCTCCTGCCTCGCGGCCGCACTCGCCGAAGCGGCTCCGGCCCCCGGCGCACCCCTCGCCTCCCGGCTCGGCGGCTGGCGCAACCTGCGCTCGCAGCCGCAGAGCCGCCGGTACACGGTGGCGGGCACCGAGTACGAGGTCCGCTACGGGCCGGTGGAGGAGCCGGGAGTCCGCGTCCTGGCCGCCACCCCGGAGGCCGTCACCCTCGAAGTCGGCGGGGTCCGGCGGATGTTCCACGTGAAACACAATTCGAACACCGTCTCCGTGGACTCCCCGCTGGGCTCCCACACCCTCGTGCCCGTCCCCCGGTTCCCCGACCCCAAGGACCGCGCCGAACCGGGATCCCTGCTCGCCCCCATGCCCGGCACCGTCGTCCGCGTCGCCGAGGGCCTGGCCCCCGGCGCCACCGTCACCGCCGGGCAGCCCCTGCTGTGGCTGGAGGCCATGAAGATGGAACACCGCATCCTCGCCCCCGCCTCCGGCACGCTCACCGCGCTCCACGCCGTCACCGGCCGCCAGGTCGAGTTCGGCGCCCTGCTCGCCGTAGTCCAGGAGGACCAGCAGTGATCGAGACCGAAGAGCACCAGGCCCTGCGTGCCGCCGTATCCGCCCTCGGGCGGCGCTACGGCCGCGACTACCTCGCCCGGATCGCCCGCGAGGGCCGCCACCCCGATGAACTGTGGGCGGACGCCGCCAAGCTCGGCTATCTCGGCGTCAACCTCCCCGAGGAGTACGGCGGCGGGGGCGGCGGCATCGCCGAACTCTCCATCGTCCTGGAGGAACTGGGCGCCGCGGGCTGCCCGCTGCTGATGATGGTGGTGTCGCCGGCCATCTGCGGCACGGTCATCGCCCGCTTCGGCACCGACGCCCAGAAGGAGGCCTGGCTCCCCGCACTCGCGGACGGCAGCCGCACCATGGCCTTCGGCATCACCGAACCCGACGCCGGCTCCAACTCCCACCGCATCACCACCACCGCCCGGCGCGACGGCGACGACTGGATCCTCACCGGTCGCAAGGTCTTCATCTCCGGCGTGGACATCGCCGACGCCACCCTCGTCGTCGGCCGCACCGAGGACGCCCGCACGGGCCGCCTCAAGCCGTGCCTGTTCATCGTCCCCAGGGACGCCCCGGGCTTCTCCCGCTCCGTCATCGACATGGAACTCCAGGCGGCGGAGAAACAGTTCGAGCTGGTCCTCGACGAGGTCCGGCTGCCGGCCGAGGCCCTCGTCGGCGACGAGGACGCGGGGCTGCTCCAGCTCTTCGCCGGGCTCAACCCCGAGCGGGTGATGACCGCCGCCTTCGCCATCGGCATGGGCCGGTACGCCCTCGCCAAGGCCGTGGAGTACGCCAAGACCCGCCAGGTCTGGAAGGAGCCGATCGGCGCCCACCAGGCCGTCGCCCACCCCCTGGCCACGGCACACATCGAGCTGGAGCTGGCCCGGCTGATGACGCAGAAGGCCGCCGCGCTGTACGACGCGGGCGATGACATGGGGGCCGGGGAGGCGGCGAACATGGCGAAGTACGCGGCGGGGGAGGCGTGCGTACGGGCGGTCGACCAGGCGGTGCACACCCTGGGCGGCAACGGCCTCACCCGCGAGTACGGGCTGGCCTCGCTGATCACCGCGGCCCGGGTCGCCCGGATCGCCCCGGTCAGCCGCGAGATGATCCTCAACTTCGTCTCCCACCAGACCCTGGGCCTCCCCAAGTCCTACTAGGCCGCGTCTTCTGGATCAGGCCCCACACGCCGGCCCTTCCTTTCGGGTGACCCACGGCCCGGGGCCCCCGCCCCCGTCCGGCAGCGGCCGGACGGGGGCGGGCCCGGCGCCGCGTACCCTCCCCCGAGGGGGGCCGGCCGGGTCCACCCGCACACCCTCCGGAGGAGACATGGCCCCACTCGTGCACGCCGCCCGGGCGGCGACCGGCATCACCACGCTCACCCTCGACTCCCCGGCCAACCGCAACGCGCTCTCCGCCCGGCTGGTCGCCGAGCTCCGCGAGGCCCTCGCCGGCGCGGCCGCCGACCCCGGCACCCGGGCGGTGCTGCTCACCCACACCGGCAACACCTTCTGCGCCGGCGCCGACCTGAAGTCCCCCTGCGACCCCGCCGACTTCCTCGCCCTGCTCCGCGATGTCACCGCACTGCCCAAGCCCGTCGTCGCCCGCGTCACCGGGCACGTCCGCGCCGGCGGCCTCGGCCTGCTCGGCGCCTGCGACATCGCCGCCGCCGGGCCGCAGTCCTCGTACGCCTTCACCGAGACGCACCTCGGCCTGGCCCCCGCCGTGATCTCCATGACCGTGCTGCCGCGCCTCGACCCGCGCGCCGCCTCCCGCTACCTGCTGACCGCCGAGACCTTCGGCGCCGCCGAGGCCGCCCGCATAGGCCTGCTCACCCTCCACGCCGAGGAGGACGTCGACACCGCCCTGGCCCCCGTCCTCGACGGACTCCGCAAGGCCTCCCCGCAGGGCCTCGCCGAGACCAAGGCGATGGTCGCGGCCGGCGTACGCGAGGCCCTGGACCGCGACGGCGCCCGCCTGTCGGAGCTCTCCGCCCGGCTGTTCGCCTCCGCCGAGGCCCGCGAGGGCATCACCGCCCGCTTCGAGCGCCGGGACCCGTCATGGGTACGGTGACCGGGCCCGTCCCCAAGCAGGCCCGCAGCCGGGTCACCCGGCGCCACCTGCTGGAGGCGGCGGTCTCCTGCCTCGCCGAACACGGCTGGGCGGGCTCCACCGTCGCGGTCGTCGCCGAACGCGCCGGCGTCTCGCGCGGAGCCGCCCAGCACCACTTCCCGACCCGCGAGTCCCTCTTCACCGCCGCCGTCGAGTACGTGGCCGAGGAACGCTCCACCGCCCTGCGGGAGCTCTTCCAGACGACCCCGGCCCCCCGTCCGCGCGCGGCGGTCGTCGAAGCCCTGGTCGACCTGTACACCGGGGCCCTGTTCCGGGCCGCCCTCCAGCTGTGGGTCGCCGCCTCCAACGAGGAGCAGCTGCGCCCCCAGGTCGTCGAACTGGAGGCCCGGGTCGGCCGCGAGACGCACCGGATCGCCGTCGAGCTGCTGGGCGCCGACGAGTCGCTGCCCGGCGTACGGGAGACCGTGCAGGGCCTCCTCGACATGGCCCGGGGCCTCGGCCTGGCCAACGTGCTGACGGACGACACGGCCCGCCGGGCCCGTGTGGTCGCCCAGTGGTCGAGGGTCGTCGACGCCGCCCTGGGCTGACACGCGGCGGGCGCCGCACCCCTGGGAGGGGGATGCGGCGCCCGGATCGGCGGAGGCCGGAGCCTCAGGCGGAGGCCGCAGCCTCAGGCGGTGGCGGCGATGTCCGCGTAGCCCGCGATGTCGCGCGGGTCCCGCCGGCCGGGGCCGACGTAGCGCGCCGACGGCCGCACCAGGCGGCCGGTGCGCTTCTGCTCCAGGATGTGCGCCGACCAGCCGGCGGTGCGGGCGCAGCTGAACATGGAGGTGAACATGTGCGCCGGGACCTCCGCGAAGTCCAGCATGATCGCGGCCCAGAACTCCACGTTGGTCGCGAGCACCCGGTCGGGGCGGCGGGCGTGCAGCTCCTCCAGCGCGGCCTTCTCCAGGGCGGCGGCGACCTCGTAGCGCGGGGCGTCGAGCTCCTTGGCGGTGCGCCGCAGGACGCGGGCGCGGGGGTCCTCGGCGCGGTAGACGCGGTGTCCGAAGCCCATGAGCCGCTCGCCCTTGTCGAGGGCCTTCTTCACGTACGCCACGGCGTCGCCGGTGCGCTCGATCTCCTCGATCATGCCGAGGACGCGGGACGGCGCACCGCCGTGCAGCGGCCCGGACATCGCGCCGACGGCACCGGACAGGGCGGCCGCGACGTCGGCGCCGGTCGAGGCGATCACGCGCGCCGTGAAGGTGGAGGCGTTCATGCCGTGTTCGGCGGCGGAGGTCCAGTAGGCGTCGACGGCCTTGACGTGCTTGGGGTCGGGCTCGCCGCGCCAGCGGATCATGAACCGCTCGACGACGGACTCGGCCTTGTCGATCTCGCGCTGCGGCACCATCGGCAGGCCCTGGCCGCGGGCGGACTGGGCGACGTACGAGAGCGCCATGACGGCGGCCCGGGCGAGGTCGTCGCGGGCGGTCTGCTCGTCGATGTCGAGCAGCGGCTTCAGGCCCCACACGGGGGCGAGCATGGCGAGCGCGGACTGCACGTCGACGCGGATGTCGCCGGAGTGCACCGGGATCGGGAAGGGTTCGGCGGCCGGCAGGCCGGGGTTGAACGCGCCGTCGACCAGCAGGCCCCAGACGTTCCCGAAGGAGACGTGGCCGACCAGGTCTTCGATGTCCACCCCCCGGTAGCGGAGCGATCCGCCTTCCTTGTCAGGCTCGGCGATCTCCGTCTCGAACGCGACGACCCCTTCGAGTCCGGGTACGAAATCGGACATCAGGCGGCTCCTCAGGTAGTGCGAACACGCGCGGTTCCCGGCGTGATTCGCGGTCCGGCGCGGTCATCCCCGTTGATGCCCGGCACGGCCGAAGGTCATCCGTGCGGAACCCTCGGACCGGCCCCAAGATTTTGTCCGTTCCGGTGGGCCTGCGGAAGCGTGACATACGGCACACCGGTGGTCGGCGTACTGCGGCAGGATGGCCGTGTGACCGATCAGGACATTGACCCCGCCGTGATGCGCAAGCAGTACCGCTCCGAGATCGTCGAGGAGGCGGGCCTCTCCGACGACCCGGTGGCGCAGTTCGCCGCGTGGTTCCAGCAGGCGGCCGACTCGCACCTCTTCGAGCCGAACGCGATGGTCGTCTCGACCGCCACCGCCGACGGCCGGCCCAGCTCCCGCACGGTGCTGCTGAAGCAGTTCGACTCGCGGGGCTTCGTCTTCTTCACCAACTACGGCTCCCGCAAGGTGCGGGAGATCGACGAGAACCCGTACGTCTCGCTGCTCTTCCCCTGGCATCCGATCGCCCGCCAGGTCATCGTGACCGGCCGCGCCGAGAAGATCGGCCGGGACGAGACGGCCGCCTACTTCCGGTCCCGTCCGCACGGTTCGCAGCTGGGCGCGTGGGCGAGCGCCCAGTCGACGGTGATCGGCTCGCGCGCCGAGCTGGACCGCCGTTACGCGGAGCTGGCCGAGCGGTACCCGGAGGGCGAGCAGGTGCCGGTGCCGCCGGAGTGGGGCGGGCTGCGGGTCCTGCCCGACGCGGTGGAGTTCTGGCAGGGGCACGAGAACCGCCTGCACGACAGGCTGCGGTACGTCCTGGACGGGGACAAGTGGCGCATCGAGCGGCTCTGTCCATAGGCCGCCCCTTCGGGGCCCGGCCCGGCGCCCGCGGCGCCCTGGACGCAGACGACCCGCGGGCTCGGGTTCCTCTCCTGCAGTGAGAGGAGCCGGCCGGACGTACCGGCGAGCCCGCGGGTCGGGTGACTGCTCGGGATTGGCGCCGGGCGACTTACGCCGGGCACCGCACTGGGTGCGTTGCTGACGACGGGCCCTTAGCCCGCAGCCACCTCACGCGTCCGGTTTCCGTACATTTCGGGAACCACCTCCCTTCTCGTGTACGGCAGAGCCTAGATCGGCCTCCCGGAGCCCTCAAGCGATTTAAGGCACGGATTTCGGGGCGGACATTCCGGGAGGATTCCGGGAAGCGGATGTGGCCTGGGTCACGTTCCAGTTCAATGATCTGACGTGCCGCACACGCGAACACCTGCAGGGGGTGCCAGGTGAGTGCTTCCGGACGCAGTGACACCGCCGACGATCTGCTCGCAGCGCTGCTCGACGGGATGGACGCCGCCCTGTGCGCGTTCGACTCCGACGGCGTGATCACCCACTGGAACCGCGAGGCCGAGCGGATCCTCGGCTGGACCGCCGCCGAGGCGGTGGGACGGCACGGGTTCGCGGGGTGGGCCGTGCGCGCCGCCGACGCGGACGACGTGCAGGACCGGCTGATGTCGGCGCAGGACGCGCCGGGCCGGCAGGTGCACGAGTTCGCCCTGCTGACCAAGGACGGCGGGCGGATCCTGGTACGGACCCAGTCCGCCGGGGTGCCCGGCGCCGACGGGAAACCCGCCGGGGTCTACTGCGCCTTCAGCGAGGTCCACGCCCAGATCGACCTCGAACGCTCCATCGCCCTCAGCGAGGCGCTGATGGACGACGCCTCCTGGGGCGTCGTCCTCGTCGACGTCGACCTCCGCCCGGCGGTGGTCAACGCGCACGCCGCCCGCGCCTTCGGGGCCGGGCGCAGCGCCCTGCTCGGACGGCCGCTCGGCGACCTGCTGGAGCAGGGCGTCGAGGAGCTGGAGGGCGCGCTCCAGCACGTACTGGCCGAGGGGGCGCCGCCGGCGCCGCTGGAGCTGTGGGTGTCGGTCCGCACCCCGGAGGGGGTGCGGCGGCGGTGCTGGCGGTGCGGTTTCCTGAGGCTGGCGTCGCCGCTCGCGGAGGAGCCGGTGCCGCTGGGGGTGGGCTGGCTGTTCCAGGACGTCACCGAGGCCCGGCAGGCCGAGCTGGACACCGGGCAGCTGCGGTTCCGGGCCAGCCAGCTGTACCGGGCGGGGCGGGCCGCCGCCGAGTGCGAGGACCCGGCGGAGGCGGCCGCCGTCCGGCTGGACTTCGCGCTGGCCGGCTTCGCGGAGCACGCGCTGGTCGACGTACTGGAACCCGGGCCGTCCCGGCGCCTGGTCCGCGCGGCGGTGTCCCCGTCGGGCCTGGCCCTGCTGCTGCCCGGGCCGGGCGCGATCCCGGTGCGGTACGAGCCCGCGCACCCGGCGCTCCAGGCCCTGGACCGGATCGGCCCGGTGCGGGCCAGTGCCCCGTCCGGCGACGCGGCCGAGGCTTGGGCCCGGGCGCGCCGGTGGCCGCCGGGGGTGACGCACGCCCTGTGCGCGGTCCTGCGGAGCCGGGGCCGCACCCTGGGCGCGCTGACCTTCCTCCGGGGCCCGTCGCGCCCGGCGTTCGAGCGCGCGGACGCCACGTACGCGGAGGAAGTGGCGGCCCGCGTGGCCGCCGACCTGGACCTGGCCCACGGCCCCTAGACGACTTACTCGTCTAGTGCCGGAAGAAGATCCGGTCCCCGTACTCCCGCATGACCCGCCCGTTCCACTCGTGCCCGCCGTCGACGTTCCCCGACCGCAGCAACGGCGGCTCCATCCCCCGCGCCACCAGCTCCCCGGCGGCCGCCGCCATCACCGCCTGCATGATCGCGCTGGTCACGACCGTCGACGCGGGAGCGAACGGCGCGTCGATGCCGTCCAGCGACAGCTCGGCGTCGCCGACGGCGATCTTGCTGTCGAGCACGACGTCGCAGTGGTCCTTCAGGAAGGTGCCCGAGACGTGCCGCGACTTGGTCTCCGTCGCGTACGCCACCGACGTCACGCCGATCACCTTCAGCCCGATCGCGCGCGCGTTCATCGCCATCTCCACGGGCAGCGCGTTGCGCCCGGACAGCGAGATGATCACCAGTACGTCCCCCGCCGCGGCCGGGCTGCTGTCCAGCACCGCCCCCGCGAGCCCGTCGACCCGCTCCAGCGCGCTGCCCAGCGTCGCCGGCATGACGTCGACGCCCGCGGTGCCGGGAACGGCGAGGAAGTTCATCAGGGCGAGCCCGCCGGCCCGGTAGACCACGTCCTGCGCGGGCAGCGAGGAGTGCCCGGCGCCGAAGGCGAACAGCCGGTTCCCGGAGGCGACGGCCTCGGCGACGAGGGTCCCGGCCTCGGTGATCCGTGAGCCCTCCTCGTCGCGCACCCGCTCCAGCAGGCCGATGGCGGCGTCGAAGAACTGCCCGGCCAGCTTGCTCTCGCTCATACGCCGTGGCCCTTCCAGGGTGTGGGTGCGGGTGGCTGCGTCGCCGATGTCCGCCGCTCACCGTGCGGTCTGGACCAAGGGCGTGTCAATACGGCCGTCAATCCGGGCCACGGCGCCCCGGCGCCCTGCGCCGATGCGCTCGGCTCCCATGTCCCGTACATGCCTTGACGCCAGGCGCGGGACGGTTGTCGGCCGGATGCGTCAGAATTGGGGGCAGGGCCAGCGCACGCAATCCGAGGGGCACGAATGTCCGGACTGATCGACACCACGGAGATGTATCTCCGCACCATCCTGGAGCTGGAAGAGGAAGGTGTGGTCCCCATGCGCGCCCGGATCGCCGAGCGGCTGGACCAGAGCGGCCCGACGGTGAGCCAGACCGTGGCGCGCATGGAGCGTGACGGGCTGGTGGCGGTGGCCAGCGACAGGCACCTGGAGCTGACCGACGAGGGCCGCAAGCTGGCGACGCGCGTGATGCGCAAGCACCGGCTCGCGGAGTGCCTGCTCGTCGACGTCATCGGCCTGGAGTGGGAGCAGGTGCACGCCGAGGCCTGCCGCTGGGAGCACGTGATGAGCGAGGCGGTGGAGCGGCGCGTACTGGAGCTGCTGCGCCACCCGACCGAGTCGCCGTACGGGAACCCGATCCCGGGCCTGGACGAGCTGGGTGAGAAGGCCGAGGTGGACGCGTTCCTGGAGGACGGCATGCTCAGCCTGTCCGACCTGGACCCGGGCACCGAGGGCAAGACGGTGGTCGTCCGCCGGATCGGCGAGCCGATCCAGACCGACGCCCAGCTGATGTACACGCTGCGCCGGGCGGGCGTGCAGCCCGGTTCCGTCGTGAGCGTGACGGAGTCCCCGGGCGGGGTGCTGGTCGGCAGCGGCGGCGAGGCCGCCGAGCTGGACGCGGAGATCGCTTCGCACGTGTTCGTCGCCAAGCGCTGACGCGCCCGGCGGACGCACCCGGCTGACGCCCGGAGGGCGGTCGGAGGGCGGTCGGAGGGCGGTCGGAGGCCGTGGCCCCGGCCGGACGCGGGGCGGTGGAAGCAGGGCGGTCCCAGGGGACGCCAAAAACCAGAACAACACCCCCCCCCCCCCCCCCCCCCCCCCCAACCCCCCCCCCCCCCCCCCCCCCCCCGCGGCCCCGGCCGCTCGGATCGCTCGCACACCCACCTCCGCAGGTACTCCGAC
>NZ_JBWKEE010000049.1:0-10020 GCF_056435605.1 Streptomyces sp. NPDC043896
CGCCGGCATCTGGCACAACTGGACCACCGGCGCCCCCGTCAAACGATCACTGATCGCCTACGACCACTGAAGACATCGGACTCATTCATCTAGCCCGCCCGGCGAGAGACCCGGCGGAGAGGTCCGGCGAGCCCTCACGAGGGCCCGCCGGACCCTCCCGTAGCGCCGACCTTGTGGATTTGTCGACATCCAGGACGTGATTTCGCCCGCAGAAGTGAAGGTCGCCGCGATCCGGCGACCTCAACCCCCATTCGGCCGCGTAGCTTTGGTCCGTTACGCCAGCCGCTGAGGGAGCAGTCGTGGCACGGAAGATCGGCAGCCGGTACACCGCCCACCAGATCCTGGGCCGCGGCAGCGCGGGCACGGTGTGGCTCGGCGAAGGTCCGGACGGCCCCGTCGCCGTCAAACTCCTGCGCGAGGACCTCGCCTCCGACCAGGAACTGGTCGGACGCTTCGTCCAGGAACGCAGCGCGCTCCTCGGACTGGAGCACCCGCACGTCGTCTCCGTCCGCGACCTCGTCGTCGACGGCAACGACCTCGCCCTCGTCATGGACCTCGTCCGCGGCACGGACCTGCGCACGCGCCTCGACCGCGAACGCCGGCTCGCCCCCGAGGCGGCCGTCGCCATCGTCGCGGACGTCGCCGACGCGCTCGCCGCCGCCCACGCGGCCGGAGTCGTCCACCGCGACGTCAAGCCCGAGAACGTCCTGCTCGACATGCAGGGACCGCTCGGCCCCGGCGGCGCGCACCCCGCGCTGCTGACCGACTTCGGAGTCGCCAAGCTCATCGACACACCCCGCCGGGCCACCGGCGCCCGCAGCGCCACCCCCACGACCCGCATCATCGGGACCCCCGACTACCTGGCCCCGGAAATAGTGGAGGGCCTGCCGCCGAGGGCGGCCGTCGACATATACGCCCTCGCCACGGTGCTGTACGAGCTCCTGGCCGGCTTCACCCCCTTCGGCGGCGGCCACCCCGGGGCGGTACTGCGCCGGCACGTCACCGAGACCGTGGTCCCGCTGCCCGGCATCCCCGACGAGCTCTGGCAGCTCATGGTCCAGTGCCTGGCCAAGGCCCCCGCTTCCCGGCTGCGCGCCTCAGAGCTGTCCGCCCGGCTGCGCGACCTGCTGCCGATGCTGGCCGGGATGCCGCCGCTCGACGTGGACGAGCCGGACGACGCCGACCCGGAGCCCGAGCCCGAACGGGAACCCGACACCGCCGCCGACCCCGTGCGCCGGCGGGGCGTGGTCCCGCTGGTCCCCGGCTCCGCCACGGACTCCAACCGGGACACCCACACCTCGATGCGGGTCCCGGGCCCGGACGAGCTGGCCGGCGGCGCCCTGGGCACCGCCCGCGTACCGCGCCCCGCGGGCGGACACCGGCCCGGCTCCGCCCGGCACCGCGCCGAGGCCGTCCGCAAGCGCCGCCTGGTGCTCTCCGCGTCGGCGCTGGCCCTGGTGACGGCGGTGGGCCTGGGCAGCTGGCTCGCCGTCTCCGGCGACGACCCGGCGCCCCCGCCGCGCGACGGCAAGGGCCGCCAGTCCGCCCCGTCCCAGCCCCGGTAGCCGCCCCGTCCCAGCCCCGGTAGGCGCGCCGGCCGGGCCCCGCCCGGCGCGCCCGGACCCGACTACACCGAGGTCAGTTCCGGGTGCCAGCGGCGGGCGACCTCCGGGTGGGCGCGGACCCAGCCCTTCAGCTCGTTGCGGCCGTACTCGGCGTGCAGCGGGTTCGACGCGTCGTGCGCGACGCCCGGAGCCGAGCGCAGGTAGTCCCCGGGGACCGTCTCCACCACCGCGTCCAGCCGCGGGTTGTAGAAGAACGGCACCGAGAAGCGCTCCACCGCCTCCGGCGGGCTGACCACCCGGTGGTCGGTGGCCCTCAGGTACCCCTCGGTGGCGATCTCCAGCAGCTCGCCCAGGTTCACCACGAACGCCCCCGGCCGTGGCTCGATGTCGACGTACCCGCCGTCCCGGACGACCTGAAGCCCGCCCACCGTGTCCTGGAGGAGCAGCGTCAGGAAGCCGTAGTCCTTGTGCGCTCCGACGCCCTGGTCGGCGCCCGACGGGGCGGACCCGGGGTAGCGGATCAGCTTCGTGTGCAGGTGCGGGCGGTCGGCGAAGGCCGCGTCGAAGAAGTCCGGGGGAGCGCCGATCGAGGCCAGCAGCTCCCGGAGCAGCCGGTGCGCCACTCCCGCCAGGCGCTCTTGCCAGCCCAGGACCGCTTCCTTCAGCTCCGGCAGCGCCGCCGGCCACTGGTTGGGCCCCTCCAGCCACAGGTACGCGGGGTCCTCCGGCCCCAGCACCGGGGCCGGCCGCTCCGCGCCGACGTCCAGCTGGTCCCGCCAGTCGGAGGCACCGCCGGTCAGCTCGTGGCCGATGCGGGTGTAGCCCCGGAAGTGCGGGGAGTTCAGATTGCTCAGGGACAGCCGGTCGGCCTCCGGGAGTGCGAAGAAAGCCCTGGTCAGATCCAGGATGCGGGCGGTCTCCGCCTCGGTTATGCCGTGTCCGGTCAGGTACAGGAAGCCGGTGTCCCGGGCCGCCGCGTGCAGCTGCTTCAGGAAGTCGGGGCGCTCGGCGGGGTCGTCCGCCCGCGAGAGGTCGATGACGGCGAGGGCGGGCTCGGACGGCTCGGCGGAGGGGGCGGAGGCGGGGGCTTCGGCGGAGGCGGAGGCCTCGACGGCGGCAGCGGTGGAGGAGGAAGAAGAGGGGTGCGCGGACGGCATGACGACTCCGTTTCGGATGTCACAGGGTCCTGTGCCCCAGAGATGGCGGGGCATACGGGTGGGGCGGTCCGCCGGCAGGGATGGCGCCGGGGCAGCACGGCCGCGTACAGGACCGAAGTCGGATCGGGGTGGATCAGGCTTGTGCGGGGTCCGGCGGCAGACAGCTCGTGGTCGTGACACGCATGTGGTCCACATGGCGACGCTTCACGAGTAGAACGGTCATACGAGGAGCGTACGCCCGTATCGACGCTCCTCTGTACGGTCCGAACCGGCCTGACCGGACAGTGCCGCCCGAGGACCGGCTAGGCTTGACCCGTGGCAGTCGTCGATGTTTCCGAAGAGCTGAAGTCCCTCTCCTCGACCATGGGGTCGATCGAGGCCGTCCTGGACCTCGACAAGCTGAGGGCAGAAATCGCCGTGCTCGAGGAGCAGGCCGCCGCGCCGTCCCTGTGGGACGACCCGGAAGCCGCCCAGAAGATCACGAGCAAGCTTTCACACCTCCAGGCCGAGGTCCGCAAGACCGAGACCCTGCGCGGCCGTATCGACGACCTCGCGGTCCTCTTCGACCTCGCGCAGGAAATGGACGACGCGGACACCCTCGCCGAGGCCGAGGCCGAGCTGGTCGCCGTCCGCAAGGCACTGGACGAGATGGAAGTCCGGACCCTGCTCTCCGGCGAGTACGCCGAGCGCGAGGCCCTGGTCAACATCCGGGCCGAGGCCGGCGGCGTCGACGCCTCCGACTTCGCCGAGCGCCTCCAGCGCATGTACCTGCGCTGGGCCGAGCGCCACGGCTACCCGACGGAGATCTACGAGACCTCGTACGCGGAAGAGGCCGGCATCAAGTCGACCACCTTCGTGGTCAAGGCCCCGTACGCCTACGGCACCCTCTCCGTCGAGCAGGGCACCCACCGCCTCGTGCGCATCTCGCCCTTCGACAACCAGGGCCGCCGCCAGACCTCCTTCGCGGGCGTCGAGGTGCTGCCGGTCGTCGAGACCAGCGACCACGTCGAGATCGACGAGTCCGAGCTGCGCGTGGACGTGTACCGCGCCTCCGGCCCCGGCGGCCAGGGCGTCAACACCACCGACTCGGCCGTGCGCATCACGCACATCCCGACCGGCATCGTCGTCTCCTGCCAGAACGAGCGCTCGCAGATCCAGAACAAGGCCAGCGCGATGAACGTGCTCCAGGCCAAGCTGCTGGAGCGGCGCCGACAGGAGGAGCAGGCCAGGATGGACGCCCTCAAGGACGGCGGCAGCTCCTGGGGCAACCAGATGCGGTCCTACGTCCTGCACCCGTACCAGATGGTCAAGGACCTGCGGACGGAATTCGAGGTCGGCAACCCGCAGGCGGTGCTCGACGGCGAAATCGACGGCTTCCTGGAGGCCGGCATCCGCTGGCGCAAGCAGCAGGAGCAGACCGCGTAAGGCACGCACGGCACGAACCCGAGGAAGGGCCCGGACACCAGCTGGTGTCCGGGCCCTTCCCCATTACGTGTGATCCGTGTGGTGATCGGTGTTGATCGGGACGTGACGCGGCCTACGCCGTACGTGCCACCAACGCCAGCGCGGCCACCAGCACCACCAGAAGCGCGATGAGTGCCGCCGGATTCAGCCCGGCGAAGGGGCCCTCCTGCTGGAGGCGCTCCCGGTTCGCCCGGCACACCGGGCAGCGGCCCTGGCTGACGGGTGCGGCGCAGTTCGCGCACACGAGCCGGTCATATGTCATGCGCTCCTCCTCTCGTCCCCTCGTCATGGTTAACGGCACGGGGACGGAAGCCGTTCCCCCTACCACTGTGCCAGCTCCGCCGACATTCGGCGCGGCCCGTCCGGGCAATCACGGTCCGGCTCCTCCAGCCCCGGGGATAAATCGGGCAACTACGGATGACGGGTCCCCACCCGCCGTCCGGTCGCGTATGGTCACCGTCACCTACTCCCGGCGACCGTGGTGCTCCCGTGATCCGATTCGACAACGTCTCCAAGTCCTACCCGAAGCAGAACCGGCCCGCACTCAGAGATGTCTCCCTCGACATCGCCAAGGGCGAGTTCGTCTTCCTGGTCGGCTCCTCCGGCTCCGGCAAGTCCACCTTCCTGCGCCTGGTCCTGCGCGAGGAACGGGCGACCCACGGCCAGGTGCACGTCCTCGGAAAAGACCTCGCGAAACTCTCCAACTGGAAGGTCCCGCACATGCGGCGCCAGCTGGGGACCGTCTTCCAGGACTTCCGCCTCCTCCCCAACAAGACGGTCGCGGAGAACGTCGCCTTCGCCCAGGAGGTCATCGGCAAACCCCGGGGCGAGATCCGCAAGGCCGTCCCCCAGGTCCTGGAGCTGGTCGGCCTGGGCGGCAAGGAGGGGCGCATGCCCGGCGAGCTGTCCGGCGGCGAACAGCAGCGCGTCGCCATCGCCCGCGCCTTCGTCAACCGCCCCGCCCTGCTGATCGCCGACGAGCCGACCGGCAACCTCGATCCGCAGACCTCCGTCGGCATCATGAAGCTCCTGGACCGGATCAACCGGACCGGCACCACCGTCATCATGGCCACGCACGACCAGCAGATCGTGGACCAGATGCGCAAGCGCGTCATCGAACTCGAACAGGGCCGGCTCGTGCGCGACCAGTCGCGCGGCGTCTACGGCTACCAGCACTGAAAGGTCCCTGAGACGTCATGCGCGCCCAGTTCGTCATGTCGGAGATCGGCGTCGGCCTCCGCCGCAATCTCACCATGACCTTCGCGGTCATCATCTCCGTGGCCCTGTCCCTGGCCCTGTTCGGCGGCTCCCTGCTCATGCGCGACCAGGTCAGCGCCATGAAGGGGTACTGGTACGACAAGGTCAACGTCACCGTCTACCTCTGCACGAAGAACGACGCCCTCGACGCGGCGGGCGCCGCCGCACCCGGCGCCGCCGCCGGAGCCCCGGCGGCCGCCGCCCCGGCCGGCAGCGCCCGGCCCTGCTCGAAGGGGGCCGTCACCCCCGAGCAGAAGCAGGGCATCGAGTCCGAGCTCAGGAAGATGGACCTCGTCCAGACCGTCATGTACGAGTCCTCGGACGAGGCCTACAAGCACTACAAGGAGCGCTTCGGGCACACCGCCCTCGCCTCCGTGGTCACCCCCGACCAGATGCCCGACTCCTTCCGGGTCAAGCTGAAGAACCCGGAGAAGTACGCGGTCATCACCTCGGCCTTCGCCGGGCGCGACGGCGTCCAGTCGGTCGCCGACCAGTCCACCGAGCTGGACAACCTCTTCGCCCTGCTCGGCACCCTCAACTGGGCGGCCCTCGGCATCATGCTGGTCATGCTGATCGTGGCGCTGCTGCTGATCGTCAACACGGTGCGCGTCTCGGCGTTCAGCCGTCGGCGGGAGACCGGCATCATGCGGCTGGTGGGCGCCTCCGGCTTCTACATCCAGGTGCCGTTCATCATGGAGGCGGCCGTGGCCGGCCTCATCGGGGCCGTCTTCGCCTGCGTGATGCTCGGCACGGGCCAGTACTTCGTCATCGACCACGGCATCGCGCTCCGCGAGAAGCTCCAGCTGATCAACTTCATCGGCTGGGACGCGGTCCTCACCAAGCTGCCGCTGGTCCTGGTCATCGGCCTGCTGATGCCCTCGCTGGCCGCGTTCATCGCGCTGCGCAAGTATCTGAAGGTATGACGAGCGCCTCGTGCGGTCTGCCGTCAACCAGACGTGCCGCGACGGGGCTTGTCCTAGACTCGGCCGCATGCCGGGTCTGCCCGCCTTCTGTCCCCGGCCCCGCGACCCGCGTCGCGGGGCCGTCTTGACGCTGGTCTTCCTCGTGTCCGTGGGCACCGCCGCGGGCACCGGCTGCTGGGCCCCCCGCGAGGCGGACGAGCCGCGCCCGCTCTTCGCGGCCAGCGCCGGCGAACCCGGCCCGGACCCTCGGGAGGGCCCCGGAAGCGGATCCGGGACCGCCGACCGGGAAGCCGTCGCCCGGGCCGCCGCCGAGGCCGTCGCCGAGGGCAAGTCGGGCAAGAAGGCCGCCCAGGAGGTGGTCAGCCGCAGCGGCGACCGCTGGGGCACCGTCTACGACCGGGGCGAGTACGCCGCCTTCGCCGAGGAACTCGACGGCCGCTGGACCGGTGTCGGGCTCTGGGCCGGACGCCGTCAGGGCGGCCGCATCGAGGTCGACCGGGTCCAGCCCGGCAGCCCCGCCGACCGGGCCGGACTGCGCGCCGGGGACCGGCTGCTGAGCGTGGACGGCCAGAGCGTCACCGGCCTCGCCGTGGCCGACGTGGTGGCCCTGCTGCGCGGAGAGGCCGGCACCCCGGTGGTCCTCGGCCTCAGCCGGGACGGCGCCGACCTCACCGAGACCGTCCGGCGCGCGGAGCTGCGTACCGAGCCGGTGACCGTACGCCGCCTCGCGGGCGGCATCACCGTGATCAAGGTGGCCTCCTTCACCCGGGGTTCGGGGGAGCGGGTCAGGGCGGCCGTCCGGGCGGCCCCGCCCGGCGGCGGGGTGATGCTGGACCTGCGCGGCAACCCGGGCGGGCTGGTCACCGAGGCGGTGACGGCGGCCTCCGCGTTCCTGGACGGCGGGCTCGTGGCGACGTACGACGTACGGGGCTCCGAGCGCGCCCTGTACGCGGACCCGGGCGGGGACACCGCCCGGCCCCTGGTGGCGCTGGTCGACGGGGGCACGATGAGCGCGGCCGAGCTGGTCACCGGCGCCCTCCAGGACCGCGGCCGCGCGGTGACGGTGGGCAGCCGCACCTTCGGCAAGGGGTCGGTGCAGATGCCGACCGAGCTGCCGGGCGGCGCGGTGGCGGAGCTGACGGTGGGCACGTACCGCACCCCGGCGGGCCGCAGCCTCGACGGCGGGGGGATCACCCCGGACCTGGCGGCGGGCGACGGGGCGGAGGAGCGGGCGCGGTCGGTATTGGGTGGCCTCGGGGTGGGGTCGTAGTGCGAAAATGACCGCACTATGGCTAAGGAAAAAGGGCGCAAGCTGATCGCCCAGAACAAGAAGGCGCGGCACGACTACGCGATCATCGACACCTACGAGTGCGGGATCGTCCTGACCGGCACCGAGGTCAAGTCCCTGCGCCAGGGCCGCGCCTCGCTGGTGGACGGCTTCGTGTCGGTGGAAGGCCGCGAGGTCTGGATGTACAACGTGCACGTGCCGGAGTACAGCCAGGGCACGTGGACGAACCACAGCGCCCGCCGCAAGCGCAAGCTCCTCATGCACCGGGAGGAGATCGACAAGCTGGAGCGCAAGGCCGACGAGTCGGGCCACACGGTGGTGCCGCTGTCCCTGTACTTCAAGGACGGCCGGGCGAAGGTCGAGATCGCGCTGGCGAAGGGCAAGAAGGAGTACGACAAGCGCCAGACGCTGCGCGAGAAGCAGGACACGCGCGAGACGCAGCGGGCCATCTCGGCGGTCCGCCGCAAGCAGCGGGGCACGGTTTAATCTCCTGGCACCCGGTGGTCCACTTCGCGTACCATGGGGTTCAGCACCGCCCCCTCGGGGTCGGCGCGGCTTGAGCGGTATCCAACAACTCAAGAGTGACAACATGGGGATGATCGGTTTCGACAGCGGCTGTCGATGCAGGGGAAGCGAGCCGAGGAAGCGGCAATGATCTCGCTAACCACATGTCGCAAAAAATAATCGCCAACACCAAGAGCGATAACTCCCGCTTCACCCTCGCTGCCTAATAACAGTGAGCTGAAGCCTCTGTGAGGAGCGTCAGCCCGGAAGTGGTCCCGGTCCGGATCCTGGCGTCAACTAGGGATCTAAACCTCTAGCCCCGGTCACGGGGGTTGGAGGGAAACCAAACAGTGACTGAGCCCGTCGGAGACTTGTCCGTGTGATCTCCGGGGCCGAGAAAATCGCAGCGGACTGCGCTCGGAGAAGCCCTGCTTCTGCACCGTTGGACGCGGGTTCGATTCCCGCCATCTCCACTCATCCCATGTGGGCGAAGGCCCCGCAGCCCGTTGGCTGCGGGGCCTTCGTCATGTCCGGTGTCAGTCGGTGTAGTGGTACCGGGCCTTGAGGATCTTCACTTCCTTGTCGTCGGCCCGGTAGACGAGGCGGTGCTCGTCGTCGATCCGGCGGGACCAGTAGCCGGACAGGTCGCCCTTGAGCGGTTCCGGCTTCCCGATGCCCTCGAAGGGCGTTCGCTGGATCTCGCCGACCAGTCGGGTGACGCGCTTGGCCATCCTCCGGTCCGCGGCGAGCCAGTAGAGGAAGTCCTCCCAGGCGTCGGGGTCGAAGTGAACGCTCCTCACTCCTCACCGGCCAGGGACCGCAGTTCCTCCATGCTCTTCGCGACGGTGGCCGCGCCCTGCCGGTCGCGCGCGACCGCCTCCATGAGGCGGCGGGCGTTCGCCGGCGAGCGGAGCAGGTAGACGGTCTCCTGCCAGGAGTCGTAGTCCTCCGCCGACATGAGGACGGCGTCGCCGTTCTTGGAACTGATGCGTACCGGGGTGTGGTCGTTGTTGACGCGTTCGATCAGCGGGAACAGCGTCTTGCGTGCCTCGCTGGCGCTTATGGGCATGGCCGCACTCCCTCGTGCCGGTACCGGAATCCGGTACCGATTATGTACCGGATTCCGGTACGCGGCCAGTGACGAAGGCCCCGCAGCCGGTTGGCTGCGGGGCCTTCGTCATGTCCGGCCGTACGGCGTGGGTGCCGTCAGCAGTACGGGACCTTGTTGAGGTTCAGGGCGTAGCGGGCGGCGATCCAGCCGCGGCCGTCGGCGAGCTTGTACCAGATCGAATTGTCGCCGACCTTCTGGCCGTTGACCTTGCACTGGAGCTTCACCACGGTGTTGGCCGGGATCTTGCCGGTCTTCTTGTAGCCCGTGCCGGGGCCGGAGCGGATGCCGAGGCCGTGGCCGGAGGTGACGATGCGGGCCTTCGGGGCGGCCTTGTGGTCGCCCTTGCCGCCCTTGCCGTGGTGGTCGTCCTTGCCGTGGTGGCCGTCGCACTTCTTGCAGTGGCCGCCGGGCTTGCCGGGGTCGCCCTTCTCGCCCCGTTCGCCCTTGTCACCCTGACGGCCCTGGGGGCCCTGGGGGCCGGGGGCGCCGTCCTTGCCGGGCTTCCCGTCCTTGCCGTTCTTGCCGTCGCGGCCGGGCTTGCCGTCCTTGCCGGGGTCGCCCTTGGGGCCCGCCGGGCCGCCGGGGGTGCCGGGGTCGCCCTTGGGTCCCTGGATCCCGTCCTTGCCGGGCTGCCCGTCCCTGCCGTCGCGGCCGTTCTTGCCGTTCTTGCCGTCGCGGCCGGGCTTGCCGTCCTTGCCGGGGTCGCCCTTGGGGCCCGCCGGGCCGCCGGGGGTGCCGGGGTCGCCCTTGG
>NZ_JBWKEE010000049.1:10118-17447 GCF_056435605.1 Streptomyces sp. NPDC043896
GGGTCCCTGGGGGCCGGGGGCGCCGTCCTTGCCGGGCTTCCCGTCCCTGCCGGGCAGCCCGTCCTTTCCGTTCTTCCCGTTGTCGCCGTTCTTGCCGTTCTGGCCGGGCAGTCCCTGGGGCCCCGCCGGGCCGTCCTTGCCGGGGTCGCCCTTCTCGCCCTTCTCGCCCTGCGGCCCCTGCGGGCCCGGGCGGCCCGGCTTGCCGTGGTGGCCGGGCTTGCCGTCGTGGCCGGGGCGGCCGTCGTCGCCCTTCGGGCCCGTCACCGGGGTGGCCACGGCGAACAGGGCCGGGGCGTCGGTGCCGTTGGACCACTCGCCGCCGTCCAGGGTGGTGCCCTCCGGGGCCTTCGGGTCCACCCGGACGGCCACCGCCAGCCGCGTCTGGGTGTTCGCCGGGAAGGTGAAGCCGGCCCGGGTGCCGGCGTCACAGGTCATGAGGCGCGCGTCCGCCGAGCGGGTGCACGAGCCGCCCGCCCGCTGCCCGTTCCAGTAGAAGCGGGCCTCCGGGAAGGTGGTCCGCTCCGGGGCGGTGATCCGGAAGGTGCTGCTGCGCGCCGGGTCCTGGCCGTTCAGGGCCGCGATGACGACGCGGCCCGTCCCGCCCGGGGCGATGGAGGGGACGTACGGCTGGGAGAACCGGACGGGTGACGCGTCGGCCAGGGCCGGTACGGCCGTTACCAGGCAGGACGCGGTGACGGCCGCGACGACGAGGGCCGAGGAGACGGAGCGTGAAGCAGGCAAGGGGAGTTCCTCCGCGAAGGGAAGGGCGCTGGGGAAAGCACCCCCAGTTATGCGGGATCGCGCGGAGGAGTGGTGCGTACCACGCGGACGCGTCACTCGCCCGCCGGAACAATACGGATGAATCGGGCTGTTGCGACGGTGAGGCCCAGCGCGACCAGGGCGGCGGCCGCCGGGAGGGCGTACGCGGCGGTGGAACCCAGACGGTCCACGGCCTGGCCCGCGGTGGCGGCACCCACGGCGATCCCGGCCATGATCGCGGTGACGGCGAGACTCATGCCCTCGTTGAGGCGGCCGCGCGGAGTGGCCCGCTGCACCAGGGCCATCGCGCCCACCATCACCGGGGCGGTGGCCATCCCGGCCGACAGCAGGGCCACGGCCAGCAGCGCGAGCGATCCCGAAGCGGCCGCGGCCCAGGGCAGGGCCATCGCCGCGGCCAGCGCCACCAGGCAGGTCCGCAGGGCGCGCGGACGGCGGGTGCCGTAGTAGAGCCCGGCGGCGCAGGAGCCCGCCGCCTGGAGGGCCAGTACCGGGCCGGAGGCGCCGCCGAGGCCCAGGGCGGCGAGGTGGGCGATGGAGGCGACCTCCATCGAGCCGAACACCGCCCCGGCGGCCGTCAGCAGGCCGAGCAGCGGGAGCAGGGCGCGCAGCGGGGACGGGCCGAGGGCGGCGGGCGGTACCCCGGTGGCGGGCGGCTGGGTGGACCGGTGCGCGGTGAAGACCAGCATCCCGGTGAGCAGCAGCACCGCCCCGGCCAGGGTGCCCGCCTCCGGGAAGGCGGCCGTGCACAGGAAGGCCGCGAGGACCGGGCCGAGCATGAAGCACAGCTCGTCGGCGGCCTGTTCGAAGGACATCGCGGTGTGGTGCTCGGCCGGGGGCAGCAGGTGCGTCCAGCGGGCCCGGGACATGCCGCCGATGTTGGGGGTGGTCGCGGTGGCCGCGTACGAGGCGAAGAGGGTCCACGCGGGGGCCTGCGTACGGACGCACACGACCAGGGAGAGCGAGCCGAGGACGGCGATCACCGTCGCCGGCACGGCGATGCGGGCCTGCCCGTACCGGTCGACCAGCCGGGCCGTCCAGGGCGCGACGACGGCGGTGGCGGCCAGCCCGGTGGCGGTGACCGCGCCGGCGAGGGCGTACGAGCCGCGCTGCCCGGCGATCATCATCACCGCGCTGACCGCGAACATGCCCATGGGCAGCCGGGCCATCAGGTTCCCGGTGGTGAACCCGCGCGTACCGGGGCGGGTGAAGAGGCGGGCGTACGGGCCGGGGGTGCGGGCGGCGGTGGGGGCGGGGGCGCGTACCGGGGCCGGAGGGCCGGCCAGGACCAGGGTGCTGCCGGTCACGGCCATGAGCGGGGTTTCTTGCGGCATGCGACGAGCCTGCGGCCCGCCCCCGGCACCGGTCCAACACCTGTTCCGGGGCCATTCACGCGCTCCCGTTGTTAATCTCCGGGGATGACCGCCCGTGACCTCGACCCCCGGCTGCTGCGCGGCTTCCTCGCGGTCGCCGAGGAGCTGCACTTCTCCCGCGCCGCCGCCCGGCTCTACGTCGCCCAGCAGGCCCTCAGCCGCGACGTCCGCCGGCTCGAACAGGCCCTGGGCACGCCGCTGTTCCTGCGCACCACCCGCGCGGTCGAGCTCACCCCCGACGGCGAACGGCTCCTGCCCCACGCCCGCGACGTCCTGCGCGCCCACGAGGAACTCGCCGCCGCCTTCGCCGGACCGCCCCGCGCGCTGCTCGTCGACATGAACACCGACGGTCCCAGCACCGGCCGCCGGGTCCTGGAACGCGCCCGCGAACTCGCCCCCGGCTGCGAGCTGATGGCCCGCTTCGAGAGCGGCCTCACCCACGCCGCCGCCGAGATCGCCGCCGGCCGCCTCGACGTCTCCTTCGGGTACGCGGCCGGACTCGCGCCCGCCCTCCGCGCCCGCCTCGACCACCGCCCCGTCCGCTACGAACCCCTCGCCGTGGTCCTGCCCGAAGACCACCCGCTGGCCGCGCGGGAGGCCGTACCGCTCGCCGCGCTCGCCGGGGAGACCGTGTACGCCGGGGCGGGCAACCCGCGCACCCTGGAGTGGACCGGCCTCGCCCGTGAACTGTTCGCCGGACGCGGCATCGCCCTCGCCCCGCCCGCCCCCGTCGCGATGGGCAAGGAGGAGTTCCGCCGCGTCATGGCCAAGACCCGCAACCCTGTCCTCGCCACCGTCGGCTTCCTCGACATGCCCGGCAGCGTCAAACGCCCCCTCGTCGACCCCGTCCCCCTGTCCCCGCTGTCGATGGTGTGGCGCAAGGGCCTGGCCCACCCCGGCCTCGACGCCCTGCAACGGGCCGCCCGCGAACTCCAGACCGCCGGCGACTGGCTGGAAGTCCCCCCGGGCAGCTGGCTCCCCGCAGCGCTCACACCCGCCCCCGGCGGCGGGTGAGTGCAAGGTTTCCCGCCGGTCATCCGGCGGGGACCGGGGCCGAAACGCGCCCTTCCTAGCCTCCTCAGCAAGGACGCGACAGCTGTGGAGGCGTGTGATGACCGGTACGACCGCACCGCGCAGGGGAGGCCGCTGGATCGAGCGGTGGGAACCCGAGGACGAGACGTTCTGGCGGGAGACGGGGGAGCGGACCGCCCGCCGCAACCTCCTCTACTCCGTGTTCTCCGAACACATCGGCTTCTCCATCTGGTCGCTGTGGTCCGTCATGGTGCTCTTCATGGGCCCCCAGTACGGCATCGACCCGGCCGGGAAGTTCTTCCTCATCGCCACCGCCACCCTCGTCGGCGCCCTCGTACGGATCCCCTACACCTTCGCCGTCGCCCGCTTCGGCGGCCGCAACTGGACCGTCGTCAGCGCCCTGCTCCTCCTCGCGCCGACCATCGCCGCCCTCATCGTCATGGAACCGGGCACCTCGTACGGCACGTTCCTCGCCGTGGCCGCCCTCACCGGCGTCGGCGGCGGCAACTTCGCCTCCTCGATGACGAACATCAACGCCTTCTTCCCGCTGCGCAAGAAGGGCTGGGCCCTCGGACTCAACGCCGGCGGCGGCAACATCGGCGTCCCCGTCGTCCAGCTCGTCGCCCTCCTGGTCATCGGCACCGCCGGAGTCGGCCACCCCCGGCTGCTGCTGTGGACCTACCTCCCGCTGATCGTCGCCGCCGCCGCGCTGGCCCTCGTACGCATGGACAACCTGGCGCCCGTGCGCAACGACTCCGGCGCCGTCCGCGAGGCCGCCCGCGACGCCCACACCTGGATCATGGCCTTCCTCTACGTCGGAACCTTCGGCTCCTTCATCGGCTACAGCTTCGCCTTCGGGCTCGTGCTCCAGACGCAGTTCGGACGGACCCCCCTCCAGGCAGCCTCCCTCACCTTCATCGGCCCGCTCCTCGGCTCCCTCGTCCGGCCCGTCGGCGGCGCCCTCGCCGACCGCTACGGCGGCGCCCGCATCACCCTCGCCACCTTCGTCGCGATGGCCGCCGCCACCGGAGTGGTCCTGCTGGCCTCCGTACGGGAATCCCTGCCCGTCTTCCTCGTCGGCTTCGTCGCCCTGTTCGCGCTCAGCGGGCTCGGCAACGGCTCCACCTACAAGATGATCCCCGGCATCTTCGCCGCGAAGGCACTCGCCCGAGGCCTCGACGGCGAAGAGGCCGCCGCCCACGGACGGCGGCTCTCGGGCGCCTCCATGGGCCTCATCGGAGCCGTCGGCGCACTCGGCGGACTCGGCATCAACCTGGTCTTCCGCTCCGCCTTCCTCGAATCCGGCTCCGGAACCACCGCCTTCACCACCTTCCTCGCCTTCTACGCCGTGTGCTGCGCGGTCACCTGGGCGGTATACCTTCGCCGGCCGGTCGCCGCCGCCCCGGCCGCCGACACCGCCGGGCAGGCGGAAAAAGCGCAGCTCACATCGGTCTGAGACCCGTGTGACACCGGAGCACGGCGGTGACGGACCGGTTAACCGGTCCGAAATACGGTGGAACCGAGCCCGACACGACGCCTTGGCAGGCTCGGCACGTCCCCGACGCAGGAACCCTCAGGGCAAGGCAGGCAACCACGATGGACGACGCTCCCCACGGCCCCCTGGCCGGATTCACCGTCGGAGTCACCGCCGCCCGGCGGGCGGACGAACTGATCGCCCTGCTGCGCAGGCGCGGAGCCGCCGTCATCCACGCCCCCGCCCTGCGGATCGTGCCGCTCGCCGACGACACCGAGCTGATGGCCGCCACCAAGGAACTCCTCGACAGCCCCCCGGACGCCGTCGTCGCCACCACCGCCATCGGCTTCCGCGGCTGGATCGAAGCCGCCGACGGCTGGGGCATCGGCGAGGACCTCCTCGACCGGCTGCGCACCACCGAACTCCTGGCACGCGGCCCCAAGGTCAAGGGCGCCGTACGGGCCGCCGGACTCGTCGAGGCCTGGTCCCCCCAGTCGGAATCGCTCGCCGAGGTACTGGACCGGCTCCTCGCCGGCGGCGTCGCCGGGCGGCGGATCGCGCTCCAGCTGCACGGCGAACCCCTCCCCGGCTTCGTGGAGGCCCTGCGCGACGGCGGGGCCGAGGTGGTACCGGTACCGGTGTACCGGTGGATGCCGCCGGAGGACCTCGCACCGCTGGACCGGCTGCTGGACGCCGTGGCCGTCGGGACGGTGGACGCGGTCGCCTTCACCTCGGCCCCGGCAGCGGCCTCCCTGCTCTCCCGGGCCGGGGAACGCGGGCTGCGGGAAGCCGTACTGGAGGCACTGCGCGGGCCGGTCCTCGCGGCGTGCGTGGGACCCGTCACCGCGCTGCCGCTCCAGGCAGAGGGAGTGGAGACCGTACAGCCCGAGCGGTTCCGGCTCGGCCCGCTGGTGCAGGTGCTGTGCCGCGAACTCCCCGGCCGGGCCCGCGTCCTGCCCGTCGCCGGGCACCGGCTGGAGATCCGGGGGCACGCCGTCCTCGTCGACGACGGGCTGCGCCCGGTCCCGCCCGCCGGGATGGCCCTGCTGGAGGCACTGGCCCGACGGCCCGGCTGGGTGGTGTCCCGGGCCGACCTGCTGAGGGCGCTGCCCGGGGCCGGCAGCGACGAGCACGCCGTGGAGACCGCGATGGCCCGGCTGCGGGCGGCCCTGGGGGCGCCCCGGCTGATCCAGACGGTGGTCAAGCGGGGGTACCGGCTGTCGTTGGACCCGGGGGAGGGCGAAGGCTGGAGCACGGGGGCGGACGTCCGTTAGCGTGCCGACATGATCATCAACGGGGTGGAGATGAAGGGCCTGGCCGTCGAACACGCCGCCGGGCTGGCCGACGCGGTGACACGCAACCGGGAGGCCATGAAGCCGTACGAACCCCTGCGCACCGAGAGGTTCTACACCGAGGCCGGGCAGCGGGAGCGCATCGAGGGCATGCTCGAAGACCGCGACGGGGGCAGGCTCGTCCCGTACGTCTTCGTCGAGGCCGGCGGGGGCGCGGTGGTGGGGGCGATGAACCTCGGCAGCATCGCGCTCGGCCCCCTGTGCAGCGGCGGCGTCGGCTACTGGATCGACAAGGCCTGGCACGGCAAGGGCCTGGCCACCGCGGGACTGGCCGAAGTCCTCCGGACCGCCCGCGAGGAGCTCGGGCTCCACCGGGTGGAGGCCCAGACGATGGTCGACAACCACGCCTCCATGCGGGTGCTGGCCAAGAACGGCTTCACCGAGATCGGACTCGCACCCCGGTACCTCCACATCAACGGAGCCTGGCGCGACCACCGCCTCTTCCAGCGCGTACTCCACGACGATTCACCCGCCGCGTAGCCCCGCGCGGGGGCTTCCGCTTCGCGGCCGCCGACGGCACTCTGGGGAGGCGTCCCAGTCCCACGGCGACGACCGAGGCGGTGACAGGCATGTGGACGGGCATGTGGTTCGACTCCGGGCGGGTCTGCCTGGACCTGCTGGCCACCCATGACGTTCAGGGGGCCGAGGGCCTGCGCGACGGCGACGAGCTGCGGCTGTGGCTCGTCGGAGCCGGACTGGTCCCCGACCGGACCCCGCTCGCACGGCTCGGACCCGACTGGGTGGAGGCCTTCCGCGCGCTGCGCCGCGACCTGGGCACCCTCGTACGGGCCGAACTCGCCGGCACCGGCCCGGAGGAAGGCGCCCTGGCCCGGGTCAACGCGGCCGCCGCCGGTCCGCCCCCGGGCGTGTGCGCGGTACGGGACCAGGAGGGCCACCTCGTCCGCGAACTGTGCGGCGGGGTGGAGTGCGCGGGGATGCTGGCGGCGGTGGCCCGGGACGCGGTGGAACTCCTCACCGACCCCGGCGACCTGGCCCTGATCCGCACCTGCGAGGGCGACGGCTGCGTCCGCCTCTACCTGGACACCTCCAGGGGTCACCGCCGGCGGTGGTGCTCGAGCGAACTGTGCGGCAACAGGGAGCGCGTGGCCCGCCACCGCAGGCGGGTGCGCGAGGTGGCGGGGGCGTAGGGGGCGGGGCGGGGGTGCGGGGGGCGGTAGCCCCCTGGACCGGGTCGGGGAGGTGCTGGGGGTTTCCCGTCAGTCCCATCGTCGTTCCGTGTCGTGCCGGGGGGGGGGGGGGGGGGTTTTTTTTCGTTGCCTCCTTGTTTTCTTTTGCGGCCCCCTCCCAGGCAGGATCCCCC
>NZ_JBWKEE010000050.1:0-15772 GCF_056435605.1 Streptomyces sp. NPDC043896
ATCACGAAGTGACGCGACGAAGGAGCGCCCTTGACAGGCCGGCACGACACGGAACGACGATGGGACTGACGGGAAACCCCCAGCACCTCCCCGACACGGGCCAAGGGGCTACCGCCCCCGTCACCCCGACCCGCCCCGCCCCACCGGCCCCCCTACGCCGGCCGGCTCAGGCGGTCGCCGCCCGCCAGGACGGCCGACGCCAGGGCCTCCGCCGCCGGGGTCGGGCGGCGGCCCTGGAGCAGGGCGAACTCCACCGGCCCCAGCTCCGGCAGCCCGCCCACCCGGACCAGGCCCGGCGGGATCAGCCCCCGGGTGTGCGCCATCACCCCGAGCCCGGCACGGGCCGCCGCGATCAGGCCGCTCAGGCTGCCGCTCGTACAGGCGATCCGCCACGCCCGCCCGTCCCGCTCCAGCACCTCAAGCGCCCGCGCCCGGGTGATACCCGGCGGCGGGAACACGATCAGCGGCACCGGACGCTCCGGGTCCACCCGCAGCCCCTCCGCCCCGATCCACACCATCCGGTCCCGCCACACCAGCCGGCCCCGCTCGTCCCCCGGCCCACGCCGCTTGGCCAGCACCAGGTCCAGGCGTCCCGCGTCCAGCCGCTCGTGCAGCGTCCCCGACAGCTCCACCGACAGCTCCAGATCCACCTCGGGGTGCTCGTGCCGGAACCCCTCCAGGATCTCGGGCAGCCGGGTCAGCACGAAGTCCTCCGACGCCCCGAACCGCAGCCGCCCGCGCAGCCGCGTCCCCGTGAAGAAGGCCGCCGCCCGTTCGTGCGCCTCCAGGATCGTCCGCGCGAAGCCCAGCAGGGCCTCGCCGTCCTCCGTGAGGGCCACGCTGTGCGTGTCCCGGGCGAACAGCGGCCGGCCCGTCGCCTCCTCCAGCCGCCGGACGTGCTGGCTGACCGTGGACTGCCGCACCCCGAGCCGGGACGCCGCCTGCGTGAAGCTGAGCGTCTGGGCCACGGTGAGGAAGGTGCGCAGCTGGACCGGGTCGTACATGACCCCAGCGTAGGCCCGTCATCGTGTTCCGTGATGACAGTCAGTGCGGTGTGCGTGTTTCCCGATGACCGTCCACCGGCGACGATGGTCGTACCCCTCGCCTTCCCCGTACGACAGCAAGTGAGCACCCCCATGCGACGCCCCCGCCTTCCCGCCTGGCTGCCCCTGGACCCGTACATACTGGCCCTGCTCGCCACCGTGGGGCTCGCCGCGCTGTTCCCCGCCCGGGGCGTCGGCGCCGCCGTCGCCGACGGCGCCTCGACCCTCGCCGTCGCCCTGCTCTTCTTCCTCTACGGGGCCCGGCTCTCCACCCGCGAGGCCCTCGACGGGCTGCGCCACTGGCGGCTCCACGTCACCGTCCTCGCCTGCACCTTCGTCCTCTTCCCGCTGCTGGGCGTGGCCGCCCGCCTGCTCGTGCCCGGCGTGCTCACCCAGCCCCTCTACAGCGGTCTGCTCTTCCTGTGCCTGGTCCCCTCGACGATCCAGTCCTCCATCGCCTTCACCTCGATCGCCCGGGGCAACGTCCCCGCCGCGATCTGCGCCGGCTCCTTCTCCTCCCTGGCCGGCATCCTCCTCACCCCGCTGCTCGCGGCCGCCCTCCTCGGCAACGACGCGGGCGGCTTCTCCGCCGACTCCGTCCTGAAGATCGTCCTCCAGCTGCTGCTGCCCTTCCTCCTCGGCCAGGGGCTGCGCCGGTGGGTCGGCGGCTTCCTGACGCGCAACAAGAAGGTGCTCGGGCGCGTCGACCGGGGCTCGATCCTGCTCGTCGTCTACGCGGCCTTCAGCGCGGGCATGGCCGCCGGGGTCTGGCACCGGGTCAGCCTTCCGCGTCTGGGCGCCCTGATGGCCGTGGAGGCCGTACTCCTCGCCGTGATGCTCCTCGCCACCTGGTACGGGGCCGCGCGCCTCGGCTTCGGACGCGAGGACCGGATCGCCATCCAGTTCGCCGGGTCCAAGAAGAGCCTCGCCGCCGGACTCCCCATGGCCAGCGTCCTGTTCGGCGCCCAGGCCTCCCTGGCGGTGCTCCCGCTGATGCTGTTCCACCAGATGCAGCTGATGGTCTGCGCGGTCCTCGCCCGCCGCCGCGCCCAGGACCCCGAGGCGGTGTCCGGCGGCCAACTCGCCGCTCGACGTGTGGTGGACGTCTCCCCGCAGGTCCAACCCCCCGCCGCGCAGGGCCGGTAACGTGCGGCGGTGACCTGGATACGCCCGCTCGCCGCCACCGCCCCGCGCCCCTGCACCCTCGTGGTCTGCCGCGGCTGCTGCTGCGGGGACCCCCGCAAGAACCCCGGCTCCGACCACGCCGGGCAGCTGGCCCGGCTGCGGGAGGCCGCCGCCGCCTCCGGGGGGCGCCTCGCCGTCCGTACGAGCGACTGCCTCGGGCCCTGCGCGCAGGCCAACGTGATCGTGGTCCAGCCCACCACCGAGGCCCGCCGCCGGGGCGCCCGCGCGGTCTGGTTCGGGTGGGCCCTGGACGACACCGCGACGGACGAGATCATCGCCTGGGCCGAATCCGGCGGCCCCGGCAGCACCCCGCTCCCCGCCACCCTCGACCTGCACCGGATCGACCCCCCGGAGCCGAAGCGGGCCACGGACCCTTCGCGCCGGGGCCGCCGCCGTTAGGCCGTGTCTTCCGGCTCACGCCGCGAGGCCGCCCTGATCCAAAAGACACGGCCTGGCTAGGCGGTGCCCGGCAGCAGGATCCGCTGCTCGCCCGCGTAGACGTTCATGTCCGGGCCCCGCAGGAAGCCGACAAGCGTCAGCCCCGACTCCAGGGCCAGGTCCACCGCCAGCGAGGACGGCGCCGACACCGCCGCCAGCACCGGGATCCCGGCCATGACCGCCTTCTGCGCCAGCTCGAAGGACGCCCGCCCCGACACCAGCAGCACCGACCCGGCCAGCGGCAGCCGGCCGGCCTGGAGCGCCCGGCCGACGATCTTGTCCACGGCGTTGTGCCGCCCCACGTCCTCCCGTACGTCGAGCAGCTCGCCCTCCGCCGAGAACAGCGCGGCCGCGTGCAGTCCGCCCGTCCGGTCGAAGACCTTCTGCGCCGCCCGCAGCCGGTCCGGCAGCTCCGCGAGGAGCCGCGCGGGGACCCGTACCGGATCGGCGGCGAGCCCCGGGAAGCGGGTCGCCGTACGGACCGCGTCGAGGCTGGCCTTGCCGCACAGCCCGCAGGAGGAGGTGGTGTAGACGTTCCGCTCCAGCGTGATGTCGGGAACGGGCACCGAGGGGGCCAGCTGCACGTTGACCACGTTGTAGGTGTTGGAGCCGTCCTCGGTGGCGCCCTCGCAGTACGTCACGGCCTGCACGTCCGAGGCGCGCGCCATGACGCCCTCGCTGACCAGGAAGCCCGCCGCCAGCGCGAAGTCGTCCCCGGGGGTGCGCATCGTGATGGCCAGAGGCTTGCCGTTGAGCCGTATCTCCAGCGGCTCCTCCGTGACCAGGGTGTCCGGCCGGACCCCCGCCGCCCCGCCCCGGATGCGTACGACGCGGCGCCGCTCGGTGACCCGTCCCATCGTGATCAGCCCACCCGTTCCGTCCTCGCCCACACCTGACGAGGACATTCTCCCGGATCCGCCGCCAAGGACGGTTCCGGCAGGAAGTTGCTCGGAATGCTCCAAATTCCGGTGGCGGAATCCTGTTGGGTCACGCGCATTCGTACCGGCCGGTAGCAGGCAAAGCTGGGTCAACCTGACTGCCTGCCGTACAGAGGGGGACCCCGCCCATGACCGGTTCACGCGTGGTGGCGCTAGGGCACTACCAGCCCGCGAAAGTGCTCACCAACGAGGACCTCGCGGCCATGGTCGAGACGAACGACGAGTGGATCCGCTCCCGGGTGGGCATCCGCACCCGCCACGTGGCGGGCGCCGACGAGCCCGTCGACGAGCTCGCCTTCCACGCCGCCGGCAAGGCCCTCGCGCACGCCGGACTGAGCCCCGACGACATCGACCTCGTCCTGGTGGCCACCTCCACCGCCATCGACCGTTCCCCCAACATGGCCGCGCGCGTCGCCGCCAAGCTGGGCATGCGCGGCGCGCCCGCCGTGATGGACCTCAACGTCGTCTGCTCCGGCTTCACCCACGCCCTGGCCACCGCCGACCACGCGATCCGGGCGGGCTCCGCCACCCGTGCGCTGGTCATCGGCGCCGACAAGATGACCGAGATCACCGACTGGACGGACCGCACCACCTGCGTGCTGACCGGCGACGGCGCGGGCGCGGCGGTCGTCGAGGCCTGCGCGGAACCCGGCATCGGCCCGGTGCTGTGGGGTTCGGTGCCCGAGATGGGCCACGCGGTGCGGATCGAGGGCACGCCCCCCGTCTTCGCGCAGGAGGGCCAGTCCGTCTACCGCTGGACCACCAGCCAGCTCCCGCCGCTCGCCCGCAAGGTCTGCGAGAAGGCCGGGGTGACCCCCGAGGAGCTCGCCGGGGTGGTGCTGCACCAGGCGAACCTGCGGATTATCGAGCCGCTCGCCGCCCGGATCGGTGCCGTCAACGCCGTCGTCGCCCGCGACGTCGTCGACTCCGGGAACACCTCCGCCGCGAGCATCCCCATGGCCCTCTCGAAGCTGGTCGAACGCGGCGAGATCCCCTCCGGGGCTCCCGTCCTGCTCTTCGGGTTCGGCGGCAACCTCTCCTACGCGGGCCAGGTCATCCGCTGCCCCTGACGGACGGCCCCCTGCGGCCCCGGGCGGCCGCAGGGTCCCTCCCGCCGCCGGGCTCCCGGCATGCCCGCAGGTCAGCGCGGCGTGGCGGACCGGCGGCGGCCCGTAAACATGGTCGGAAGCCCGTCGATCCTTTGCTATGGTTGTCCATGTCGCCGCGGGAAACCGGGGCCGACCACCTGGTCCGGGTGGCGGAATGGCAGACGCGCTAGCTTGAGGTGCTAGTGCCCTTTATCGGGCGTGGGGGTTCAAGTCCCCCCTCGGACACACAGAGGAAGAACCCCACTCCGGTGGGGTTCTTTCGCGTTTCCGGGCGGAACCGGGCCCGATCCGGGCCGAAGCCCGGGTGGGCTCTCCGCAGAACGGGGTGGCCGGATCCGTCGGTGCGGCATCATGGGCCCTGACCGGGTCGAGGGGGGAACGTGTCACAGGACGAACCGCGCAACGACGACGTCGTGATCGCCGGACGGTACCGCCTCGGGAAGAGGCTCGGCCGGGGTGGCATGGGGACCGTCTGGCGGGCCGCCGACGAACTGCTGGGCCGCGCCGTCGCCGTGAAGGAACTCCACGTCGGTGAGGGCAAGGAAGCCACGGGAGCCCTGCGCGAGGCACGCACCGTGGCGCAGATCAAGCATCCGCACGTCGTCGTCGTGCACGACGTCGTCGAGGACGACGGCCGCCCCTACATCGTCATGGAGCTCGTCGAGGGCGGCTCCCTCGCCGACCGCCTCACCGCCGACGGCCCCCTCGGCGCGGGCGAGACCGCCCGCATCGGGCTCGCCCTGCTCGGCGCGCTCAGCGCCGCGCACGACCGCGGGGTGCTCCACCGGGACGTCAAGCCGGCCAACGTCCTCATGGAGGCGGGCACCGGGCGGGTCGTGCTCACCGACTTCGGGATCGCCCGCCTCGCTGGCTCCACCACCATCAGCGAGACCGGCGCCTTCGTCGGCTCGCCCGAGTACACCTCCCCGGAGCGGATGCAGGGGGCCGCCGCCGGCCCCGAATCCGACCTGTGGTCCCTCGGCGCCCTGCTGTGCGCCGCGCTGACCGGTGAGTCGCCCTTCCACCGGGACTCCCTGGGCGGGGTCCTGCACGCCGTCGTCTACGACGAGATCCGGCCGCCGGTGCAGGCCGGTCCGCTGATCCCGCTGATCCGGGGCCTGCTGGAGCGCGACACCGAACGCCGCCTGGGCGTCACCGACGCCCAGCGCATGCTGTCCGCGTACGTGACCACCGGCAGCCTGCCCCTCCTCGACCGCGCACCCGGCCCGGCCCGTCCGGCGGGCCCCGCACCGGCAGGGCCCTCGCCGGCGGGGCCCGCGCCCGCCGGGTACACGCCCACCGAACGCGTCACGGCACGGACGGGCCCCGCCCAGGAGCCGAAGACCCGCGCGGGCCTGCGCGTCGGGCTGGTCGCCGTGTTCGCCGTGGCGGCCGTCGTCGGCGCCGTCGTCGCCGCCTCCCTGGTCACGGACCGGAGCGGGGACAAGGGGCGGGTGGCCGCGCAGGGCGACCGCACGACCCCCGCCCCCGGCGCCACCGCGTCCGCCCCGCAGACCCCGGCGGCCCCGCAGTCCTCCGCCGGGCCGACGGCCACGGCGACGACCACCGTGACCGCGCCGGCGCCCCCGCCGCCGCCCGCCCGGACGGTGTCCGCCAAGCCCGCGCCCCCCGGGTACCGCTTCGTCAACGACCCGGAGGGCTTCGGCCTCGCCGTGCCGCAGGGATTCCAGCGCACCACCGACGACCAGCGCGTCTTCTACGTCTCCGCGGACGGCGCCATCCGCATCGGCATCAAGGTCAAACCGGCCTCGGGCGGACCGCTCGCCGCGATGCGCCAGTCCGACGCGAACGGCCCGTCCAACAACCCGGGCTACCGCGACAACTCGATCGTCCCCACCACCCACAACGGACTGCCCGCCGCCCTGTGGGAGTTCACCTGGAACGGCTTCACCGCCGCCGAGGGCCCCCGGCACACGTTCGACCTCTGCTGGGACGAGAACGGCCGGATGTACGACGTCTGGGTGTCGGCCCCGCTCGGCCGCCTCACCCAGGCCCGGGGCCATTTCGACGCCGCCCTCGACTCCTTCGTCCCGGTCGGCTAGACGGCCCTTCCGGGCCCCCGGCGGGCCCGCCCCGTCAGGCGGTGCCCAGCACCACCAGGCCCTCCGGGGCCGGGAGGCTGCCCGGGGCGAGCGGGCCCAGGGTCTGCGGCAGCGCGAGGCGCGGCGCCTCCCCCTCCGGGAGGGCGTCGAACAGGTAGGCGGCCCCCGACGCGGTGTCGCTGACCAGGTGCGGGCCCCCGGCCGACGCCGCGAACCGGGTCAGCGGCGTGCGGAAGACCCGGCCCAGCCGGCGCAGGGTCTCCGGGGCGGCGGCGGGCGCCGGCGGCGGGGCGCCCTGCGGGACGTCCGGCGGGATGGCCCCGGACAGCAGCAGCGCCAGCAGTACCGGAACCGCCTTGCGGCGCAGGGCCTCGGTCGCGGAGTGCAGCCGGTGGGCGTGCGCGGCCGGCAGGGACAGGGCCAGGCTGCCGGCGGCGTCGCCCGTCGCGATGGGCACCGCCGAGCAGACGACCCCGGGGGAGTACTCGCGCAGGTCGAAGACCGGGGCGCCGGGCGCCACCGCGTCCAGGGCGCTGAACAGGGCCCGGCTGTCGGTGATGGTCCGCGCGGTGAGCCGGGTCGGGCGGTGGCGGGCCACGTGGTCGGCGCGGCCGTCGTGGTCGAGCTGGGTCAGCAGGCACTTCCCGACCGCGCTCGCGTGCGCGGCCGCCCGGAAGTCCACCCACTCCCGCACCGGCGGGGCCCCCGGCCCGTCCGCCATCTGCGTGATCCGGACCTCGCCCTCCGCGTACCGGCTGAGGTAGACGGCCGCGCCCGCGCTGTCGCGGGCCAGCGCCAGGGTGCGCTGGAGCTGCCCCGCGAGGCCCGAGCCGCCCGGGGCCGCGAGCCGGTCCAGGGCCGGGCCCGGCGCGTACACCCCGGCGGCGGGACGGTACGCGTACTCCTCCTCGCACAGCATCGAGAGGAGCGGGCGCAGCTCCGCCGCGGCCAGTCCCGACGCCCGCGCGAGCCCGGCCGCCCGCACCCCGAGGGGGTGCCGCTCCAGGACCCGTACGACGGCCAGCGCGCGCCGCGCCTGGGCCAGGGCCTCGCCGGTGTCGGCCTGGACCACCGTCCCCCGCGCGGCCGACGTCAGCGCGGGGTGGCGCAGCGGGCCCGCGGCCGGGCGCGGCCGGGGGGCCGGCAGCGGGGGCGGCGGCAGGAACGCGGCCAGCACCGAGGGCAGCCCCGGCGCGGGCAGCGGTACCGGGCCCAGATCGGGGTCGTCGCACTGGTCGACGTACCGCAGTACGGCCGCCTGGGCGCACAGCCGCACCTCGCGCAGCTCGCGGCGGCCGCTGGGCCTGAACCCCCGGCGGCCCAGCTCCCGCGCCCAGACGCGGGCGTCGTGGTGCTCGCCGCGCCGGGAGTGGTCGAGGAAGAGGCAGTAGGCGGCGGGCGCGGTGCGCGGGCTGCCGGAACCCGCCGCGAACTGCCACCAGAAGCGGGAGCCCTCCCGCAGCCCCGCCAGGTGCAGCAGGCAGCCGAAGACCACCGCCCCCGGCAGGTCGCGGTGCGAGTCCTCCACGAAGCGCTCCAGGTCCGCCCCGGCGCGCGGGTCCCCGACCACGGCCAGACAGGCGGCCTTCAGGTCCCGCCGGGCCCGCTCCGATTCGAGCGGCCGGTCCCGGGCGGGGTCGCTCCAGCCGAAGGGCCGGCGCCGGCTGCGGGAGGTGGCCGCGGCGGGGGCGCCGGGGGCCCGGGGGACGCGCAGCAGCCGGGCCTCGGCCGCGCCCAGGTCGTAGTGCGGGTAGCGGTCGCGCACGCCGGCCCGGGCCAGGTACTCCGCCAGGGTGCGCGGGGCCGCCGCGCGGCCGTCGCCGGGACCCGGGTCCTCGCCGGGCCTCATGATCCGGCGGCCGTGTCGAGCAGCCGGGCGAGGCGGCGGTGGGCCTGGCCCAGCTGCGAGCGGACGGTGGCCTCGTCCACACCCATCACGGCGGCGGCCTCTCCGGGGCTGCACTGGAGCCCGTAGCGCAGCAGGACGGTGTCCCGCTGCCGCTCGGCGAGGCGGGACACCGCCGAGTAGAAGCGGATGGTGTCGGTCAGCACCTCGTACTGGTCCGCGTGCGCCTCCTTGAGGGCCGCCTCGAAGGCGCTGATGTCCATGGGCTCGGGGCGGTGCAGGCGCGGGTCGCGGCGTTGCTGCCAGTCGACGATCCGCTGCTTGAGCACGGTCCAGGCGTAGGCGTCGAGGCGGTCCATGTGGAGCATGCGGAGCCACTCGTTCATGATCGAGTCGAAGGTGGCGTCCACCGCGTCCTCGGCGGCCGCGTCGGAACCGAGCTGGAGGTACGCGAAGCGCATGTACGCGGGCCGCCGGTTCGAGTGGAACGCCCAGTACGACAGGCGCGCCGTCGGATCCCACTGACTCATGGGCGTCGGCTGCCGCCGTCGGCTGGGCAGTCCCACGGCCCCGCCGGACTCCTCCGGTCCGCCATCGTTCACCGTTCCCCACCTCATCCCCTGTGCGGGGTCCATGAGAACAGCGCTTACGCCCCTTGAGGAGGCGGAGGAGCAACATGAGGGGATTAGGTCCGGGGGTGATCGGATGGTGACCGATGCCGATCACGCGAGGTGCCGGGGAGCCCGAACGCATATGCCGAGGCCGGCCGGGGTCCGGTGCGCGGACACCGGTCGGGGCCCCGGCGGTGCCGCTGTAGCATGGGGCCCATCGCGAGGGCCGTGACGGAGAGGTCACAGTCCTCGCTTTTGCGTTGCGCCCCACCCCCGGACCCCGGGAAAAGCCGACGCGGGGCGTTTCGCCGGTTCGATACGATGAACCGCGCGTTGTCACGCGTAGATCCGTACAAATGAAACGAATGGAGCATCCGAGGATGGCTCGACACCTGATCACCAGCGCGCTTCCCTACATCAACGGGATCAAGCACCTGGGCAACATGGTCGGGTCGATGCTTCCGGCGGATGTGTACTCCCGGTACCTCCGCCAGCGCGGCCACGACGTCCTGTACATCTGCGCCACCGACGAGCACGGCACCCCCGCCGAACTCGCCGCCAAGGAGAACGGCCTCCCGGTCGCCGACTTCTGCGCGCAGGCCCACGACGCCCAGAAGGCGGTCTACGACGGCTTCGAGCTGTCCTTCGACTACTTCGGCCGCAGCTCCTCGCCGCAGAACGCCGAGATCACCCAGCACTTCGCCCGGCAGCTCCAGGCCAACGGCTTCATCGAGGAGCGCGCGATCCGGCAGGTGTACTCGCCCGCCGACGGCCGCTTCCTGCCGGACCGCTACGTCGAGGGCACCTGCCCGCACTGCGGCTACGACAAGGCCCGCGGCGACCAGTGCGAGAACTGCACCCGCGTCCTCGACCCCACGGACCTGATCGACCCCCGCTCGGCCATCTCCGGCTCCACCGAGCTGGAGGTCCGCGAGACCAAGCACCTCTTCCTCCTCCAGTCCAAGCTCCAGCACGAGGTCGAGGCCTGGGTCGCGCGGCACGAGGACGAATGGCCGCAGCTGGCCTCCTCCATCGCCCGCAAGTGGCTGACCGAGGGCCTGCACGACCGCGCCATCACCCGCGACCTCGACTGGGGCGTCCCGGTCCCGGCCGACACCTGGCCCGAGCTGGCCGCCGAGGGCAAGGTCTTCTACGTCTGGTTCGACGCGCCGATCGAGTACATCGCCTCCACCAAGGAGTGGGCCGACGCCGACCCGGCCGCCCGCGACTGGAAGTCCTGGTGGTTCGAGGCCGAGGACGTCCGCTACACCCAGTTCATGGCCAAGGACAACGTCCCGTTCCACACGGTGATGTTCCCGGCCACCGAGCTCGGCACCCGCGAGCCCTGGAAGATGGTCGACTACGTCAAGGCCTTCAACTGGCTGACGTACTACGGCGGCAAGTTCTCCACCTCGCAGAAGCGCGGCGTCTTCACCGACCAGGCGCTGGAGATCCTGCCCGCCGACTTCTGGCGCTACTTCCTCATCGCCAACGCGCCCGAGTCCGACGACTCCTCCTTCACGTGGGAGCACTTCGCCGCCACGGTCAACAAGGACCTCGGCGGTACCCTCGGCAACTTCGTCAACCGCGTGCTCACCTTCTCCCGCAAGAAGTTCGGCGACGAGGTCCCCGCGGGCAGCCCGGCGGGCGAGGCCGAGGCGAAGCTCGGCGAGCAGATCGCCGAGCTGCTGGCCGAGTACGAGGGCCACATGGAGACCCTCCAGTACCGCAAGGCCGCGGCCGCGCTGCGCGCCCTGTGGTCGGCCGGCAACGCCTACCTGGACGAGAAGGCCCCCTGGCTGGAGGTCAAGACCGACCTGGAGGCCGCCGCGCTCACCCTGCGCACCGCGATGAACCTCATCCACCTCTACTCGGTGGTCTCCGAGCCGTTCATCCCGGCCTCGGCGCGCGCCATGCGCTCCTCCTTCGAGCTGCCCGGCGACACCGCGACCTGGGTGACCCCGGAGCAGGCCAAGGCGCTGGACACCGTCCCGGCCGGGACGCCGTTCACCGTGCCGCCGGTGCTGTTCGCCCGGGTCACCGAGGAGGACCTGGAGTCCTACCGCGAGCGTTTCGGCGGCAACCCGGAGGCCTGAGCGCTGACGTGACCGTCCCGGAGGGGCGCGGCCCGCACGGGCCGCGCCCCTCCGGCGTACCCGGCGGCGGAACCCCGCGTGCCGGAGGGCCGGGTGGTGGAGGGCCGGGTGGCGGGTGGTGGACCGCCCGGGGGCAGGGGTGACCGTGGCAGCGGAAGCCCTGGCAGAGGGAGGCCCTGGCAGGGGGAGGCCCTGGTAGGGGAAACCCGACCCCGAAGACGCCACCTGGGTGTGCAGACCCGGCCGGGGCCGCGCGGCTGGAATGGGGCCATGACCCCTTCCCCTACCGCCCGGTGGACCGCCGGCTGGCTGCTCGCGGCCGCCTGGGCGCTGTCCTTCCCGCTGTTCTCCTCGCTGGCCCCGCACCGGCTGTGGGGCTGGTGCGCGGCCGCCGGATACCTCGCCGCCGCGGCCGCCACCGCGCTGGGGCGGCGCCGGGCGGCCCTGGCCGCCGCGCTGCTGGGAGCGGTGGCCGTACCCCTGCTGTACCTGGTGCTCACCGGACAGGGACAGTCCGAGGTCGGCGTCATCGAACGGTCCGGGCGGCTCCTGCTCGACACGGGAAGGCCCTACGTGGACCAGCCGGCCGGAGTCGGGGAGTACACCCCCTACCTCCCCGGGATGGCGCTCCTCGGCATCCCCCGCGCCCTGCTCGGCGACGGCACGGGAGCGGGCGGGGGAGCGGGCGCCGGGGAGTGGGCCGTGCGGCTGCTGGGCGACGCCCGGATCTGGTGCGCCGCCGCGCTCTTCGGCGGGATGCGGGCGGGCCGCCGCCTGCTCGGCACCGCCCCGTCGCCGCTGCTCCCGCTGCTGGTGGCCTCGCCGGTCGTGGCACTGCCGCTGGCGGTGAGCGGGGTGGACCTGCCGCTGGCGGGGCTGTGCTGCCTGGCCCTCGCCGCGGCCGCCTCCGGCCGCCCGGTGGCCTGCGGGGCGGCCCTGGCCGCGGCGTGCGCCCTCAAGTGGACGGCGCTGCCCGCGGTGGCGGTGGCGGCGGCCCTCCTCGCGGCCGACCGGGGCGGCGGGCGGGCGGCGGTGCGCTGCGTCCTGGTGACCCTGCTGGGGACGGCCGCCCTCGTACTGCCCGGGCTGCTGCTCCAGCCGGGGGAGCTGTGGCGGCAGGTCTTCGCCTTCCCGACCGGGCGGGCCGACGTGCCGACCCCGGCGAGCAGCCCGCTGCCGGGGCACCTGCTGGCGGAACTCGGTCCGTGGGGCTGGTACCTGACGACGGCCCTGCTGGCGCTGGGCGGGCTCGGGGTGGGGGTCTCGCTGCTGGTGCGCCCGCCGCGCACGGTGGTGGCCGCGGCGGACCGCCTCGCGCTCGGGCTGACGCTGGCGTTCCTGCTGGCCCCGGCGGGCCGGTTCGGCTACCTGGCGCTGCCGCTGCTGCTGGTGGCCTGGGCGCGATCGGCGGCCCCCGCCGGCCCGGCCGTGTCCCGGGTCGTGGCGCGGTCCCGGGGGCGGGGGCCGCGGCCGGCGCCGGCGCGAGGACCGGGGCCGGTCAGCGGGCGCCCTCGTACCGGGCCACCCGGTCGGTGACGCCCTGCTGCAGCGGCTGCATTCCGTCGACCAGCTTCTGGAACTCGCCGGTCCGGCCGTCGGACCACTGCCCGAGCGAGACCACCATGACGCGGCCGTACCCGGCGAACGACTGCACCATCCCGGTCTCGGGGCCGAGCGTGGCCAGGCCGGAGCCGGGCGGCGGGGCCTGGGCCGCGACCTGGTAGTCGTCGAAGGCCATCGACAGGTCGGTCACCAGCCGCACCGTGTCCTGAGGGTCCTTCATGGTGAACACGGCCAGGTTGTACTGGTTGCCCCGCGCGTCCTTGTAGAGGGCGATCTGCTCGCCCACGCAGCCCTTGCTCGCGGAGATCATGGCGGCGAGGCGGGGGCCGATCGCACCGCGTTCGGTGCAGGACCCCAGGGTCTTCGAGCCCACCCGGGTGAAGGCGCCGCCGGCGCCGTCCGGGACGCGCTCGGGGAAGACGTCGGCCAGCGGGACCATCGGGCGGGCGTCGGGGGTGGCTGCCGCCGGAGCCGCGGGGGCGGCGGGGGAAGGAGTGGCCTTCGCGGCAGCGGCCTCCGCCGCGGCGGAGGCCGTGGGGCCGTCCCCGGACAGGGCGCCCGTGAGCTTCAGCGCGGCGAAGGCCAGCGTGCCCGCGACCAGTGCCAGCCCGAGGTTGCGGGGCCACGCTCGCTTCGGCGCCGGCGCGGGCTGTCCGAGGGGCCCGCCGCCCCGCGCGAACTCCTCCTGGAAGGCGCGCCGGCGCTCCTCCTCGGACTCGCCGCGGCCCGGGGTCATCTCATCGTTCTTCGACACCCCGTGACCCTAGCGATCGGCTTCGCCGAACTGAACGCCCGCAGGTCACAGCCTCATCACTATGCGGAAGGCGTGCTACCGCGCAGGTGGGCCAGGACGGCCAGGACGCGCCGGTTGCCCTCCGTCGGGTCCAGGTCCAGCTTCGTGAAGATGCTGCTCGCGTGCTTGACCACGGAGGCCTCCGTGATGAACAGACGGGCCGCCAGCGCCTGGTTGTTGAGGCCCTCCGCCATCAGAGCGAGCACCTCCCGCTCGCGCGGGGTGAGGCGGCCGAGCGGCTCGTTCGCCGGCCTCGGCGCGAGCAGGACGCGGACGACCTCCGGGTCGATGACCGTCTGGCCCTCGTGGACCCGCCGGACCGCGTCGAGGAACTCGGTCACCTCCCCGACCCGGTCCTTCAGCAGATAGCCCAGCCCGGCCGCCGAACCACCGGTGAACAGCTGGGTCGCGTACGCCGTGGCCACGTACTGGGACAGCACCAGGACCGGCAGCCCCGGGTCCGCGGCGCGCAGGTCCAGCGCGGCCCGCAGCCCCTCGTCCCGCAGCCCGGGCGGCATCCGCACGTCCGTGACGACCACGTCCGGCCGTTCGGCCGCCACCGCCCGCAGCAGGGCGGGGGCGTCGCCGACGGAGGCGAGCACCCGGTGCCCGCCGAGGGCCAGCAGTTCCGTCAGACCGGCCCGCAGCAGGACCGAGTCCTCGGCCAGGATCACCCGGAGCACGGGACCTCCACCCTCAGCTCGGTCGGCCCGCCCACCGGACTGGTCACCGTCAGCCTGCCCTGCAACATCGCCACCCTGTCCGCGAGACCCGCCAGGCCCGCCCCCGCGCCGGGATCGGCCCCGCCGCGGCCGTCGTCGGTGATGGTGAGGGTGAGCCGGTCGCCCTCGACCCTACCGGCGACGCCGACCCGCGAGGCCCCGCTGTGCTTGGCCGCGTTCGCCAGCGCCTCGGCGACGGTGAAGTACGCCGTGATCTCCACCGGTTCGGGCAGCCGGGGCAGTTCCAGGTCCACGTCGACCGGCACGGGATGCCGCAGCGCCACCTCCGCCACCGCCGCCGCCAGCCCGTGGTCGGTGAGCACCTGCGGGTGGATCCCGCGTACGAGGTCCCGCAGTTGGGCGAGGGCCAGTCTGGCCTCCTCCCGGCCCCGGCTCACCAGCGCCGCCGCGTCCGCCGCCTCCGGGTGCTCACGCAGCCGCAGTTCGGCCAGGCCCAGGGTCATGCTGAGGGCCACCAGCTGCTGCTGGGCGCCGTCGTGCAGGTCCCGTTCGATGCGCCGCCGTTCGGCCTCGAAGGCCTCGACGAGCCGGACCCGCGAGCGGGTCAGCTCCAGCACCCGGTCGTCCTCCTCGCGCGGCCCGAGCAGCAGCCGGGCACACTTGACCTGCGCCCCGGCGATCAGCGCGGCCGCGTACCCGGCCAGTGCGAGCCCGACCAGTCCCACGGCCGTCCCGCCCAGCGCCTCCAGGGGTCCGGCCACCGCCTCGCCGGGTATCAGCATCACCGGTTCCGGGGCGAGCGCCCACACGATGACGGGGGCCGCCACCAGCAGCAGGGCGAACGCCAGCAGCGTCAGCACCCCGAAGCCGGCCGCCGCGAAGACCAGCCCGAGCAGGGCGGCGTACCCGAACTCCCGCCAGGTGGCGCGCTCGCGCAGCCGCGTCCGCAGCCAGGCGGCGGGGCCGGCCCCGGCGAGCGAGGTGTGCGGGTCCGCCACCCGCTCCGGCTCCACCCACCGCAGACGCCGCCGCTCCAGCACCCCGAGCGGCACCGCGCCCGCCAGGGCGGCGACCAGCAGCACCAGCCCGACCCCGGCCACCGCCAGCCCGATCCCGAGCCCGACCAGCAGCACCAGCGCGACCAGCACCCCGTACCCGAGCGGGAACCCGCTGCCGAGGTACGCCCAGCACCGCCAGGGCCACGACGACCCCAGGAACCGCACGGGCCGCCGCACCGCCCGCCAGACGGCCACGGGGGCTTCGGGGGACGGCGCGGCGGCGGAGGATCCGGGCATACCGCAAGCCTAGGTGTTCTGTCCCGGGAGGTTGTGGACGGGTGATGCAGGTCTCGGCTGAGGGATCTTGAACGGGTGAGGGCCTTCCGGGTTCGGTGTGGATTGCGAC
>NZ_JBWKEE010000051.1:0-15222 GCF_056435605.1 Streptomyces sp. NPDC043896
GGCGATCACGAAGTGACGCGACGAAGGAGCGCCCTTGACAGGCCGGCACGACACGGAACGACGATGGGACTGACGGGAAACCCCCAGCCCCTCCCTGAGACGGGGTCAGGGGGTCCGGCTCACCGGCCACCCGCCCGTACCCGGGGGCGGGTGGGCAGCCGCCGCCCCGCCCCCACCCCGCGCGGGGGAGACAGCGGGCCGCCGCCGCGAGCCGACGGGCGTGCCGGTGCCCGCGTCGCAGGTGGCCGGGGGTGCGGGGGCGGGGGGATCTTGTGGAGGTTTCCGCGGGGGTGCCGGGCGCGGGTGCGGGTGAGGTAGCGTCGCGGCGCCCTGCACGCAGAGGAGCCGAACGTGCGCGAGTTCACCGTCCCACCCCTGGTCACCGGCGCGCCGACCGGGGGCCTGGCCGACACCGTCTTCCGGCGCGCCGGGCAGGACCCCGATCATGTGGTGCTGGGACGCAAGACGGGTGGGGAATGGCGGGATGTGACCGCCCGTCAGCTGGCCGGGGAGGTCCTCGCGCTCGCCAAGGGGCTGCTGGCGCAGGGGGTCCGGTTCGGGGACCGGGTCGCCGTGATGTCGCGCACCCGCTACGAGTGGACACTGTTCGACTTCGCGCTGTGGGCGATCGGGGCGCAGCCCGTGCCCGTGTATCCGACGTCCTCGGCGGAGCAGGTGCACTGGATCCTGTACGACTCGGCCTGTACGGGCTGCGTGGTGGAGGACGAGGACCAGGCGATGACGGTCGGCTCGGTGATCGAGGGTCTGCCGGGGCTGCGCCTGCTGTGGCAGCTCGACGCGGGGGCGCTGGAGGAGCTGGTGGAGGCCGGGCGGGGGGTGGCGGAGGAGGTGGTGCACCGCCACCGGAGTGCCGTGACGCCCGACGCGGTGGCGACCGTCATCTACACCTCGGGGACCACGGGCCGGCCCAAGGGCTGTGTGCTGACGCACGGCAACTTCATGTACGAGGCCGATACGCTGACGGCCCGGTGGGAGCCGGTCTTCCGGGCGGGGCCGGGCGGGCAGCCGCCGTCGACGCTGCTGTTCCTGCCGCTGGCGCACGTGTTCGGGCGGATGGTGGAGGTGGCCGCCGTACGGGCCGGGGTGAAGCTCGGGCACCAGCCGGCGGTGGCGGCCGTCGAACTGCTGCCGGACCTGGCCGCGTTCAGGCCGACGTTCGTGCTGGGTGTTCCGTACGTCTTCGAGAAGATCTTCGCGGCGGCGCGGCGCACGGCGGAGGCGGAGGGCCGCAAGGGGCCCTTCGACCGGGCGGTGGAGACGGCCGTGCGGTACGCGCGGGCGCGGGAGGAGAAGGCGTTCGGGTGCGGGCCGGGGCCGTCCGCGGCTCTGCGCATGGAGCACCAGCTTTTCGAGAAGCTGGTGTACGGGAAGGTCCGCGAGGCCCTCGGGGGCCGGGTGCGGTACGCGATGTCGGGCGGGTCGGCGATGTCGCGGCGGCTGGGGCTGTTCTTCGACGGTGCCGGGATCACGGTGTTCGAGGGGTACGGGCTGACGGAGTCCTGCGCGGCCGCGACGGCGAACCCGCCGGGGGCGGTGAAGTACGGGACGGTGGGGCCGCCGGTCCCGGGCACGACGGTCCACATCGCCGATGACGGGGAGGTGTGGCTGTACGGCGCGCACGTCTTCTCCGGGTACCTGGGGGATCCGCGGGCCACGGAGGAGGTGCTGCGCGGGGGCTGGCTGGCGACGGGGGACCTGGGCCGGCTGGACGGGGACGGCTACCTGATCATCACGGGGCGCAAGAAGGAGATCCTGGTGACCTCCAACGGCAAGAGCGTGGCCCCGGCGGCCCTGGAGGAGCGGGTGCGTTCGCATCCGCTGGTGTCCCAGTGCGTGCTGGTGGGCAACGACCGGCCGTTCGTGGCCGCGCTGGTGACCCTGGACATGGAGGGGGTGGCGCACTGGCTGTCGATGCGCAAGCTGCCGCAGCGGACGGCGGAGCAGGTGGCGGGTGACCCGGATCTGACGGCGGAGGTGCGGCGGGCGGTGGTGGCGGCGAACACCCTGGTCTCGCAGGCGGAGGGGATCCGCGCGTTCCGGGTGCTGGCCGAGCAGTTCACGGAGGAGCGGGGGCTGCTGACGCCCTCGCTGAAGCTGAAGCGGCGGGCCATCGAGAAGGAGTACGCGCGGGAGGTGGCGGGCCTCTACCCGTCGTAGGCGCGCGCGGTCCGGTCGCGGGGGCACCCACCGTGGAACAGATCTGACGGACCGTCATTCCAGCCCGTCAAAATTATTGACGGTGCGTCAGGTCGCGCACAGAATGCGGGGATTCCTACGGAGGGGATCCACCCATGTCACGACCCATCCGCGCCCTCGCCGCAGCGGCGGCCGTACTCGCGCTCGTCTCCGCCTGCAACTCCGCCGCCACCTCCGACGGGACCTCGCCCGGCAAGGCCGGGGACGCGCCCGGGACCCAGCGCGGGGTCACCGACAAGACCATCAAGGTCGGCGGGATCGTGTCGATGACCAGCGCCAGCGGCTACAGCAAGAAGGACACCGACCTCGGAGCCCGGGCCCGCTACCTCAGGGCCAACGCCGAGGGCGGCGTGCACGGGCGCACCATCGACTACACCGGCGCGGAGGACGACGGCCAGGACCCCGGGAAGAACCTGGCGGCGGCCCGCAAACTCGTCCAGCAGGACAAGGTGTTCGCCGTCGCCCCGATGAGCTCGGTCACCTTCTCCGGCGCCGACTTCCTGGAGCAGGAGAAGGTCCCCACCTTCGGCTGGGGCACCCTGCCCTCCTTCTGCGGCCCCAAGCACATCTACGGGTTCAACGGCTGCCTGGTCCCCTCCCCCGGCGGCACCCTCAACCAGACCTGGCCCGAGGGCATCGCCAAGATCCTCGGCGGGGCGAAGGGCAAGTCCGTCGCGGTCATCGCCAACGACAGCGACGCCGGGAAGTTCGGCATCCGCACCTTCCAGCAGGGCTTCGCCGCGGCCGGTTTCACCGTCCCCTACGCCAAGGCCTCGGTGCCGGCGACGGCCGTGCCCAGCGACTGGAGCGCGTACGTCAAGGAGATCATGGAGAGCGGCGGGGGCAAGGCGCCCGACGCCGTCGTCTCGGTCATGCAGACCCCCAACAACATCGGCCTCTTCACCGCCCTCAAGCGCGCCGGCTACAAGGGGGTGCTGTCCGACCCGACCGACTACGACCCCGGCCTGCTCGCCAAGGACGCCACCCGGCAGGCCCTCGAAGGGGTCCACGTCCTGATCCAGTTCGAGCCCTTCGAGTCGGACAGCCCGCAGATGGCCCGATTCAAGGCCGACATCAAGGCGGCCTCCGGCGGCCAGGACGTACCTCTCAACATGCACATGCTCACCGGCTACATGTCGGCCGACCTCTTCCTCGCCATCGCCCAGAAGGCCGGCAAGGACCTGACCACGACCCACTTCCAGAACGCCGCCCAGACCTTCTCCGACACCGGCACCCTCGTCGGCGACCGTGCCGAGCCGAAGGGGCAGAAGGACAGCTTCGGCTGCGGGGCGCTCGTCCAGCTGAAGAACGGCAAGTACGAGGTCTCCGTGCCGTTCGCCTGCCACGAGCCGATCCCCTTCAAGTAGGGGCGGCGGCATGGGCGACCTGCCCGTCTTCGTCCTGAGCGGCCTGGTCTCCGGCGCCCTGTACGCACTGCTCGCCACCGGGCTGGTGCTGTCGTACTCGGCGTCCGGGCTGTTCAACTTCGCGCACGGGGCCACCGCCTACCTGTGCGCGCTCACCTTCTACGAGCTGCACTCGGGCCTGGGCTGGCCCGCCGTCCCGGCCGCCCTGCTGGTGGTGTGCGTACTGGCGCCCGGGCTCGGCTGGGGGCTGGACCGGCTGATGTTCCGCCGGCTCGCCCGGGTCGGGGAGACCGCCCAGATCGTGGCGACCATCGGCCTGCTGGTGGCGCTGCCGGCGGCCGGGCTGTGGGCGGTGGAGCTGCTCACCGCGGCGGGCCTGCCGCTGAAGCCCGCCGAGAACCAGTTCGGACTGCCCGGCGTCGGGCCGAGTCCCGCGCGGTCCTGGCAGCTCGCGGACGGCGTCGGCGTGGACTCCGACCAGCTGATCACCTGGGTGGTGACGGCGGTGGTCGCGGCCGCCCTGTGGGTGCTGCTGCGGCACACCCGGCTGGGGCTGCGGCTGCGGGCCGCCGTCGACAACCGCTCGCTCACCGAGCTGCGCGGGATCAGCGCCGACCGGCTGTCCTCGGTGGCGTGGATGATCGCCTCCGCGCTGGCCGGGCTCGCGGGGGTGCTCGCCACCCCGCTCCTGGGGCTGTCGGCGCACGACTTCACCCTATTCCTGTTCGTGTCGGCGACGGCTGCCGTGATCGGCCGGTTCGCCTCCGTACCGCTGGCCTTCGCCGGCGGGCTCGGGCTCGGGGTGGTGCAGAACCTCGTCGCCGGGTACGCCTCCTTCGCCGAGGGGATCACCGGCTTCCGGACGGCGGTGCCGTTCCTGATCCTGTTCGGCGGGCTGCTGGTGCTGACCCGGCGGGCCCGCACGGCCGGGGTGACCGCCGTGGAAGCGCCCCCGCCCGACCACCTGGCCGGGGCCCCGTGGGGGCGCCGCTGGGGGGTCTGGGCGGCGGCCGCCGCACTGCTGTGCACGGCCTTCTACACGGTCACGACCCCGTTCTGGAGCGGGCTGCTGGCGCAGGGACTCGCCCTCGGCCTGGTGTTCATGTCCTTCACGGTGGTGACCGGGCTCGGCGCGATGGTCTCGCTGGCGCAGGCCACCTTCGTCACCGGGGCCGCGCTGGTGGCGGGGCTGCTGATGAGCCGGGGCTGGCCCTTCGCGGCGGCGCTGGCGGTGGGCACCTGCGTCGCCGCCGCGCTGGGGGCGCTGGTCGCGCTGCCGGCGCTGCGGCTGGGCGGGCGGTCGCTGGCGCTGGCCACCCTGGCGCTGGCGTTCCTGGCCGACCAGGTGCTCTTCCAGATGCGGTGGCTGCGCGGCGGGGACGCGGGCTGGGCGGTGCCCAGGCCGGTGATCGGCCCGCTGGACCTGACCGACGACCGGGCGCTGGGGGTGGCCCTGGTGGTGCTGGTCTCGCTGGTGGCGGCCGGACTGGGGGCGCTGCGGAACTCCCCGTCGGGGCGGGCGATGCTGGCGGTGCGGTCGGCCCCGGCGGCGGCCATGGCCTCCGGGGTGTCCGTGCTGCGGACGAAGCTGCTGCTGTTCACGCTGTCGGCGGGGCTGGCCGGCTTCGGGGGCGTGCTCTACGCCTCGTACAACACCCGCATCACGGCGACGGACTTCACCGCCATGACCGGGCTGGTGTGGCTGGCGGTCGTGGTCGCGGCGGGGGTCCGCCGGGCGCCGTACGCGGTGGTGGCGGGGCTGGTGTTCGCCCTCGCGCCGCGGCTGCTGACGGACTACGTGACGGAGTCGGCCCATCTGCCGGTGATCCTCTTCGGCCTGGCCGGCCTGGCCCTGGCCAACGACCCCGACGGGTACTGCGCGGCCGGTCCGCTGCGCTGGGCCCGTGCCCGGGCCGGGCGGAGCGGGGACGGGGCCGGGTCCCCCGGGCCGGGAGCCACCCCGGCGGCGGCCACCCCGGCGGCGGCCACCCCGGCGGCGGCCACCCCGGCTGCCGGCCCGGGGGCCGCCGGCCCCCGGATGGTCGTCGGGCCGCGGCCACACGCGGCCGGGGCCGGGCAGGCCGGGGCCGGGCTCGGCGCCGGAGCGGGCGGTGCGCCGGCCGTGGGGCCGGGGGCGGCGGCCACGGCCTCGGAGCGGGGCGGAGTGGACGGAAGCCTCGCCGCGCCCGCGCCCGTCGCACCGGCCGCCCTCGAACTGCGCGGGGTCACCGCCGGGTACGACGGCGGGACCGTGCTGCATGGGCTGGACCTCACCGTCCGGCGCGGGGAGATCCTCGCCGTACTCGGTCCCAACGGGGCCGGGAAGAGCACCGCGTGCCGGGTCGCCGCCGGGCTGCTGCCGGCCACGGGCGGGACGGTCGCCGTCGCCGGGCGGGACGCGACCCTGGACGGGGCCGTACGGCGCTCGCGGGCCGGAGTACTGCTCGCCCCCGAGGGGCGGGGGATCTTCCCCGGCCTCACCATCGAGGAGAACCTGGCGCTGTACCTGGAGGACCCCGGCGAACGGGACGCCGTGTACGGGCGTTTCCCCCGGCTGCGGGAGCGGCGCGGCGTCGCCGCCGGCGCCCTCTCCGGCGGGGAGCAGCAGATGCTCGCGCTGGCCCCGCTGCTCCAGCGCCCGCCGGGGGTGCTGGTCGCGGACGAGCCCTCGCTCGGGCTCGCGCCGCGCGTCGTGGAGGAGGTGTACGCGCTGCTGACCGAACTCCGCGACGCGGGGACCGCGCTGCTGCTGGTGGAGGAGAAGGCCGCCGAGATCCTCGGGATCGCCGACACGGTGGCCTATCTCGCCCAGGGCCGGGTGTCCTGGTGCGGCCCGCGCGCCGAGGTGGAGCGGGACCGGCTCACCGAGGCCTACCTGGGGATGGCGCCATGAGCGGCGGTACGGACGGACAGGTGCTCCGGGCGAGCGGGATCGGCGTGCGCTTCGGCGGGGTCCGGGCGCTGGACGGGGTGGACGTCGGGGTCCGTGCCGGGGAGGTGTGCGGGCTGATCGGGCCGAACGGGGCCGGGAAGACCACCCTGTTCGACGTGCTGTCGGGGATCCGGCGGCCCGACCGGGGGCGGATGCTGCTGGACGGGGTGGACATCACCCGCCGGTCCCCGGTGTGGCGGGCCCGGCACGGGATGCGCCGCACCTTCCAGCGGCAGCAGCTCTTCGGCCAGCTGAGCGTGGCCGACAACGTGCTGGTCGCCCAGGAGTGGCGCGGCGGCGGGGGCGGTCCCGCCGCCGACCTGCTCGCCCTTCCCTCCCGTCGGGCCCGCGAGCGGCTCCGGCGGGAGCGGGCGGGGCGGGTGCTGGCGGACTGCGGGATCGGCGCGCTCGGGTCCTCGTACGCCGGCGGGCTGCCGGTGGGGCAGGCCCGGATGGTGGAACTGGCCCGCGCGGTGGCCGATCCGCCGAGGGTGCTGCTGCTCGACGAGCCCGCTTCGGGGATGTCGGCGCCGGAGCGGGAGCAGCTGGCGCGGGTGGTGCGGCGGCTGGCGGAGGAGGAGGGCTGTGCGGTGCTGCTGGTGGAGCACGACGTGGCCTTCGTGATGGACCTCTGCTCCCGGGTCGTCGTCCTGGACCTGGGCACCGTCCTGGCGGAGGGCACGCCGGCGGAGGTCCGCGCGGACCCGCGGGTGAGGGAGGCGTACCTGGGGTCGGCGTAGGGGCCGGCGGGCGGTGGGCGCGTACGCCGCCCGCCGGTGCACCGTGAGCCGGCCGGGGCCACGGCCACGGCCACGGGGCTGAGCGCTCGTCCGGGGGCCGGGGGCCGGGGGCGGACGGGCGGGGCGGCCGCCGCCTTCCTCGGTCCCCCGGGCCCGGCCCCGGGGGCGGGAAGACCGGTTCCCGGGGCCTCCGGACCAACGCGCCCTGAGCGGAGCGGGCGGGTGGCGGGAATAGGGTGGGGCGGGAGGCCGGTTGTCGCCCCGCGTACGCCGTGGCGCGGCGCGGCCGTTCCGCACCGCACCGCGCCACCGACCCGAGGGAACGACCAGACGTGAACCAGGTGCCCGCCGTCCGGCTCAACAACGGCACGTCCATGCCCCAGCTCGGCTACGGCGTCTGGCAGGTGCCGGACTCCGAGGCGAGGAAGGCCGTCTCGGCGGCGCTCGACGCCGGCTACCGCAGCGTCGACACGGCGGCCGCGTACGGGAACGAGCGCGGCACCGGCAAGGCGCTGGCCGCGTCCGGGATCCCCCGTGAGGAGCTGTTCGTCACCACCAAGCTGTGGAACAGCTCCAGGCACCGGTGGGGCCGGGACGAGACGCTGCGCGCCTTCGACGACTCGCTCGGCAAGCTGCGCCTCGACCACGTCGACCTGTACCTGATCCACTGGCCGCGCCCGATGCGCGACGACTTCCTGACGATCTGGAAGACCTTCGAGGAGATCGCGGCGAGCGGCCGGGCCCGGGCGGTCGGCGTGTCGAACTTCCGGCCGGAGGACCTGGAGCGGCTGCGCGAGGTGAGCCCGCTGGTGCCTGCGGTGAACCAGGTCGAGCTGCACCCGCTGTTCCCGCAGGCCGGGCTGCGGGCCCTGCACGCCTCGCTGGGCATCGCCACCGAGGCCTGGTCGCCGCTGGGGCAGGGCAAGGAGCTGCTCGGCCTGCCGGAGGTGACCTCGGTCGCCGCCAAGCACGGACGCAGCCCCGCGCAGGTGGTGCTGCGCTGGCACCTCCGGCTGGGCAACGTCGTGATCCCGAAGTCGGTGACCCCGTCGCGGATCCGCGAGAACCTGGACGTGTTCGGCTTCGAGCTGGACGCGGACGACCTGGCGGCGCTGGACGGGCTGGGCGCGGGCGGGCACCGGATCGGGCCGGACCCGGCCGTCTTCGACAACTGAGGTGAGCGTGACCTTCGCAGACGGGACCTACCGGATCCGCAACGTGGCCAGCGGGCTGGTGCTCCAGCTGGAGGGCGCCTCACGGGTGCGGGTCGGCCCCGACGGGCCGCCCGCTCCGGCGGCCGCCCGGCGGTGGCGGATCTCCCCGGTGCACAGCGGCGGCGGTGTCTTCCACGTGGTGAGCGAGGACAACGGGCGGCGCCTGGACGTGGCGAACGCCTCGACGGAGAGCGGTGCGCGGGTGCAGGTGTGGCGTGCCAACGCCTTCGGCGCCCAGGAGTGGCTGGTGGAGGAGCACCTGGACGATCCGGGGGTGGTGTCGCTGGTGGCGTGCATCAGCGGGCTGCCGCTGGAGGCGGACGGCGAGGGCCGGGCCCGGCAGGGCGAGGACACCGACTCGCCCTCCCAGTGGTGGCGGCTGGAGCCCGTCTGACGTGGTGCGGAGGGGGTGGCGGGGCTTCAGCTCGCGCCGTGGGCGGGAGCGAGGGCCTCGACGCGTCCGGCGAGGGCGAAGTCCTTCTCCGTGACGACGCCGCCCGCGTCGTGGCTGTTCACCGAGAGGCGGACGGTGTTGTAGCCGAGGGTGAGTTCCGAGTGGTGGTTCAGGTCGTCCTGGACCGCGCAGATGTGGGCGACCAGGGCTCCGGCGGCCCGGTGCGTGTCCAGGCGGTAGGTGCGCTCGATCCGGTCGTCGTCGAAGGCCCAGCCGGGGAGTTCCCGGAGCCGGTCCTCGATCTCCTTCTGTGAAAGCGGTTCGCTCGGCATCCGCTGTCTCCTTCCCCGTCCTCTTGCCCGGCTTCCCGTGATGTGCGGTCAGTTTTCCACGGGGCGCGCCGTGGTGAACCTTTCCCGCCATAGTGCGCCCGGGTGCTTCACGATGCTTCCGGGCACCCGCCGACCCCCCTATGCTCCAGCGCCGGACCGAGCATTACCACCGGTAACAAGGAGGCGGGGCATGTCCGCTACGGGCGGCAGGGGCGGTACGGGCGGTACGGGCGGTACGGGAAGTTCGAGGCGCGCGTTCATCGCGGGTGCGGCGGCCACCGCCGGCACCCTCCCGGCCCTGGGCGCCCTCGCGGCACCGGCCGCCGCGGCCGCCGGCCCTCCGGCGGGCGGCGCCGCCCGTACCGTGGCCGTCCTCGGCGGCGGGGTGGCCGGCCTGACGGCCGCGCACGAGCTCGCGGAGCGCGGCTACGCCGTCACCGTGTACGAACGCCGGGCGCTGGGCGGCAAGGCGCGCAGCATGGACGTGCCCGGAAGCGCCCGGGGCGGCCGCAGACCCCTTCCGGCCGAACACGGCTTCCGCTTCATCCCGGGGATCTACCACAACCTGCCGGACACCATGCGGCGCATCCCCTTCCCCGGCAACGCGCACGGCGTGTGGGACAACCTGGTCGCCCCGCCGGAGATGATGTTCGCCCGGGCGGGCGGCCGCGAGGACCTGCGCGCGCCGATCCCCTGGCCCGGCCACTCCCCCGCCGGGCTGACCCCGGAGGAGCTGCGGCGCGCCCTGACCGGGATGCTGGAGTCCTTCGTCCGGCTGCCCGCGCACGAGACGGCGTACTTCGTCAACCGGGTCCTGGTCTTCCTCACCAGCTGCGACGAGCGCCGCGACGAGGTCTGGGAGCGCACGCCCTGGTGGGAGTTCACCCGGGCCGCGCGGATGTCGTCCGAGTACCAGCGCATCCTGGCCGTGGGCATCACCCGCAACATCGTGGCCACCAAGGCCGAGGAGGCCTCGACCCGTACGGTCGGCACGCTCGGGGAGGCCTTCGTCTGCAACGCCCTCGGGCAGGGCGCGGACGGGCCGCCGGACCGCATCCTGAACCTGCCCACCAACGAGGCGTGGATCGACCCCTGGGAGCGGCACCTGCGCTCCCTCGGCGTGGAGTTCCGGATCGGCTGGACGGTCCGGGAGGTGCGGTACGGGGACGGCCGCGTGAGCGGCGTCGCGGTCCTGGACCCGGACGGGGCCGCGCGGACCGTCACCGCCGACCACTACGTCAGCGCGCTGCCCGTGGAGCACGCCCGCCGCACCTGGAGCGCGGCGCTTCGGGCCGCCGACCCGATGCTGGGGCGCTGCGACCGGCTGCGGACCGACTGGATGACCGGGATCCAGTTCTACCTGACCGAGCGCGCCCCGCTGGTGCACGGCCACTTCAACTGCATCGACTCCCCGTGGTCGTTGACGGCGATCCAGCAGGCCGAGCACTGGCCGTCCCGTGACTTCCCGGCCGACTACGGCGACGGCACCGCCGTCGACTGCCTGTCGGTGGACGTCTCCGAGTGGGACAAGCCGGGGATCCTGTACGGGAAGACGGCCAAGCAGTGCACCCGTGAGGAGGTGGCGCGCGAGGTGTGGGCGCAGCTGAAGGCCTCCCTCAACGACACCGGGAGGACGCCGCTGACCGACCGCACCCTGCACTCGTGGTTCCTGGACCCGGGCGTGGACGGCCTGGGCACCCCGGAGCCCACCAACCAGGACGAGCTGCTGATCCACCCGACGGGCACCTTCCACGACCGGCCGAGCGCGGACACCCGGATCCCCAACTTCTTCCTCAGCGGGGACTACGTGGCCGTCGACATCGACCTGGCCACGATGGAGGGGGCGAACGCGTCGGCACGTGCGGCCGTCAACGCGCTGCTGGACCGCGACGGTTCGCGGGCGGAGCGGTGCGCGGTCATCCCCCGCCACCGGCCCCCGGAGCTGGAGGCGGCGAAGCGGCACGACCTGTGGCGCTACCGTCTCGGCCTGCGGAACGTCTTCGACCTGGGCTGATCGGGGCGGGTCGGCTCGGCTACCGTCGGGGGCATGACCCTCACGACTCCCACGGCGCCCACCGTCGGCGCCCTGCTGCGGACTTGGCGGCAGCGGCGCGGGATCAGCCAGCTGGAACTGGCGGGCCGCGCCGACTCCTCGTCCCGCCACATCAGCTTCATCGAGACCGGGCGGTCCCGGCCGAGCGAGGAGATGGTGCTGCGGCTCGCCGACCGCCTCGACGTGCCGGTGCGGGAGCGCAACGCGCTGCTGCTGGCGGCGGGTTACGCCCCGCGCTACGCGTGCACCGGCCTGGACGACCCGGCCATGGAGACCCTGCGCGAGGGCATCCAGCGGCTGCTGACCGGCTACGAGCCGTACCCGGCGCTGGTCGTCGACGCCGTGTACGACGTGGTGGCCGCCAACGCGGGCATCGGGATGCTGCTGGACGGGCTGCCGGAGCACCTGCTGACCCCGCCGCTGAACGCGATGCGGATCACCCTGCACCCGGAGGGCCTCGCGCCGCGGATCCGCAATCTGAGGGAGTGGCGGGGACACCTGCTGGCCCAGATGGAGCGGCAGATCGCGCTGGCCCGCTCGGAGCGGCTGCGCGAGCTGTACGAGGAGGTGGCCGCCTATCCGGTGCCGGAGCGCCCGGGCGACCGCGAACCGGACGAACCCGTCCCGTACATCGCGCTGCCGCTGGTGATCGAGCACGACGGGCACGTGCTGTCCTTCGTGTCGTCGATCGCGACGTTCAACACGCCGATGGACGTGACCGTCGCCGAGCTGGCCATCGAGACCCTGCTCCCGGCCGACCCGGCGACGGTGAAGTACCTGCGCTCACTGAACCCCTGAGCGGGACGCGCGCAGGGCCAGCTGCTGGAAGAGGGCGAAGGCGGCGACGGCGAGGGCCTGCGCCGGGATCCACACCGCGCCGGCCGTGGTCGGCTGGAGCCAGGCGATGAGCGGGACCAGGCTGAAGACGGCCCACGCGTAGTTGGCCTCGATGACCAGCTTCACCCCGGAGACCGGCGGACGGCGGCGCGAGGCCAGCCAGCCGACCCCGGCGCCGTACGCGGTCAGGAACAGCCCGAGGTCGAGGAGGAGGGCCGGGCCGATGCCGAGGAACCGGCCGAGGGGCTCGGAGAAGGCCGCGTAGGCCAGGCCGTTGCCGGTGGTGACCACCGCGTCGAGGGCGAGGAAGCGGCGCAGTGCGGTCTGCGGGACGGTGGTGCGGGCGATGCTGCCGATCAGGGTCGCGGACATGGCGGATCTGCCTCCGTCGGGGTCGGACGTACCGGTGGGGGCGGGCCCCGGAGCCGAGTGCGCGGCCCCGGAACCCGGTGCCCCCACTCTGCCGCCGGCCCCGGGGACGGGTCGATTACCTCCGGGGTAAGCAACTCCCTCGCCGGACGTGCCCGACCCCTGCGGCCCCCGTGCCTCCGGGCTGCCGGCCGGCCGTACCGGTCCACCCGGTTCCACGCCCGGCCGCCGGCGCCGCCGGCTCGTCGCCTGCCTGTACCGGCTCGGACCGGTCAGAGGTTGTCCAGCACCCGGAGCACGGTCTGCGCCCAGTACATGCGCATGCGGTGCCCGGGGCCGCAATACCGGCGGTACCAGCGGCTCTCGTGCCGCATGAAGTTCCCGCACCAGCGGCACAGGCCCGCCTCGTCGTCCTTGTGCCGCATGACCCACCGCATGCCGCAGCCCCTCCGTCCACCACCTCGGCAGGACCCGCCGCTCACCTCTCACAGCACGCGGCCAGGCCCCTTTCCCTCCCCTGAAGGAGGCACGTTCAGCATGGCCGAGACCGTACCTGCGACGAAGACGGAACCGGAACCCGACCCCAGCCTGGGGGCGAGGCCGGATGCCCGCCCCAACTGCGGTTACCTTCAGGGCCATGGCGGTTGGCGGGTGGCGGTGGGCGGGGTGAGTGTGGGGGATGCGGTGGTTGGGGGCGGGGTCGGCGGCTAGGCTTCACCGCACCGGGCCACCGATCCGAACGCCCTGTCGGCGTACGGAGGACCGCCCGCCCGGACCGGCCCCGCGACGGCCGGGGAGCCGTCGGGGCCGCGGGCCCGGGCAGGAGCCGGGGTGCGCGCGCAGGGACGACACCGCCGAGGGGGAAGCGCCATGAGGACCACACGGACGATGCGGAAGCTCGGCGCCGAGCTGCTGGCGGAGGCCCGGCTGAGGCCCCCGGCCGGGGTCGCGGAGATCATCGGGGGGTTGTGCGCGGCCTTCGGGCGCCGCCGCGGCGGCCGGAGCGTGGACTTCCGCTTCGCCCCGTTCCCGCCGGAGACCGCCAGCGGGCTCTGGCTGGAGCTGGAGGACCGCGACCTGGTCGTCGTCGAGGCCCGTACCCGGCCCGAGCACCAGCTGGTCATCGCCGGCCACGAGCTGTGGCACATCGAGGAGGGCGCCTGCGGCGGCCACGGCCCCGCGATGGCGGTGGCCGCGCGGCTGGCCGGCCCGCACGGCAGCCTGGCGGACCTGCTGCGGGCGGACTCCGCCCTGGAGTCGGTGGTCCGTCAGGCCGCCGCGCGGGCCGACGCCGAGGATCCGGCCGAGATCCGGGCGGAGACCTTCGGCCTGCACCTCGGCAAGCTCCTCAAGGCCTTCCTGCCCCCGCCCCGGCAGGCGCCCGTCCCGGCGGAGCTCGAACGCATCAAGTCCTCGCTCGGCTGGAGCCGCTGACGTGAACGACGGCCTGCCGCTGTACCTGGCCGGATCGGTGATGGTGCTGGCCCTGCTGATCAAGGCCCCGGCCCTGCGCAGGGGGTGGGACCAGCCGCTGATGCGTGCCGTGTGCGCGCTGCTGCTGGTCGGCTGCCTGCTCACCTTCCTGGCCGCGCCGCCGTCCCTCGCGGCGGTCAACCGGCTCACCGGCGTCGCCAACTTCGCCGCCCCGCTGGTGTACGGCGTGCTGACCGCCTTCTCGGGAGCCTCGATCGTGCTGATCCTGCACTGGGAGGGGGGTCCGGCGGCGCGGCTGCGGCGGGCGACCTGGGTGACCGCCGGGGTGTTCGGCGCGGTCACCGTGCTGATCGTCGCCCTGTTCGTGATCGGGGACGCGCCGGTGGAACGGCTGCGGGACCTGGACACGTACTACGCGAACACGCCCTGGCTGCGCGAGATGATCGTCTGCTACCTGCTGGCGCACACCGCCGGCAGCGCCGCGCTGAGCCTGCTCTCCCTGAAGTGGATGCTGCGGGTCGAGCCCGCCCTGCGGCCGCTGAGGACCGGGCTGGCGCTGCTCACCCTCGGCGGGGTGCTGGACCTCGGGTACCTCGTCGCGAAGTGGGCGGCGGTCGGAGCCCGCTGGGCGGGCCACGACTGGGACGGCCTGTCCACGTACGTGGCCCCGCCGCTGGCGTCGGCGGCGGCGCTGCTGGTGGGCACCGGGTTCATCGTCCCGATGGTCGGCGGCTCGGCGGCCTGGCGGGACTTCAGCCAGTACCGGCGGCTGCGCCCGCTGTGGAAGGCGCTGCGCGGGTTCGCCCACCGCAGCGTGGCGACGGTCCCGCTGACCTGGTGGTCGCCGGTCGGGATCCGGCTGATCCACCGCGAGTCGGTGATCGACGACGGGCTGCTGGCGCTCGCGGGCTGGTTCGACCCCGCCGTACGGGAGGCCGCGTACGGGGCCGCGCGCCGTCAGGGCCTGAGCGAGACGGGCGCCCGCGTCGTGGCGGACGCCGCCATGCTCGCCGACGCCTGCCGGGTACGGGCCGCCGCCGAGCGGGCGGGCGCCCTGGACACCGGCCCCGAGGAGCCGGCCCGCATCGGCGGCCAGCCCCTGGCGGCGCTCGCCCGGGAGTTCCGCAGCTCCCCGATCGTCGCGGCGGCCCGCCAGGGCCTGCCGGTCGGCTAGGGGCAACGCCCCCCCAGCACCGGCCTTCGAGGCAGCCGTCGGCCAGGCGAAACCTTGACGAGAGCCTAGGTGTATTGATCACGAGCGTTGTTGACACTCGGCAGGTCTTGAACATGACGAAGACCTCCGGTGTGGTGGGAGCTGTCTAGGAACTCACCG
>NZ_JBWKEE010000052.1:0-12353 GCF_056435605.1 Streptomyces sp. NPDC043896
TGCAAGGGGCTCCGCCCCCTGCACCCCCGGCCACATCCAGAGGGGCGGGGGACCGGCCTCCGACTGCGGGCAGTCGGAGAGTTCCGGTCGGGTCGCGGGGGGTCCCTCCGGAGCGACGGCACCGGAGGCCAGCACACCGCCCGCCGGGGCATCCAGGACGCCTACGGCGCCGCGCAAGCGCGGTCGGGCAAGCCCGATCCTGGACACCCCGACGAACGGCGCGCTCTGGAGCTGCGCTCTGCCGCCGCTCCGGAGGGACCCCCCGCTCAGGCCCTCCCCCTGGTGCGGGCGCACCAGGCCGAGACCTACTCCTTGCTCGCGGCCAGACGCCCTATCCACTCCGCCCAGCTCCGAGCCGAACCCTCCCCCTGCGACTTCCCCAGCGCCGGAGGCAGCTCGAACAGCACGCCGTCCTCAGCAGCCGCCGGCGCCGACCCAGCGGCCGAGGGCGCCCCCGGCTCGGCGGCCGGCGCCGGAATCGCGGCAGCGGACCCACCCCGAAGAACGTCACGTGACGCCTCCTGGGCGTCGTCACGTGACGTTCCTTCAGGGTCACGTGACGTTCTTCGGTCGTGAGCGACGGCCACGGCGACGGCCGTGACGATCGCCTCGCGTGTCTTCCTCGCCTCATAGGCGCGCTGGCGGCAGTTCCGGGAGCAGTACCGCCGCGGCTTGGTGCCCAGCGACTCCGGCACCGGCTTCTGCTGGCAGTGCTCGCACACCCGCTGGCCCGTACCGTCCCGGGGGATCTCGTACTTCGTCATGAGCCCGACCGTACGCGGCCCGCCCGCCCCGGCCGACACCGACGGCGCCACGCATGCCTCCATCACCAACGAGCACCAGGGCGACGAGCAGCTCCTCCCGCCGACGGCCCGCAGCCCTACATCCCGAGGTCCGTCCGGGCGTTGTACTCCGCGACCCACTCGGCGACGTCGACGACGTCGGCCGGCGGGAAGCAGCGGTCGGGCACGAACTGGAGCGTCTCGGGGACGCTCGCCTCCGGGTGCCGCGCGCGGACGTGGGCGTCGGCCTTCGTCACCGCCAGGTCGAGGCGGCCGTCATCGAGCACGAGTTCACCGATCGCCCCGCACTCCGCGCACCGGACGTACGTCACCGCTACCCCGACCCGCATCCCGAACGGCACCTGCCGCTGCTGCGTCTCCATGCCCTGCCCAACGAGCCGAGGTCACCCTCCACCCCATCCCCACATGACTCTGTCCGGCTAGTCACCAGTCACCGAGGGCACTCCGACCAGCCGTTGTGCAGGACCTCACCGGTCGCCACCTCCCCGGCAGTTTCACCCCCACCCATCCCCCGCAGTTTCCCCCACCCGCATCCCCACCGGTCTCCCCCTCAGCGGACCGGCAGCAGCCAACGCGTGCACACGTGCTCGTGCACTCGCGTGCACGCGAGACTGAGCCCACCGCAACAAGATCAACACGACCACACCTCATGCATTAGCGGCCATGCTACAAAACTTGCTACAAAACACACCTAGGCATTCCTGATGAGCCGGAGGCGAGCGAGAGCTCCACGACGAGAGCAGCACACCTCTTGCTACCCGGTGATCTTGGTCGGGAGCACCCAGGTATCTCCGATACGTGATCTTGAAAAGCCAGTACCGGACTCCCCCCATAACAAGAGCAGGAGGGGCGCCGCGCGATTCGCATCGGTGTGCCAGGCGACCGACTCCCTTGAAGACATCGGGGGGAGTTGCCGGTCTAACCCGTCGGTCCTCCACCGTCTGCCTTGCTCCCGCCAGCCGTGGCGGAGCCTCTCTCGGAGGACTGAATGATCATGGACCCGATGCTTCTCGCCCTGCCCCTCGTGCTGGTGGTGACGATCGTCTGCGCGACCGTCGTCTGCGTCGTCGCCCTGTGCCGCGCGGACCGTACGGAGACGGTCTCGGTGGTGCGCGCGCTGCCGGAGTTGGCCGCCACCCTGCTGCGGTACCGGAGGAAGAAGCGGTAGCGCCGGCGCCCGGACTTGCCGACCTAAGGGGTCCATCGGGATCGCCCGGTGCGGGGGTGGGGCTGCACCGGGGCACGAGGGCCTGGCGGCCCTCAGCGCCCCTCTGCAGCCCCACTGAGGCAGTGGACCGAGTACGGGCCGGGGAGGCCCAGAAATCGCGCGTGACGGCCGCTGACGGCCTGCGCGGATTCCTGGGAGCGAGCTATGGCCCAACGCTTCGCTTATGGGCCGCTCGCCCGCCGCTCCCTTCGGTCGCCGCGGGGCAGGCGCGGCCCCCTCCGGGGCCGACGCCAGGCCTGCGGCCCGGCCCCTGCGGCCCGGCCCCTTCGGGCCGGACCGCCGAGCCCGACGGCGTTCCGCCGGATCGGGCACGCTGGTGATCACTGATCACCAGCAGGGGAGGAGAGCGGAGATGGTGCGGGGGATCCCGGGGCAGAAGCGGAGCCACTGCGTCTCGGTGCGGATCACGCCCGAGCAACTGGAGGAGTGGCGCGCGGCGCAGGCCCGGACCGGCCGACGCGAGTTGGGCGCGTGGGTGCGGGCCGTCGTGACGGAGGCGCTCACCGGTCGCCGCGGAGTGCCGGGCGACGTGCCTGTCGTACCGCTGGTGAACGAGGCGGCGTACGGCCAACTCGTCGCCGCGGCGAACAACCTCAACCAGCTGACGAGGTACAGCCACGAGCAGCGCGAGCTCCACGCCGCGATCCAGGCCGCCATCGAGGAGGTGGGCCGGGCCGCCCTCGCGGTGCGCGGCCTCGGTCCGGACCGCGCGACCGCCGACGACGACGAGCACCAGGCCGTCACGGACGTCCGGTGATCGCCAAGGTCACGAAGGGGAAGCGGGCCGGCGGGGCGCTCCGGTACGACTTCGGCCCGGGGCACCGCGAGGAGCACAAGGACCCGCGGATCGTGGCGGGGTCGGTGCCGGGCACCCCCCAGCAGGTGGCCCGGATCATCGACCGCCACACCCGCCAGCGGGACGACATTGCCCGGCCGATTTGGCGGTGCAGCCTCAGCCTCCCCGACGAGGACGGCGAGCTGACCGACGAGCGGTGGGGGCAGATCGCCGAGCAGTACGTCGGCAGGATGTGGGGCCACGACGTCCCGTGGGTGGCCGTCCGGCACGGCGCCGACCACATCCACCTGACCGTGAGCAGGGTCCGGTGGTCCGGCGAAGTCGCTTCCGACTCCCACGACTACGCGCGTTCCCGCCCGATCGTCCGCGCCCTGGAGCACGAGCACGGCCTCGTCAACGCCGAGGCCCGCAGCGACCGGCAGGCGCCGCAGGTGTCCGGGCCCGAGCGGGCCGCCGCCCAGCGACGGGGAGCCGACCGGCCGGAGCGCGAGCAGCTGCGCGACCTGATCCGCGCCGCGCGGGACGCGTCCGCCGGCGCCGGACGGCTCGCGTTCGAGCAGGCACTCACCGAGGCCGGGGTGACCTACCGGGCCAACACGGCCAAGACCGGCCGCATGGCGGGCTACTCGTTCAGCCTGCCCGGGTGGCAGGACGCCGAGGGCAGCCAGGTCTGGACGTCCGCGTCGAAGGTCAGCCGAGACCTCAGCTGGGCGCGGCTCGACGCGGTACTCGGCCGCCCGGACCCGCGCATCGCGTACGCGCTCCCGCCGCAGCCCAGGCAGGAGCAGGCACCCTCCGCGGAGAGGTCTGACCCTCCGGTGACGGCGGAGGAGCTGCAATTCCTGCGGGGGGTGGTGGCGTCCGCCGCGCGGCTCAGGAGCACGACCGGCGGGGGGAACCCACGCCGCCGGCCGCCGGGGTGGTCCGCGCAGCCCGCGCCCGGGGCAGCCCCCTACCTGCCAGATCAGGAGCCCCGCCGGGGTAGGGGCCTGGGCAGGTAGGAGGATTCGGAGATGAGCACCCCGCGCCGAATCCTGGGCACCGGCCCATCGACCAGCACCACCAGGACCACGGAACCCTCCGTGCGGCGCCTGCCCGCCGAGCGATTCGAGCAGGACGACCAGGAGCACGAGCAGCCAGAGGTCCCGAGCGTGAGAAAGGGCCGGCGGGCTCTCGGGTCGGGTCCCCAGGGCTGACGGCATGGCAACGGCCGCCACCCGTTGCAGGTGGCGGCCGTGTCGGTATGGCTGGCCGATCAGCCGGTCTCGCGGAACTTCTCCAACGAGGCCTCCAGTTCGGCCTGCCGCTCGGGGTCCTGGCGAGCGGCGCGCAGCCGGTCTCTGAACTCTGCGGCGGCCGCGGCCTCGGGGCGCTGAGCCGCGATGGCCGCCGACTCAACCTGGTGCGCGGTGGTAAGGGCCCTGGTGAAGTCCTCCCACCGTTGGCGGCGCTCGCCCTGGGGACCGTCGAGGTATGCCTGCTGCGTAGCCGCGACCTGCCCGGCGGCCAGCTGAACCCCAGCGTGCCGGGAGGCAACCTGCCGGGCGTCCCGGTCCATCTCAGCGTCCAGGCGGTGCTGCTCGGCCTGCCTCTGCTGGGCAGCCGCCCGCACCTCGTCGCGCCGGTCGGACCGGCCCGTACCGCCCGCAGCCCGAGCCTCACGCTGCGCCGCGACCTTGCGCTCCGTCTCGACCCTGCGAGCCATGGTGCGGACCAGGGCCGCCTCCGCCCGCTCCTGCGCCTCCCTCACGGTCCGCTCCGGGGTCCAGACGTCCTCACCCCAGACGAGCCCCCAGGACTCCACCAGAGCACGGACGGCCGCCGCGCCGCGCTCCTCGGCCGCCTGCTTGAGCTCCAGCACCCGGCCCCGGACCGGGAGCACGTGCCGGTGCCAGGTGGCCCAGGGGAACCCGCAGACCGGGATCCGCTCCCCCTCCTCGTCGGCGGCGGCGATCTCCGCGTCGGTGCGCTCCTCCAGCTCCACCAGCTCGGCGAGGACCTTGCGGAAGCCGTTGGACCAGTACAGCGAGCGCAGGTTGTAGGTGGCCGCTTCGTACTCCTGGAAGATCGAGCGGTCCCGCAGGCCCTTGCGGCGGTCGCCGGAGTCGAGGAACGCCACGGCGTCGGCCGCGATCTGGAACGGCGTGCGGGACCCGCGCCTGCCCTTCTTGCGGTCGCCGCGGGTGACCTCCTGGGCGAGCGAGGTGAAGCGGGCCTGACCGTCGGCGTACTTGAACAGGTAGCGGGCGAGCTTGGACTCATCGCCCGCAGCGGCCTGGTCGAGCTTGAGGCCGTGCTCGTTGATCTGGTACCCGCCGGCCTTCTTCACCGCGTTGCCCCAGCGGTCGCGGAGCCGGGCCTCGAAGTCGCGGGCACCCTCCTCACTGAGCGGGGCGTCGAGGAAGAGCAGCACGTGAAAGTGCGGGTGCCATCCGGCGGCGTGCGAGTGCGTGCACTCCCAGGCCCGGGCCCACCCCTTGAGGCCGTAGCTGTGCTTGAGCTTCTGCCAGTTCTTGCCGGACAGGGAGCCGAAGGCCATCATCCACGCGTCGTGCTGCACGGCCACCAGGCCGTGCCTGTTGCCCTTGCGGAGCGAGCCGAGAGCCATCCGCTCGTAGTGCCGCAGGGTCACGGTCATCATGGCGATGCCGTGCCCGGCGGACATCCAGGCGTTCGTGAAGGTCTCGGCGTCGTCCCCGCGGACCGAGTGGATCCGGGTGGCGCATACCGGGCAGGTGTGGACGTTGCCGCAGCGGCACAGCCCCGCGAAGGTCGCCGTGCGCGACGTGATGTTCAGCTCCAGGGTCGCCGCCCCGGACCCCTCGGCCAGGTTCCGGCCGCAGGACCGCACCCGTTCGTCGGTCACGATCCGGTGGGCGATCATCCCCTCCCGCAGCGTCTCCAGCTCGTTGCGCACCCGCTTCTCGGACGGCTTCCGGGCCCCCTGACGACCCTTCCCGGAGGGGTCGGTTTCGGGGGTGGGGGGGTTGCACTTCTCGTATGTAGTTACCGAGGGGCCCGCCGTGCGCGCTCCGGCCGCCTCCCCACCCCCGCTGACCTGGGCTTTTGTGTCCGACGGGGCCGAGTTTCCGGACAGTTTCCGGACACCTGAACGTGCACCGTCGGCAGCCTTCTTGGCTGCTCGGGTGGCGGCCTTCCGGCACGCATCGGAGCAGAAGCGGCGGGGCCGGCCGGTGGCAGCAGGAGCAACCACGGTCCCGCAGGGGCACCGGACACCCTCCACAGCGGGCCGCTGTGGCGAGGTAGCGCTGTTCTTCCGTACGCTCATCGAGCAACGTCACCTTGTCTCGTCCAGGCCTTGGACGCGAGATCGGGAGGCGGCGGGCCCGGGGCTCTCACACACCCGGGCTCGTGCCATTTCTGGAGCCTGTTGGGGCGAGCCTGCCACAACGTGGCGGTTCGTCACTGGGAGGACGCGAGAGCGTCCTTGGGGCCCTTGGGGTTTCGAGGGCCGAGGAGAGCCCCCCACCGGCCGGTGGGGGGCTCTGTGTTGCTGGTCAGGCCTGGCGGCTCTTGTGCCGGATCACGTCGCGGCAGCCGCCCGCGAGGTCGATGACCCAGTCCAGGTCATCCAGGGTGACGCCCTGGGCTTCCGCCGCGTCGAGCATGGCGTCGAGCAGACGCGTGGCCGCCGCGTGTTCGGTGTCCGTGAGAGGTTCGCCGGCGCGCTGCACGGCGGCGATCCGCTCTCCGGTGGAGCGGCCCTGGGAGTCGGTGTGTCGTCCGATGATCATGGTGGGCTCCTCAGTCGGCGTCGGTCACGGTGACGTTGACGATGTGGCCCACCTGGAAGGGCAGGGCCTCATACTCCCTGGCGGTCTCATCGTCGCTGACGATGATCTCGATGATCTCCCCGTCGGACTCGGTGATGGTGACCTTCGTGGGGGTGCTCATGCTGCGCTCATCTCCATCTGCTCCGGGGCCTGCTCGTCGTTCTCCAGCTCCTTGAACCGCTTGGCCACCCAGCCGGTCGACCAGCCCGTGAGCGCCACGACCTGCCGCTGTGAGCGGCCCTCACGGACCGCCTCGGCGACGGCGGCGAGCGCGTCGGCCTCGCCCATCTTCTGGGCGGCCGGGGCCTCGTGAGCGGTCTCGTGAGCGGGGGTGCTCACGGCGGCGCTCACGGCCGGGCGCGGGGTGCTCACGGCGGCGCTCACGGGCGCCGGAGCCGTACGCCGGGCCTCGGCCGCCTTCCGGTCCCGCTCCTGCTTCTGGGCGGCTTCCCGGATGGCGCGCTCACGGTCGAGGCGCTGCTGCTCATCGCGGCGGAGCCGGTCCTCGCGCTCCTGCTGCTGCCGCTTCTCGTCGGCTTCGGCCCGCCGTACGTCCTCGCGCTCGGCCCGCTCACGCTCCTCGCGCTCGCGCTCCACCCGGGCCTCGTGGTCCCGCTCTTCGCGGGCGAGCTGGGCGGCGTGCTCACGCTCGTGCTCACGGTCGAGCCGGTCCTGCTCACGGCGGCGCTCGTCGGCGAGCCGGGCGCGCTCACGCTCGGCCTCCTGGGCGTCGCGTACGGCCTGCCGTTCGGCCCGCTCACGGTCCTCGCGCTCACGGCGCTCACGGGCCGCGCGCTCACGCTCGGTGGCCCGCTCGCCCTCGATGCGGACGACGGCAGCGGTGATGGCGCGGCGCCACGCGAGCGAGGCCTCCGCCGTGACGATGAGCAGGACCGGCGCGACCGAGTGCACGCCGACGCCGACGAGGTCGCCCTTGAGGGCGGAGTCCCCGATGTTGAGGAGCAGGGTCATGAGGCCGGTGAGCCAGCGCAGGGCGAGCGGCCAGCCGCCGGCGTCTCCGTCGAGGCGGGCAACGATGGTGCCGACGCGGACCACGATGATCACGGCGGCGTCCACGACGAGCGGGAGGATCGGCGCGGTCCAGTCCCAGCCGTCCGGGGTGACCCGCTGCACGAGCGGGGTGACGGTGAGGACCGAGAACAGCACGGCCCCGGCGACGATGACCCACGTGAGCCGCAGGGTGCGTTCGGCGGCGTCGACTTGCTGCTGGGTGTCGAGGCGGATCACTGGCGGCCCCCCGACTTCACGGTGTTGGTGATGGTCTGCACGACGGTCTGCGTGACCTCGAACCCGCCGCTTCCCTTGCCCGGGCGGCGGCCGAGAAGGGCGGCGACCAGGACCGCGCCGAGGATCAGCATGGGCGCGGCGGCGGTGATCCCGGCCGCGACGGCGGCGGCCCCGGTGGCGAGCAGGTCGAGGGCGAACCCGAGGAGCATCCCGCCGGCGCCGATGCCGACGGCGGCCACGGCCGTGCCGACCGCCCACCGGGGCACGATCGGAGAAGACACGCTGTCTTCCGCAGCCGGGGTCTTGGCCACCACCGCTTCGAGGGCGCCCTGGCGGCGGGCGAGCTCCAGGAGCGCGGCGACGTCGAGGACGGGCTGAGCCGCGGGGGCGGCCGGGGCCGGGGCGGTCGGCTGGGCGCCGGCGGGGGAGTCGGGCAGGAGCGCGGCGAGGAGGTCGTCGGTCGTGATCTGGCGGTCGGGGGCGGGATACTGCGGGTTGGCGTTCACGGGTACCTCCGTGGGCGTCGGGGCCGCCCCGGGTGCTACCGGGGCGGCCCGCTGCATTTCGGTGTGCGGGCGGTGTGCGGTGGGGGTGTGCGGGCCTGTGTGCGGCCCTCTCCGCACGCCGTGTGACGTGGGGGTTCGTGCTGTGCGGGTGTGCGGGGGTGTGCGGGTGTGCGGGGGCCGTCAGACCCCGGCGAGGACCGGCAGGAGGCGGTAGACGCCCTCCTCGCCGGTGGGGGCGAGGAGGCCCTGCTCCGCGAGCCGCTTCATCTCCTTGGAGACCCAGGACCGGTCCCGGCCGAGCTGCTCCAGGTACGGCCGGAGGGACTTCACCGCGACCGTGCCGGGCCCGGCCGAGGCGAGCATCTCCACGAGCTCCTGGAGGAGCTCCCGGGCGTCCTCCGTCGAGGGCTTGTCCATCGGGAGCGCGACGTCCGCCTCGACAGGCTCCAGTTCGGCGGTCGGGTCGAGGTCGACGTCCTCGGCGTCCAGGAGCCCGGCGATCTCGCGGGCCGACTCCTGCTCCTCGGTGAGCTCCACCGGCGCGGCCGGGGCGGAGCCGACCAGAGCGCGGCGGTTGGTGAACAGGTCGCCCGCGACCCGGGCGGCGGCGCCGGCGGTGACGTCGTCCAGGGCGGAGCGGATCCCGGCGAACTGGTTGACCAACCAGGCGGCGGCCTTCTCGTACTCGCCGGAGGGGCCGGTCCAGAACGTGCGCGCCGGGTTGGCGTACAGGTCCTCGTCCACCCCGGCCGAGACGAGGTACACGTACCCCTTGCGCTTGTTGCCCCAGGCGGCCGGGTTGGCGCCCGCGTCCAGGACCTCCTCGGGGAGGGCGAACCCGGCGTCGTCGCCCCGGACGCCGAAGCACATCGCGGCCGGGAGGCTGGCCCTGGTGTCGGTGGAGAGCTGGTAGCCGGAGGCACGCTGCATGGAGACGATCAGGGAGACACCGGCGGAGCGGGCCTCCTGAGCGATGCCGGTGAAGACGTCGTCGCCGAGGTCGCGGAGCAGCTTGGCGGCCTCCTCGAACCAGGCGACGAGGTACTGGAGTCCGGGGCAGCCGCAGGCACGGCCCTTCTGGCAGGAGTGGGCAGGGCTGGTCTGCGGCTCGGCGGCCGCGGGCTCCCACGCCCGGTAGGAGTGGTCCCGCAGCCACGCGGTGCGGACGGGGATGACGGCCTGGACGGCGGCGACCATCGCGCCGGCGGACGGGGTGTCGAGCGCGGCCCAGTCCATCGCGGGCACCAGCGGCAGGAAGTCCTGCCCGGCCTTGGCCGCGTCGGCCAGCCACACTGCGACGTCGGAGCGGGTCAGCAGCTCGAACATCACGTCGAGGGCGCCCTCGGTCTTGCCGGAGCCGGTCATCCCCATGACGAGGATGTGGATCGCGTCGAGGAGGGGGAGCACCAGGTCGCTGCCGTCGTCGTAGACGCCGATGCGCAGCGGGACGGCGACGGACTGGGCGGGGGCGAAGGGGCCGGGCCACATGGTCGGGGTCTTGAGCATGTCCTCGGGCACGATGACGAACTGGCCCTTCCTCGCGCTGTCGGGGTCGTGCTGGACGCGGATCGCGGTGGTCGGGACGTCGAGGGCGGAGGCGATGCGGGGGATGGCCTTGGCGACGTCGTCGTTGGTGAGTTCGCCGGCGGGCAGCTCGTACGGGACCGTGACCCGGTTCGGCTCGACCTTGACGTCGCGGAGCTTGGTACGGGCCAGGCCGACCTTCTCAAGGAGGCCCTTGTCTGCGTCGGAGCCGGAGGTCTCGGCGGCCGAGGAGCGCATGACCTGCCGGATGTTCCAGGACAGGGCCAGGGTGGCGCCGCCCATCAGGTAGATGTCCGGGAGCGGGCCGGTGAGCGGCCCGGCGAGCGCGGCGGAGGTGAGCCACGCCGACCCGGCCGCCACGGTGATGGCGGAGTGGAGGCGGCGCTGCGGGCCGGTGTTCTTGCCCGCCCACCAGGCGGCGGCCGTCAGGCCGACCGAGGCGAGGGTGAGGCCGACCCCGGCCGGGGCAGAGTCGGCCCACATCAGGTTGGCGCCGCCACCGGCGAGGCCGACCGCGCCGGTGACGACCCAGGCCGGGGCAAAGGGCTTGGCCCGGTGCGCGAGCCAGGCGGCGAGGGTGGTGGAGGAGCCGGAGTTGAGGCGGTCCTCGTGCTGCTGGACGAGATCCTTGCTGGCCATCGGGCGCCGCCTCTCAGTACTTGAACGGGTTGGTGGAGGCGGGGCGCTGCGGGCGCGGGCGCATCAGGTCCGCGTACTCGCGGGTGAACGCGCCGTACGCCGCGACCGCGCCCTTAGCCGAGGCGGTCGCGCCGTCGGCGGCCTTCTTGAGCTTCCGGCCGACCTTCCGGGCCCGCATCCGGCCCTGGATCGGGTTGTCGCCGGGGAGGCTCTGGGCCTGGGCGAGGCGGGCTTCCAGGATCTTCGCGGCCATCGCCATCTCGATTGCTGCCTGGAGCATGAGGGCCCGGACGTGGTTGCAGTAGTTCCGGATGTCCTCGGTGGAGTTGAACTCGGGCTCGCCGAGGATGAAGTGCGATCCGCCGCCGCCCTGCTGGCCGCCAGCCACCGGGCCGCGCTGGCCGCCCCCGCGGTTCCCGCCGCCGTTGACGTTGACGTTCAGCCCGAACGACGGGGCGAAGCCCGTGAACTGGGTGGAGCTGTTCTTCGTACTGTTCCGCTTCGCCTGCGCGCCGTTCGCCCCAGGCTGCGGGGGGACGTTCGTGGTTGCCATGCTGGTCTCGCCTCCGGGTGGTCATCTCGCTCGGGGGCGGGCCCGTCCGGGGTGCACCGGGCGGGCCCTTTGCCGTTGTCGGCCCCGCCGCAGCAGCGCCAACACCCCAGAAGGTAGACCGCTCATGACGATGCGTCAAGACGGTTCGTAGGAGCGTTGACGAGTGTCAAGACAATCGGCATGCTTGCTTGACAGAGTTAGCCTGTAGACCAGGCACCCGATCCGCAGGAGGAGACCCGTGCAGACACACGAGATCGTTGGGGAGATCCGCAAGGCGATCGAGGCCGGGGAGATCCGGTACCGCGAGCGGCTCCCCGCCGTCCGGGAAGCCGCGGCCCGCTACGAGGCCTCACAGCAGACCGTCGCCGCCGCGTACGCCACGCTTGCGGCCCTCGGGCTGGTCAGCACAAAGCCGGGCAGCGGGACCACGGTGGCGGTCGGGAAGAAGGCGGACGCCCACCTCGGCACGTTCGCGCCGCCGGACCTGGGCGCCGCTGAGGCCTGGCGGCCGGCGGACGATGGCGGGCAGGCCAGCGAGGAGACCACCCTCGTCCGGCAGATCACCGCCACAAAGGAAATGGAGAGCTGGGGCATCCCTGAGGGCTCGCCCGTGGTGGAGCGCACCAGGCTTCGGTCGGTCGACGGCGTCCCCGTGCAGCACAAGCTCACCGTGATCCCGTACGACATCGCGGCGAAGCGGCCCGAGAGCTACGACGGCATCCCTCCCATGCTCGCGCCGGTCGGCGCCCCCCCGACGCCCAAGCCCAAGGAGATCCGCATGGCGGACTGGCTGGGGTGGGACGTGGCAGTCACCCGGGCCGCCATCACCGCCGAGCCGATGAGCCCCGCCGCGACCGAGGCTCTCGGAGTCCCGGAGGGGTCACCCGGGTTCCGCGTCGTGAACATCACCCAGGACTCCACCGGCGGCACGGTGTACGTGACGATCACCACCGCCCCGCTCCACCACCGCGTGACCCTCGACATCATCGGCTGAGCCCCGCCGTACGCCGAAAGCCCCCGCTGAAGCAAGCAGCGGGGGCTTTCGCCTGCCCCGGGAGCGTAGACGCGCAGGAGACCCTCCGGAGCCCCCTACGGGCCCCTGAGGGGCGCTCAGGCCCTCTCCCGTGCCAACTCTCCTCGGTGGCATGCAAGGGGCTCCGCCCCCTGCACCCCCGGCCACATCCAGAGGGGCGGGGGACCGGCCTCCGACTGCGGGCAGTCGGAGAGTTCCGGTCGGGTCG
>NZ_JBWKEE010000053.1:0-10501 GCF_056435605.1 Streptomyces sp. NPDC043896
AGGCGCGCGGGCCGCTCCTCAGCCAGCCAAGCCTGTACGAGTCCCAGTGCCTCGGTGACGGCCGCGTGGAGCTCCCCGCCCGGGGTCGGGGTCACCACGTACTCGGGCGCGTCCTGGCCTTCCTCGCCCAGCCGGGCCCATGAGCCGACAGCCCCGGCCTCAGGTGTGACCTCGGTCCACTCCAGCCGGAACAGCGCGTCCCGCAGGGAGCCGTCCTCCAACTGCCCCGCCGACACGGCCCGCAGTGCGAGCGATTCCACCGTGGCGACGGGTGCTCCGGCCTGGTCGGTGAGCGTCAGCGAGACCGCATCGGTTCCGGCCGGGGCGATCCGTACCCGCAGGGCGGAGGCCCCGGCCGCGTACAGCGACAGCCCCGTCCAGGCGAACGGCAGCCGTGCCCCGCCCCCGCCGTCGGCGTTGACGAAGGAGCCGAGCCCGATGCCGTGCAGGGCGGCGTCCAGCAGGGCCGGGTGCAGCCCGAACCGGCCCGCGTCGGCGGCCGCCGCCTCGGGGAGCGTCACCTCGGCGTATACGTCGTCGCCGAGGCGCCAGGCGGCCTTCAGCCCCTGGAACACCGGCCCGTACTCCAGCCCGGCCGCCCCCAGCGTCCCGTACAGCCCGGCCACGTCCAGGGCCTCGGCCCCGGCCGGCGGCCAGACGGCCGACCCCGCCTCGGCGGCGCGGCCGCCGACGGAGAGGGTGCCCTCGGCGTGCCGGGTCCACGGCGCGTCCGGGTCGGCGTCCTCGGGGCGGGAGAACAGGGCCAGCGCGCGCCGGCCCCGCCCGTCGGGCTCCGTGACCGTCAGCCGCAGCTGGACGCCGCCGTCCTCGGGCAGGACCAACGGGGCTTCCAGGGTGAGTTCGTCGAGGGTGTCGCAGCCGGCCTCGTCACCGGCCCGTACGGCCAGCTCGACCAGGGCCGCGCCCGGCACGACCGCCCGGTCCAGGACCCGGTGATCCGACAGCCAGCCGTGCGAGCGCAGCGACAGCCGGGCGGTGAACAGGAAGCCGCCCGGGCCCGCCGAGCCGCCGGGGCCGTCCGCGCCGCCCTGGCCGGCCAGGGAGATCGCGGTGCCCAGCAGCGGGTGCCCGGCCAGGCTGAGGCCCAGCTCGGCGGCGGCCGCCGGACCGCCGCTCCGGGAGGTCGTCCCGGCGGACTTCAGCCAGTACCGCTCGCGCTGGAACGCGTACGTGGGCAGGCCGGTCACGGTGGCCGGCCGCAGGTCGGCGTAGAAGGCGTCCCAGTCCACGCGCACGCCGCGCACGTGCAGCTGCGCGACGGCGTGCACCAGCGACCACACCTCGGACCGGTCGCGGCGCAGCGAGGGGACCAGCGCCGCGTCGGAGCCGGGGGTCAGGCACTCGCGGGCCATCAGGCTCTGCATGGCGAGGGGCCCGACCTCCAGGTACGTGGTCACCCCTTCGGACTCCAGCGTGCGGACGGCGTCGACGAACCGGACCGCCTCGCGGACGTGCCGCACCCAGTACTCGGGGTCGCACATCTGCTCGGCGCCCATCAGCGCACCCGTCAGCGCGTCGACCATCGGGATGCGCGGGGCCTCGAAGGTGAGGGACCGGGCGACCTCGCGGAACGCGTCGAGCATCGGGTCCATGTGCGGGGAGTGGAAGGCGTGCCCGACGGTGAGCCGCTTGATGCGGTGGCCGGCGGCCTTCCAGCGGTCGCCGAGACCGTCGATCAGCTCGTCGTCACCGGAGACGACGAACGCCTCCGGGCCGTTGACGAGGGCGATGTTCACCCGGCCGTCGAGGGCGTCGAGGGCCTCGCGCACGACGTGCTCGGGGGCCTCGACGGCGACCAGGCCGCCGCCCGGGGGCAGCTCGTGCATCAGCCGGCTGCGGCTGGTCACGAGGGTCGCGGCGTCGGCGAGGGACAGCACCCCGGTGATGTGGATGGCGGCGGAGTCGCCGATGGAGCCGCCCGACACGAGGTCGGGGCGGATGCCCCAGTGCTCCAGGAGGCGGTAGAGGGCGACCTCCAGGGCGAAGATCGCCGGGGAGGAGTAGAGGGTCAGGTCGATGAGCGCGGCCTCGGGCGTGCCCTCGGCGGCGAACACGATGTCCCGGATCGGCCGGTCCAGGTGCTTGTCGAGCTCGGCGCAGACCGCGTCGAAGGCGGCGGCGAACACCGGGAACGCCTCGTACAGTTCACGGCCCATGCCGGGGCGCTGGCTGCCCTGGAAGGTGAACAGGAAGGCCGTGCGGCCCTTCTCGGCCGTGCCCTGGACCAGCCCGGAGGCCGGGCCGCCCGAGGCGAGGGCGTCGAGGCCGCGCAGCAGCTCCTCGCGGTCGCCCGCGACGAGCGCGGCCCGCTGGTCCCAGACGGACCGGGTGGCGGCCAGGGAGTACGCGAGGTCGACGGGCGCAACCCCGGCCGCCTCGGGGGACTCGCGCAGGAAGGCGGCGAGCCGCCCGGCCTGGGCGCGCAGCGCCTCGGGGGTCCGGCCGGAGACGAGGAACGGGAGGGTCGCCGGCGGCGTGACGGCGGCGGCCCGCGGCAGCGGTACGGCGTCTCCCGTGCCCTCGGCGCGGTCCTCCTCCGGGGCCGGGGCCGGGGCCGGGTCGGGCTCCGGGGCCTGCTCCAGGATCACGTGGGCGTTGGTGCCGCTGATGCCGAACGAGGAGACGGCGGCGCGGCGGGCCCGCCCGGTCTCGGGCCACGGCCGGCCCTCGGTGAGCAGCTCGACGGCCCCGGCCGACCAGTCGATGTGCGTGGACGGGGCGTCGACGTGCAGGGTCTGCGGGAGGCTGCCGTGGTGCATGGCCTGCACCATCTTGATGATGCCCGCGACGCCGGCGGCGGCCTGGGTGTGCCCGATGTTGGACTTGACGGAGCCCAGCCACAGCGGCTGGTCCGCGTCGCGGTCCTGGCCGTAGGTGGCGAGCAGGGCCTGTGCCTCGATGGGGTCGCCGAGTTTGGTGCCGGTGCCGTGGGCTTCGACGGCGTCGACGTCGGCGGGGGTGAGGCCGGCGCTGTCGAGGGCCTGGCGGATGACGCGCTGCTGGGAGGGGCCGTTGGGGGCGGTGAGTCCGTTGCTGGCGCCGTCCTGGTTGACGGCGGAGCCGCGTACCACCGCGAGCACCCGGTGTCCGTTGCGCACGGCGTCCGACAGCCGCTCGACGAGCAGCATGCCGACGCCCTCGCCCCAGCCGGTGCCGTCCGCGCCGTCCGCGAAGGACTTGCAACGGCCGTCCGCCGACAGCCCCCGCTGCCGGCTGAACTCCACGAAGGTCGCGGGCGTCGCCATGACGGTGACACCGCCCGCGAGGGCCATCGTGCACTCCCCGCGCCGCAGCGACTGCACCGCCAGGTGCAGTGCCACCAGCGAGGACGAGCAGGCCGTGTCGACCGTCACCGCCGGGCCCTCCAGGCCCAGGGTGTACGAGACGCGGCCGGAGGCGATGCTGCCCGCGCTGCCGTTGCCGAGGTACCCCTCCAGCTCCTCCGGGACGTCGGCGACGCTCGTCCCGTAGTCGTGGTACATCAGCCCGGCGAACACGCCGACCCGCTCGCCCTTCACCGACAGCGGATCGATCCCGGCCCGCTCGAAGGCCTCCCACGAGGTCTCCAGCAGCAGCCGCTGCTGCGGGTCCATCGCCTGCGCCTCGCGCGGCGACACCCCGAAGAAGCCCGCGTCGAACTCGCCCGCGGCATCGAGGAACCCGCCCTCGCGCGTGTACGACGTACCCCGGTGCCCGGGATCCTCGTCGTACAGCCCCTCCACGTCCCAGCCCCGGTCGGACGGGAACGGCGTGATGCCGTCCCGGCCGCCCGACACCAGCTGCCACAGGTCCTCAGGCGTCTGCACGCCGCCGGGGTAGCGGCAGCTCATCCCGACGATCGCGATCGGCTCCGTCGCCTCCGCCTCGACCTCGCGAAGCCGTCGAGTCGTCTGACGCAGATCGGCCGTGACCCGCTTCAGGTAGTCAACGAGCTTCGTTTCGTCCGCCATCGGTGTGTCGCCTTTCAAGGAATCTCTGTGAGCCGGATCAATGCGGGGAGGAACGCGGTACGGGGTGTCGGGTGGGGCGCCTACATGGATCCGAATTCCTTGTCGATCAGGTCGAGCAGTTCGTCAGCGGTCGCCGATTCGATCTCACGCTCATCGGAACCGGCATGAGTACCGGTAGCGGATCCCTCAGGCCGGGACGCCGCCGCGAGCCCGTCGAGCAGTGCGCGCAGCCGCGCCTCCGCCTTCGCGCGCAGCGCCTCGTCCCCGGCGATGGAGGCCAGTACGGGCTCCAGCGAGTCGAGCCGCTCCGACAGGGCGTTCTCGGCGTACGAGTCGAGCAGCTCCGCCCGCAGGTACGCGGTCAGCGCGGCGGGCGTCGGGTAGTCGAACACCAGCGTCGCCGGCAGCACGAGCCCCGTGGCCGGACCGAGCCCGTTGCGCAGCTCCACGGCGGTCAGCGAGTCGAAGCCCAGCTCGCGGAACTGCCGGTCGGCGTCCACCGCCGAGGCCTGCGCGTACCCGAGGACCAGCGCCACCTGGCCGCGTACGACGTCCAGCAGGGCCGCGTCCCGCTCCTCCGCCGGCAGCGCCAGCAGCCGGTCCCGCAACGACGGTCCGGCGACCGCGGCCCCGCCGCCGTCCGGCCCGGCCGTCGCCGCCCGGGCCGCCGTCCGGCGCGCCGGTCCGGCCACCAGGGCGCGCAGCAGGCCCGGCACCTGGCTCCGGGTGCGCAGGGTGGGCAGGTCGAGGGGGACGGGGATGAGGAGGGCCTCGTCGGTGGTGAGGGCGGCGTCGAAGAGGGCGAGGCCCTGACCGGGGGTGAGGACCTGGACGCCGGAGCGGCCGATGCGTTCGACGTCTTCGGGGGTGAGGGTGTCGCCCATGCCGCCGACTCCGGCCCATAGGCCCCAGGCCAGCGACAGGCCGGGAAGGCCCGCCGCGCGGCGTTCGGCGATGAAGGCGTCGAGGAAGGAGTTCGCGGCGGCGTATCCGGCCTGTCCGGCACCGCCGAAGACTCCGGCGACGGAGGAGAAGACGACGAAGGCGGACAGGTTCGTGTCGCGGGTCAGCTCGTGCAGGTTGACGACCGCGTCGGCCTTCGGGGCGAGGATGCGCGAGACGCGTTCGCCGGTCAGGGAGCCGATCGTTGCGTCGTCCAGGACCCCGGCGACGTGGACGACGCCGGTGAGCGGCCGGGCGGTGGGGATGGTGCCGAGGAGTTCGGCGAGTGCGGTGCGGTCGGCTGCATCGCAGGCCGCGATCCGTACGCGGGCGCCCAATTGCGCGAGTTCTTCGGTGAGTTCGGTGGTGCCGGGGGCTTGTGTGCCGCGTCGGCTGGTGAGGAGGAGGTCGCGGACGCCGTGTTCGGTGACGAGGTGGCGGGCGAAGAGCGCGCCGAGGCCGCCGGTGCCACCGGTGACCAGGACGGTCCCGTCGCCGAAGGCGGCCTCTTCGGTCGGCTCGGTCACGGTAGCGGCCCGTGCCAGACGGGGGACGAGTACGGCCCCGTCCCGTACGGCGATCTGGTCCTCGCCCGCCGCCAGGGCGCCGCAGACCAGCTCCCGCACCGTTTCGAGATCGGAGGCCTCCACCAGGGCGAACCGGCCCGGGTTCTCCGCCAGCGCGGAACGCACCAGACCCCACACCGCCGCCGTGGCCGCGCTCTGCTCCTCGGCCGCGAACACCAGGCGGGACGCGGCGAACCGCTCCTCGGCCAGCCAGGCCTGTACGAGTCTCAGCGCCTCGGCCACGGCCGCGTGCACCTCCCCGCCCGGCGTCCGCGTGACCACGTACTCCGGCACGTCCGCCACCGCGTCCAGGTCCGGGTAGCCGTCGGCACCCAGCAGGGCCCAGGTCCCGCCCGCCCCGGCCTCGACGGCGAACTCCGTCCACTCCAGGCGGAACAGCGCGTCCCGCAGCGCCGCGTCCCCGAACTGCCCCGCCGATACGGCGCGCAGCGCGAGCGACTCGACGGTGGCGACGGGTGCTCCGGCCTGGTCGGTGAGCGTCAGCGAGACGGAGTCCGTCCCTGCGGGCGAGATCCGTACCCGCAGGGCGGAGGCCCCGGCCGCGTACAGCGACACCCCCGACCAGGCGAACGGCAGCCGAGCCCGTCCCGGCTCGCCGGAGAGGAAGGAGCCGAGCCCAATACCGTGCAGGGCGGCGTCCAGCAGGGCCGGGTGCAGCCCGAACCGGCCCGCCTCGGCGGCTGCCCCCTCGGGGAGCGTCACCTCGGCGTATACGTCCTCGCCGAGGCGCCAGGCGGCCTTCAGCCCCTGGAACACCGGCCCGTACTCCAGCCCGACCCCGGACATCAGCGCGTAGAGCCCCGCCACGTCCAGGGCCTCGGCCTCGGCCGGCGGCCACACCGCAGGCTCCGTTTCGGGAGAGCGGTCGGCGAAGGACAGCGTCCCGTCCGCGTGCCGGGTCCACGGCTCCCCGGCCGGGGCCTCCTCCGCCCGGGAGAAGACCCGCACCGGACGCCGCTCCTGCGCGTCGGGCTCGCCGACCACCACCCGGACCTGGACGCCGCCGTCCTCGGGCAGGACCAGCGGGGCTTCCAGAGTGAGTTCGTCGAGGGAGTTGCAGCCGGCCTCGTCACCGGCCCGTACGGCCAGCTCGACCAGCGCCGCGCCCGGCACGACGGCCTGCCCCATGACCCGGTGGTCGTCCAGCCAGCGGTGCGTACGCAGCGACAGCCGGGCGGTGAGCAGGAACTCCTCGGACTCGGGCAGGGCGACCGCGGCACCGAGCAGCGGGTGGTCCGCCGAGTCGATCCCGGCGTGCCCGGCGTCGGCGGTGGCGCCGGGGTCGAGGATCCAGAACGTCTGGTGCTGGAAGGCGTAGGTGGGGAGACCGAGGGGGGCCGCTGCCGAACCGGCTCCGGCGAAGAAGGCGGTGCGGTCGGCGAGGCCGTTGGCGGTGAGCAGCTGCGCCAGCGCGGTGACCACGCTGTCGGCCTCGTCACGGTTGCGGCGGAGGGTGGGTATGAGAGCGGTGCTCTCGTGGGTGAGGCAGGGGCGGGCCATGGCGGTGAGGACCGCGTCGGGGCCGAGTTCCAGGAGGGTGGTGGCGCCTTCGGTTTCGAGGGCGCGGATGGTGTCGTGGAAGCGGACGGTTTCGCGGATGTGGGTGACCCAGTAGTCGGGCTGTGCGATCTCGTCGGTGACGAGGCCGCCGGTGAGCGCGGAGACGAAGGCGATCTCCGGCGGGCGGAAGTCCAGCCCGGCGATGGCGGTGCGGAACTCCTCCAGGATGGGGTCCATGAGGGGGGAGTGGAAGGCGTGGCTGACGCGCAGGGCCTTCGACTTCACCCCGGCCGCGTTCAGCTGGGCGACGACATCCTCGACGGCCTCCCGCGCGCCGGAGATGACGACGGCCTGGGGGCCGTTGATCGCGGCGATGGCCGCGCCGGGCACGAGCAGCGGAGTGACCTGATCCTCGCTCGCCTGGACGGAGACCATGACCCCGCCCTCGGGGAGGGCTTCCATGAGGCGTCCGCGTGCGGTGACCAGCGTGGCGGCGTCCTTGAGGGACAGCACCCCGGCGACGTGCGCGGCGGCGATCTCGCCGACGGAGTGCCCGCCGACGAACTTCGGCACCACGCCCCACGACTCGACGAGCCGGTAGAGGGCGACCTCGACGGCGAACAGTGCGGGCTGGGTGGTGCCCGTCCGGTCCAGGGCGCCGGAGTCGTCGCCGAACACGGTGTCCTTGATGTCGCCGCCCAGTTCCGCGCACACCGCGTCGAACGCGTCGGCGAACACCGGGAAGGCTTCGTAGAGCTCGCGGCCCATGCCCGGCCGCTGGCTGCCCTGGCCCGTGAACAGCACCGCCAGGCGGCCCCGGCCGGTTGCCTGGCCCGCGACGACGGAGGGGCTCGGCTCGCCCGCGGCGATGGCCTTCAGGCCCCGGGTGACGCCGGCGAGGTCCTGGCCGACGACCACCGCGCGGTGCTCCATCTCGGTGCGGGCGGTCAGCGCCTGAGCGAGGTCCGCGACGTCCAGCCCGGGCCGCTCCTCCACGAACGCCAACAGGCGTTCCGCTTGCGCCCGCAGCGCCTCGGCCGAACGGCCCGACACCACGACCGGCACCGGACCCGACACCGGCTCGCCGGTCCGGACGGCGGGCGCCGTCTCCGGCGCCGCCTCCAGGATCACGTGGGCGTTGGTGCCGCTGATGCCGAAGGACGAGACGCCCGCGCGGCGGGGGCGGCCCGTCGCGGGCCACGGTCGCGCCTCGGTGAGGAGTTCGACGGCGCCCTCGGTCCAGTCGATGTGCGTGGACGGGGCGTCGACGTGCAGGGTCGCGGGCAGGACGCCGTGGCGGATCGCCTGGACCATCTTGATGACGCCGGCCGCTCCGGCGGCGGCCTGGGTGTGTCCGATGTTGGACTTGACGGACCCGAGCCACAGTGGCTGGTCCGCGTCGCGGTCCTGGCCGTAGGTGGCGAGCAGGGCCTGTGCCTCGATGGGGTCACCGAGTTTGGTGCCGGTGCCGTGGGCTTCGACGGCGTCGACGTCGGCGGGGGTGAGGCCGGCGCTGTCGAGGGCCTGGCGGATGACGCGCTGCTGGGAGGGGCCGTTGGGGGCGGTGAGTCCGTTGCTGGCGCCGTCCTGGTTGACGGCGGAGCCGCGTACCACCGCGAGCACCCGGTGTCCGTTGCGCACGGCGTCCGAGAGCCGTTCGACGAGCAGCATGCCGACGCCCTCGCCCCAGCCGGTGCCGTCCGCGCCGTCCGCGAAGGACTTGCAACGGCCGTCGGGGGCGAGACCGCGCTGCCGGCTGAAGTCGACGAAGGTCTCGGGCGTCGACATCACGGCCACACCGCCGGCCAGGGCCATCGTGCACTCGCCCCGTTGCAGCGCCTGGGCGGCGAGGTGCAGTGCCACCAGCGACGAGGAGCAGGCCGTGTCGACCGTCAGCGCCGGGCCCTCCAGCCCGAACAGGTAGGAGACGCGCCCCGAGGCGACGCTGCCCGCGCCCGCCGTCCCCCGGAAGCCCTCCAGACCGTCCGGGATCGCGCCGAGCCGGGCGAGGTAGTCGTGGTACATCAGGCCCGTGAAGACACCGGTCCGCGTGCCCCGGGTCTGCTCCGGGTCGATGCCCGCGTCTTCGAACGCCTCCCAGGCCGTCTCCAGCAGCAGCCGCTGCTGGGGGTCCATGGCGAGGGCCTCGCGCGGTGACACGCCGAAGAAGCCGGCGTCGAACTCCGCTGCTCCGTGCAGGAACCCGCCCTGGTCCGCGTACGAGGTACCGGGGTTGTCGGGGTCCGGGTCGAAGAGGTGGTCGAGGTCCCAGCCCCGGTTCTCGGGGAAGCCGGTGATGCCGTCGCGGCCGTCGGCGACGAGCCGCCACAGGTCCTCGGGGGATTCCACGCCGCCGGGGTAGCGGCAGCTCATGCCGATGATCGCGATCGGCTCGTCGTCGGCGATCTCGGCCTCGGACACGACCGGTACGCCCGAGTCCGCGCCGACCAGCTCGGCACGGAGGAAGTCGGCGAGGGCGGCCGGCGTCGGGTGGTCGAAGACCACGGTCGCCGACAGCCGGATCCCGGTCTGCGCCATCAGCGCGTTCCGGAACTCGACGGCCGTGAGCGAGTCGAAGCCCAGCTCGCGGAAGGCCCGCTCGGCCTCCAGCGATCCGGCGTCGCTGTGCCCCAGTACGGTCGCCGCCTGCGCGCTGACCAGGTCCAGCAGCACCGAACGCTGCTCGGCGGCCGGGAGCCCCGCCAGCCGTTCCGCCCAGCCGGACCCGCCCTGCGCGCCGGCCCCGGAGGCCCCGGCGGCGGTGCGGCGGCGCGGCGCGCGGACCAGCCCGCGCAGCAGGGCCGGGATCCGGCTCTGGCGGCGCAGGGCACGCGTGTCGACGGGGACGGGGACGAGGAGGGCCTCGTCGGAGGTGAGGGCGGCGTCGAAGAGCGCGAGACCCTGACCGGCCGTCAACGGGCTCACCCCGGAGCGGCCGATGCGTTCGACGTCCTCGGCGGTGAGGGTGTCGCCCATGCCGCCGACGCCGGCCCACAGACCCCAGGCCAGCGACAGGCCGGGAAGGCCCGCCGCGCGGCGTTCGGCCATGAAGGCGTCGAGGAAGGAGTTCGCGGCGGCGTATCCGGCCTGTCCGGCACCGCCGAACACACCTGCGGCCGAGGAGAAGACGACGAAGGCGCTCAGGTTCGTGTCGCGGGTCAGCTCGTGCAGGTGGAGGGCCGCGTCGGCCTTCGGGCGCAGTACGTCCGCCACGCGTTCGGCGGTCAGGGCGGACACCACCCCGTCGTCGATGACGCCGGCGACGTGGACGACGGCGGTGAGGGGCCGGTCGGTGGGGATGGAGTCGAGGAGTTCGGCGAGTGCGGTGCGGTCGGCGGTGTCGCAGGCCGCGATCCGTACGCGGGCGCCCAACTGCGCGAGTTCTTCGGTGAGTTCGGTGGTGCCGGGGGCTTGTTGGCCGCGTCGGCTGGTGAGGAGGAGGTCGCGGACGCCGTGTTCGGTGACGAGGTGGCGGGCGAAGAGTGCGCCGAGGCCGCCGGT
>NZ_JBWKEE010000054.1:0-9498 GCF_056435605.1 Streptomyces sp. NPDC043896
GAAGTGGCTGCACACCTACAATCACCACCGCGGACACACCGCGCTCGCAGGCAAACCACCCGCCAGCCGCGTCCCCAACCTCACTGGGCAATACAGCTAGCCCGTACCGGCGGGCGGTTGGCCCGTTCCCGGCGCAGGTGCGCGCCCCCGACCCCCGTGACGGGGGCGTGCGCCTGCGTCCGTCCGGGCCCGGCCGACTCCGGCCGGAGCGGCCCGGCCCGCGTCAGAGGCCGCGGGCGGTGATGTCGCCGTGGGCCGTGGTGGCGCGGATCGTCAGCGCGGCGTCCGCGCCGGCGGAGTTGTTCAGCGAGTTGTCGATGCGCCCGTACCCGGTGCCCGCGTCCAGGGAGGCGGAGACGCCGTGGGCGGCCGCGATCTCGATGTCTCCGTGCTCGGTGCTCAGTACGACCGTGCCGCCGACGGCCTCGGCGACGCGGAGGTCGCCCTTCTGGGTGCGGATCTCCGCCGGGCCGCCGAGCCTGACGACCGAGACGTCGCCGGACCCGAGGGTCAGACGGGCACTGCCGGTCTCGTCGAGCTCCACCGTGGCCCGGGCGCTCTCGAAGGCGACGTCGCCGAGGCGGCCGGTGCTCCGCAGCTCCGCGTCGGCCGCCTTCACCTCGACGTGCGAGCCGGCGGGCAGGCGGACGGTCACGTCGAGCCGTCCCGAGGAGCCGAGGAGCCGCCTCTTCGAGGCGGGGGCCTGGATGCGCAGGACGCCGTCCGCGTAGGCGACTTCGGTCTCCTCCACGGCCTGCACGTCGCGGCTGCTGGAGGCGTCGGCGGGCAGGACCTCGACGGTGGTGTCGGTCCGGTCGGTGGCGACGAAACCGATCCGGGCCGCGGGGACGTCCAGGACGGCCGAGACCGGGGCCGGCGTACCGAATTTCCGCATCGTGCTCTCCCACTTTTCCTTGTTTTCCGGACCGGAGCGCGCGAACCGCCCCGTCGACCGGAGTTCCCCCAGGCGTCACCCGCCGTCGGCGGCGCGCCAGAACGGTCATTACGCTATCCGCGCTCCGACCGCCTGATCAGGGCCGTGCGCGCCAGGCGGGGGACCGGGCGCGCCACCGGGGGACTTTCCGCGCCGTGTTGGGGTCGTCCCGTGCCGGACCACGGTAGTGATCTTGCGGTCGGTTCTCGTCTATGCTCGGCGCCCGTGGTCTCACACGCACATCAGGGGACGACGTCCTCGGCCCTCACCCGTCTCAACGTCGACGCCGCGCGCAGGCTCGGCATATCCGGGAGCGGGTACGCGCACCTGCTCGGCACGGCACCGGAGCACCTCCACGACGACCTGTGCCGGCCGCCCACGCTCACCAGCATCCGCATCGCGGAGCTGATGACCGTGCACGCCCCCTGGCCCGAAGTGGCGTTGCTGATGACCGAGGGGTCGGAGATCGGCTCCCTGGGCGTCTGGGACTACCTGATCACCTGCGCGCCCACTCCGCTGGAGGGGATCCGGGACGCCGCCGCCCACCTGGGCGCCCTGCTCGACGCCGGCACGGACAGCCTGCGGATCACGGAGGACGGCGGGAATGTCTCCATCAGCCACCTCAACGGGGCCGATCTGACGTACGAGGCCGCCTCCGCGGTCCGCGCCTGCGCGCTCGGCCTGATCCAGCGGCGGCTGAGCCACACCGCCCGGCGTCCCCTGGTCCCCGTCCGCGTGACCCTGGCCAGTGCGGCTCCCGCCGACCACGGCCCCCTCGTCGAGCTGTACGGCACGCGCGCCATCGACTTCGAGGCACCGCTCGCCTCGATCACCTTCCGGGCCGGCGTCCTCAAGGCGCCCGCCCCGCACGCCCAGCCGGGCCTGTCGGCGGTGCTGCGCAGGCACGCCGAACAGTCGCTCGCCTCGTCGGTGCCGCTCCACGACTGGCTGGACCTCTTCCGCACCGCCCTGGAGTCGGCCGCGGGCACCGCCCCGCCGACGCTGCCCGCGGTGGCCCTGCGCATGAACGTCAGCGCCCGGACCCTCCAGCGCCGGCTGGAGGAGCACGGCACGACGTGGAGCGGCGAGGTCGAGGCCCTGCGCCGGACCCGCGTCACCGGGCTCCTCCGCGACACCGGCCTCGGCATCGACGCGATCGCCGCCCGCACCGGGTACGCCGACGCCCGCGCCCTGCGGCGCGCCGTGAGGCGCTGGTACGGACAGACCCCGGCCACCCTGCGGGGCGGACGCCACCCGGCGGGTTCGGGCAGGTAGCGGTGCAGCCGCTGGTGGGGGAAGTGCGCCTGGGCCGCCATGGAGATGGAGTTCCGCACCGCGCCCCGCTGCCGCCACACGAGGTGCGCCGCGGCAGCACGGCCCCGGTGCGCGGCCTCGTGCCGCTCCATACGGTCGCCGAGTGGGCGAACGCGGAAGGCCCGGGCGGACGTGGTCCGGCCGGGCCCTTGACGGTGGAGCGGGTGTCCGCCGTGGCAGGGGTAGCAGGATTCGAACCTACGACATCTGGTTTTGGAGACCAGCGCTCTGACCAGCTGAGCTATACCCCTTCGGTGGGACACACCCTGCCATGAAGGGGCCGGGAGATCCAAACCGGTTTCCGCGCCGCCGGTGGCGGGAGGCGGGGGCGCGGAGGATCGTGGGCGGTGAGGGGGGGCGCGTTGTCCGGAGTGGAGGAGGCGTCGTGCGCCACCGTGCGGGCCGGCTGCTGCTGGGGCCCCTCCTCGTGCTGCTGCTCGTCGGCGTGGGGCCCGACGGGTCCGGGGAGACCGTGTCCCTCGACGGTGACCGGCCCGGGGAGCGGCTCGACGTGACCCTGACCCGGGTCGTCGACCCCGCGGGCGGTGCGGACGCCGGCCGGCTGGTGGCGGTGGAGCTGCGGCTGGAGAACACCGGGACGGTGCCGTACGAGGACTCCCCCGCGCCGGCGGCGCACCTGCTCGACTCCGAGGGGCGGCGGTTCACGGGGACGGGCACGGCGACCGGCGCCGGGCCGAGCCTGCCGGACACCGTCACCCTGGCCCCCGGGGACGCGGCCTCCGGGTTCGTGACCTTCCGGCTCCCCGAGGGCGCCCGGCTCGCCGCGGTGCAGTTCGCGCTGGACGCGGGGCTGGGCGACGACGTCGGGCACTGGAGCCTGTCCTGAGCCTGAGCCCTGCGACTCCCGGGGCCCAAGGGAACGGAATCAGCCGGAAGTTACCGCGACGCATGTAGTGACTTAGCCGACGTTCGCCAGTAGAACTTGTTCCCACTCCGTCGAGAGTGAGGAACGTCACATGAGTGACAAAAGCCTGCACGGCAAGGTGTCCAGGGGTGTTTCCCGCCGTGGATTCATCACTGGAACCAGTTCTATTCTCGGAGCGATGGCGCTGTCGGTCAACGCCGTCCCGGCCCATGCCGAACCGGCCACTGCCACCCCCGCGAACGTGCCGATCGAGTCCGGGGCCCGCGTCCCGGTCCTCGTCATCGGCACCGGCTACGGCGGCTCCGTCGCCGCGCTGCGGCTCGCCCAGGCCGGCGTCCCGGTGCACATGGCCGAGATGGGCATGGCCTGGGACACCCCCGGCAGCGACGGCAAGATCTTCGCCAACACCACCAGGCCCGACTACCGCTCGTACTGGCTGCGCACCAGGACCAAGGCTCCGCTCAGCAACTTCCTCGGCTTCCCCATCGACAAGGACGTCCCCCGGTACACGGGCATCCTCGACGCCGAGGAGATGGGCGGGATCACCGTCTACCAGGGCCGCGGTGTCGGCGGCGGCTCCCTCGTCAACGGCGGCATGGCCGTGACCCCCAAGCGGCAGAACTTCGCCGCGATCCTGCCCTCGGTGGACGCCGAGGAGATGTACCGCACCTACTACCCGCGGGCCAACGCCGGGCTCGGGGTGGGCCTGATCGACCCGGCCTGGTTCGAGACGGTGGACTGCTACCAGTACGCCCGCGTCGGCCGCAAGCACGCCCAGCGCTCCGGCTTCCCCTTCGTCTTCGTCCCCGACGTCTACGACTGGGACTACATGAAGCAGGAGGTGGCCGGCACCGTCCCCAAGTCCGCGGTCGACGGGGAGATCCTCTACGGCAACAACGCGGGCAAGAAGTCCCTCCAGCAGACCTACCTGGCCGCCGCCCGGGCGACCGGCCGGGTCTCGGTCTCGCCCCTGCACCGGGTCACCACCGTCTCCCCCTCGGACGGTGGCGGCTACGCGGTCGTGATGGAGCAGCTCGCCACCAACGGGGACGTCGTCGCCACCAAGACCGTCACCGCCGACCGGGTGTTCTTCGCGGCCGGCAGCGTCGGGACCAGCAAGCTGCTGGTCCGGCTGAAGGCCACGGGCGCCCTGCCGAACCTCAACGACGAGGTGGGCAGGGGCTGGGGCGACAACGGCAACGTCATGTGCGGCCGCGCCAACCACATGTGGGACCCCACCGGGAAGGTGCAGGCCTCCATCCCCTGCGGCGGCATCGACAACTGGGACGCGGGCGGCGCCTTCGCCGAGGTGGCCCCGCTGCCGACGGGGATCGAGACCTACGCGTCGTTCTACCTCTCCATCACCAAGAACCCGAACCGGGCGCGGTTCTCCTGGAACGCGGCGGCGGGGAAGGTCGAGCTGAACTGGCAGACGGCGTGGAAGCAGCCGTCCATCGACATGGCGAAGACCATCTTCGACAGGATCAACGCCAAGGAGGGGACGATCTACCGCACCGACCTCTTCGGCACCAACAAGGTCTGGGGCGACCACCTCACCTACCACCCCCTGGGCGGCGCGGTCCTGGACAGGGCCACGGACAACTACGGCCGGCTGCACGGGCACCCGGGCCTGTACGTCATCGACGGAGCGCTGATCCCCGGCAACACCAGCGTCAACCCGTTCGTGACCATCACGGCCCTCGCCGAGCGCAACATCGAGAAGATCATCGCCACCGACCTCTGAGCGGGCCGGTCCCCGGGGCCGTCCGGATCCTCCGGGCGGCCCCGGGCCGTGCGGCGGCGGCCGGGGCTCACGGTTCAGCTGCCCGGCAGCACGCAGACGCCGTCGAGGCCGAGGACGTGGTTGAGCCGGCCGAAGGCCAGCCAGGAGCCGATGCTCATGCTCAGCTCCACGATCTCCAGCTGGCTGTAGTGCGCGGTCATCCGCGCCCAGAACTCCTCGTCCAGGTTGTGGTGGTCGAGGGCGTAGCGCTCGGCGTACTCGGCGGCGAGGCGGGTGCGGTCGTCGAACGCCTTCGTGGTGCGCCAGTCGGTCACGGCGTCGGCGAACTCCTCCTCGACCCTCTCCCCGTCCCGGTCGGTGCGCCAGTCCAGGCAGAAGACGCACCCGTTGATCTGCGCGATGCGCAGCCGGGCGGCCTCGAACTCGCGCAGGCCCAGGGTGGTGTGGGCGTACACGGACAGCGAGAAGTTGGCGGCGGCCATGCCGATGCCGGGGACCATGTCCCCCCACACGTACTCGATGGGGTGCTGACCGTCGGGGATGTCGATCCTCATGGCTGCTTCCTTCCGAGTTTGCCGACTGCGGGCCGCAGCGGGACGTCCAGGGCGTCGTAGAGTCCGGGTTCCGCTGCCACGAGCCAGTCGATGGCCCCCACCAGCCGTCCGACGGCGGTGGCGTTCCCGCCCGCGGAGCGGTTCTCCCCCTCGTCGGTGGCCTCGACGGTCACCTCGATGCGCGGGCGGCCCTCGATGACCACCCGGTGGGCTCCGGCGCCGCCGTCGGGCGGGACGGGCCAGTCGGGGGCGCAGGAGGCGTGGATGCGGGTGACGTGTTCGATGACGATGCGGGGCTCGCCTCCGACGATGCCCTGGACCTCGAAGCGGATGGCGCCCTGGGTGCCGGCCTCGAAGACGCCCATGGAGGGGGTGGTCACCGTGGTGTCGAGGGCGCGGCGCTCCGAGGTCTCGCGTATCGCGTCGAGTTCGGCGCCGAGGGCTCGGGCCATCATCCGGATCTGGCCGCCCCAGACCATGGTCGGGACCGAGGGCATGAGCATCATCGGCTCGTAGTCCATCGGGTGGCCCATGCCCACCAGGTGGCGTACGGAGTCCGGCTGGTCGTACGTGGAGTAGTCGAAGATCTCCTGGCAGCGGATGGCGTCCACCGTCGTGCCCAGGCCGCTGAGCAGCAGCGGGAGTACGTCGTTGCCCCAGCCGGGGTCGACGCCGGAGGCGAAGAGCGAGCCGCCGCCCTCGGCGATCGCGGCCAGCACCGGGTCGCGGAACTCGGGCGGGGCGCCGCGGTGGTCGTAGAGCGGGTAGAGGGCGGGGCTGACGACGGCCGCCCCGGCCGCGATGGCCCGGGTGATGTCGGCGAGGGCGTCGTCGGGGCGGACGTCGCCGGACGCCGCGTAGACGACGGCGGCCGGGCGGGCGGCGAGCACGGCCGCGATGTCGTCGGTCGCCGTCACCCCCAGCCGGCGGTCGAGGCCCGCGAGTTCACCGGCGTCGCGGCCGGTCTTCGCGGGGTCGTGGACGATGACTGCCGTGAGTTCGAGCGCCGGGTGGGCCTCGACGGCGCGGATCGCCGCGCGGCCGACGTTGCCGGTGCCCCAGACCACCGTGGGAATCATGCGCGGAGGGTAGCGAGGGGGCGTGGAGGTGCCCAGCGTCGTGAAGGAGGTTTTTCGGACGGTCCGCCGGCGGGCCGCCGCCGGTGACGAACACCCCCTTGACCCAGATGGTCCAGACCAATACGTTCCCGGGTGGGACGGGCGCCGCCGGTGCAGGGCCGCGTCCGTCCCCGCACGGCTCAGGAGCACCACTCCCCGCATCCGTAAAGGAAGCCCATGCGTCCCATGCGTCCCACGCGCCCCCTCCGCCGCAGTACGTTCGGCAGGCTGGCCGTCGCCGCCTGTTCCCTCTCCCTGCTGACCGCGTTCGCGCCCGCCGCGGCCGCCGGTACCGGGGACCGGGACATCGCGGCCGGGCAGGACCGCTCGTACCGCAAGGTCGGCTACTTCACCCAGTGGGGCGTCTACGGGCGCGACTTCCAGGTCCAGGACCTGGAGGCGAACGGCACGGCCGGCAAGCTCACCCACATCAACTACGCCTTCGGCAACATCGGCGCCGACGGCAAGTGCTTCACCGGCAACGTGCCCGGAGAGGCCGACGCCTGGGCCGACTACGGCCGCCCCCTGGACGCCGCGAACTCCGTGGACGGAGTCGCCGACACGGCGGACCAGCCCCTGGCCGGCAACTTCAACCAGCTGAAGGAGCTCAAGGCCAGGCACCCGGGCCTCAAGGTGCTGATCTCCCTCGGCGGCTGGAGCTGGTCCACCCACTTCTCGGACGCGGCCCTCACCCCCGCCTCCCGCAAGGCCCTCGTCCGCTCCTGCATCGACCTCTACCTCAAGGGGAACCTCCCGCAGGACGGCGCCCGCGGCGGGGCCGGGGCCGCCGCCGGGGTCTTCGACGGCATCGACCTGGACTGGGAGTGGCCCGGCTCGGAGGGCGACACCGACACGAAGTTCCGGCCGGAGGACAAGCGCAACTTCGCCGAGCTGGTGCGCGAGTTCCGCACCCAGCTCGACGCGTACGGGCGCGAGCGCGGGCGCGCGTACGAGCTGACGGCCTTCGTCCCGGCCGCACCCGCCAAGATCGACGCGGGCTTCGACGTCCGCCGGATCATGCGCGACCTCGACTTCGTCACGCTCCAGGGCTACGACTTCCACGTGTCCGGGGAAAGGACCACCGCGCAGCAGTCCGCGCTGTACGCCCGGGGCGACTTCAGCGTCGACGGCACGGTGGACTCCTGGCTGCGGCGCGGCGCGCCCGCGCGCAAGCTGGTCGTCGGCATGCCGTTCTACGGACAGGGCTGGACCGGGGTCACCGGCGGCGGCGACGGCATGGGCCGGCCGGCCACGGGGCCCGCGCCGGCCACCTGGGCGGCCGGGTACGAGGACTACAAGGAGCTGAAGAAGCTCGCCGCGTCCGGTGCCTTCCAGGTCCACCGCGACCGGCGCGGCGGCCACGCCTGGCTGTTCGACGGCACCACCCTGTGGACGTACGACGACCCGCAGGTGCTGCGCACGAAGGCCCGCTACGTCCGCGAACAGGGGCTGGGCGGGGCCATGTTCTGGTCCCTGGACGCCGACACCGCCGACGGCGAGCTGACCACCGCCGTCGACCAGGGCCTGCGCGGCCGCTGAACCGGCGCCGCCCCCGAACCGGCGCCGCCGGGCCGCGGAAAAACCATCCGGCCCGGCGGCGCCCCACCACGTACCCTCCCCGGCATGAGGAACTCGACGGTACGGGCGGTCAACCGGCTCACGGCTCGCTGGGCCGCCGTGGCCCCCGGCGGGGACGGCGGTACGGTCTTCACCGCCGCCGGGGTGTGGCCGCTGCTGGCCCTGGTGGCGGACGGAGCGGCGGGGCCGGCCCGCGCGGAACTGGCGGAGGCCCTCGGCATACCCGCCGGGGACGCGGCCGGCGCCACGCGGGAACTGATGGCCGCGCTGGCCGGCGTACGGGGCCTGCGGGCGGCGACGGGCCTGTGGAGCCGGGCCGGCCTCCCGCTGGAGGGGCCCTGGCTGGCCGCCCTCCCGGACGGCACGCGGGGCACGCTGACCGGCGACCCGGACGCCGACCGCAAGACCCTCGACGCGTGGGCCGCCGAGCGGACGGACGGCCTCATCGAGCGGATGCCGGTCACGCTGCCGGAGGGCCCGGACGCGGTCCGGCTCGTCCTGGCCTCCGCCCTCGCGCTGCGGCTGAAGTGGATCCGGCCGTTCACGGAGTGGCGCCAGGAGATGCACGAAGGCCCCTGGGCCGGCCGGTCCCTGACCATGCTGCACCGCTCCACCTCCCTGCCGGACCGGGCCGCGGTGGCCCACGGCCCCGCCGGTCCGGTCACCCTGCTGGAGGTCGTCGGGGACACCGGGGTCGACGTCCACCTCGTCCTGGGCGGGCCGGACGTTCCGCCCGGGGAGGTCCTGACCACCGGGATCGGCGCCGCCACCCGGGCCCGTCCGTCGACGCCCGCGAGCCTGCTCCCCGAGGGGAACCCCGGGCCGGGACTGACCGTCAGGACGGTGCCGTCGCTGTCGCCCCACCCCGTGCTCGGGGTCTCGACGCCGGCCTTCGAGGTGCGGGGAGAGCACGACCTGCTGGAGCACGCCGGGCTGTTCGGCCTGGAAGCCGCCGCGGACCGCGGCTCCGGCCACTTCCCCGGCATCAGCTCCGACCCCCTGGCCCTCGGCTCCGTCCGCCAGTCGGCGCTCGCGCGCTTCCACGCGGAGGGCTTCGAAGCGGCCGCGGTGACGGCGTTCGGTGCGGCGGGGAGCGGCATGCCCCGCTTCCCCTACCGGGTCCGCCGGGTGGACGTGTCCTTCCACCGCCCCTTCGGCTTCCTGGCCGTCCACCGCACCTCCCGCCTGGTGCTGGCGGCCGGCTGGGTCACGGACCCCCTCCCCTTCGAGGAGCCGGACCGGGAGGCCGAGGAAGCGGAGTTCTGGGAGGACCGGGACGACAGGCCCTAGCTGTATTGACCCGCAGGGTTGTTAACTCGGCTGATGGGCGGGTGGCCGCCCAGTGCGGTGTGGCAGCGGTGGTGGTTGTA
>NZ_JBWKEE010000055.1:0-7090 GCF_056435605.1 Streptomyces sp. NPDC043896
CCCCCCCCCCCCCCCCCCCCCCCCCCCCCCCCCCCCCCCCCCCCCCCCCCCCCCCCCCCCCCCCCCCCCCCCCCCCCCCCCCCCCCCCCCCCACCACGCCGTCCTAGAGGGTCCCGGTGAGGGCTTCCGGACGGATCGGCGTCTTGTTGAGCTCCAGACCCGTCGCCTGCCGGATCGCCGCGAGGACGGCCGGGGTCGACGAGAGGGTCGGGGCCTCGCCCAGACCGCGAAGGCCGTACGGCGCGTTCGGGTCGGCGAGCTCCAGGACGTCGACCGGGATGGTCGGGGTGTCGAGGATGGTCGGGATCAGGTAGTCCGTGAAGGAGGGGTTGCGCACCTTCGCGGTCTTCGGGTCCACGATGATCTCTTCCATGACCGCCACGCCGAGGCCCTGGGTGGTACCACCCTGGATCTGGCCCACCACGGAGAGCATGTTGAGCGCCTTGCCGACGTCCTGGGCGGTCGCCAGCTCGACGACCTTGACCAGGCCGAGCTCGGTGTCCACCTCGACGACCGCGCGGTGCGCGGCGAAGGTGTACTGGACGTGGCCGTCGCCCTGGCCGGTGACCAGGTCGAAGGGGACGGTCGGACGGTGGCGGAACTCGAGCTCCAGGTCGATGACCTCGTCCTCGAGGATGTCGGCGATGTCCGCGAGGACCTCGCCGCCGTCGGTGACGACCTTGCCGCCCTCCAGGAGGAGCTCCGCGTGGGCCCACGCCGGGTGGTAGGACCCGTTCTTGCGGCGGCCGATCTCCAGCAGCGCCTCGCGGACGTGCTCACAGGTGTTCTTCACGGCGCCACCGGTCATGTACGTCTGCCGCGAGGCGGACGTGGAACCGGCGGAGCCGACCTGCGTGTCGGCCGGGTGGATGGTCACCTGCGTGACGCCCAGCTCGGTACGGGCGATCTGCGCGTGGACGGTGACACCGCCCTGGCCGACCTCCGCCATGGCCGTGTGGACCATCGCGACGGGCTCGCCGTTGATGACCTCCAGGCGCACGCGGGCGGTGGAGTAGTCGTCGAAGCCCTCGGAGAAGCCGACGTTCTTGATGCCGACCGCGTAGCCGACGCCGCGGACGACGCCCTCGCCGTGGGTGGTGTTGGAGAGGCCACCGGGCAGCGCGCGGACGTCCGCGTTCTCGCCGGCGGTCTCCCACTGGCGCTCCGGCGGCAGCGGGCGGGCCTTGACCCGGCGCAGCAGCTCGGCGACCGGGGCCGGGGAGTCCACGACCTGGCCGGTGGGCATGATCGTGCCCATCTCCATGGCGTTCAGCTGGCGGAACTCGACCGGGTCCATGCCCAGCTTCGCCGCGAGCTTGTCCATCTGGGCCTCGTACGCGAAACAGGCCTGGACGGCGCCGAAGCCGCGCATCGCGCCGCAGGGCGGGTTGTTCGTGTAGAGCGCGATCGCCTCGATGTCCACGTCGTCGATGACGTACGGGCCCACCGAGAGGGAGGACGCGTTGCCGACGACGGCCGGGGAGGCCGACGCGTAGGCACCGCCGTCGAGCACGATCTTGCACTTCATGTGCGTGATCTTGCCGTCCTTGGTGGCGCCGTGCTCGTACCAGAGCTTCGCCGGGTGGCGGTGCACGTGGCCGAAGAAGGACTCGAACCGGTTGTAGACGATCTTGACCGGCTTGTTGGTCGCGAGGGCCAGCAGGCAGGCGTGGATCTGCATCGAGATGTCCTCGCGGCCGCCGAAGGCACCGCCGACGCCGGAGAGCGTCATGCGCACCTTCTCCGGCGGGAGGCCGAGGACCGGGGCGATCTGCTGGAGGTCCGAGTGCAGCCACTGGGTGGCGACGTAGAGGTCGACACCGCCGTCCTCGGAGGGCACGGCGAGACCGGACTCGGGGCCGAGGAAGGCCTGGTCCTGCATGCCGAAGGTGTACTCGCCCTCGACGATGACGTCGGCGCGCTTGCGGGCCTCCTCCACGTTGCCGCGGATGATCGGCTGGCGGTGCACGATGTTCGGGTGCGGGACGTGACCGGAGTGGTGGTCGTCGCGGCCCGGGTGGATCAGCGGCGCGTCGGCGGCGAGGGCGGAGGCCTCGTCCGTGACGAGCGGCAGCTCCTTGTAGTCGATCTTGATCTTGGCCGCGGCGCGGCGGGCGGTCTCCGGGTGGTCGGCGGCCACGAGGGCGACCGGCTCACCGTGATGACGTACCCGGCCGTTGGCGAGGACCGGGGTGTCCTGGATCTCGAGGCCGTAGTTCTTCATCTCGGCCGGCAGGTCGTCGTACGTCAGCACCGAGTAGACGCCCGGCATGGCCAGGGCCTCGGAGATGTCGATGGAGACGATCTCGGCGTGGGCGACGGTGCTGCGCAGGGTCTGGCCCCACAGCATGTCCTCGTGCCACATGTCCGAGGAGTACGCGAACTCACCGGTGACCTTGAGGGTGCCGTCCGGGCGGAGCGTGGACTCGCCGATGCCGCCCTTGTTGTGCTTCTGGGTGACGTTCGTCGGCGTACCCACCGTGCGGGTGTTCTGAGCCATGATCAGACCGCCTCTCCCTGACGGGCGGCCGCGAGGCGGACCGCGTCGAGGATCTTCTCGTAGCCCGTGCAGCGGCAGAGGTTGCCGGACAGGGCCTCACGGATGTCCTGGTCGGACGGGTCGGCGTTCTGCTCCAGGAGCGCGTCGGCCTGGACCAGGAGACCCGGGGTGCAGAAACCGCACTGGACGGCGCCGGCGTCGATGAACGCCTGCTGGATGCTGGAGAGCTCGACGCCCTCACCGGTCTGGGAGTCGGTGCCCTTGGCGGACCAGGCCTTGGCCTCGTCCGTGGAGACGCCCTTGCCGCCGCCGCACGCGCCGGTGCCGCAGGAGTGGCCGTGCTCGTCGCGCTGCTTGGCGAAGTCCGCCAGGCCCTCGACGGTCACGACGTCGCGGCCCTCGACCTGGCCGGCCGCGACCAGGCAGGAACAGACCGGCACGCCGTCGAGGCGGACGGTGCAGGAACCGCACTCGCCCTGCTCGCACGCGTTCTTGGAGCCGGGCAGGCCCAGGCGCTCACGCAGCACGTAGAGAAGGGACTCGCCCTCCCACACGTCGTCGGCTTCCTGCGGACGACCGTTGACAGTGAAATTGACGCGCATGGTTACGCAGCCCCTTCAAGCGAGCGGCCGTTGGTGCCGCGGTACTGCTCCCAGGTCCAGACGAGCTGGCGGCGAGCAAGGATGCCGACCGCGTGACGGCGGTACTTCGCCGTGCCGCGGACGTCGTCGATCGGGTTGCAGGCGGCGGAGGCGAGCTCACCGAACTGCTTGGCGATCGACGGGGTGATGACCTTGCCGTTGTCCCAGAAACCGCCCTCTTCGAGCGCGGCGTTCAGGAACTCCTCGGCGGCCTTGGCCCGGACCGGGGTCGGGGCGGCCGAACCGATGCCCGTACGCACGGTGCGGGTGTCGGGGTGCAGCGCGAGGCCGAAGCCGCAGACCGCGATGACCATCGCGTTGCGGGTGCCGACCTTGGAGTACTGCTGCGGGCCGGTGGCGTTCTTGATGTGGACCGACTTGATGAGCTCGTCGGCGGCGAGCGCGTTGCGCTTCACGCCGGTGTAGAACTCGTCGATCGGGATCATGCGGGAGCCGCGCACCGACTCGACCTCGACCTCACAGCCGGCGGCGAGCAGGGCGGGGTGGGAGTCACCGGCGGGCGAGGCGCAACCGAGGTTGCCGCCGACACCGCCGCGGTTGCGGATCTGCGGGGACGCGACCGTGTGCGAGGCGAGCGCGAGACCCGGCAGCGTGGCGCGCAGGTTCTCCATGATCTGGGTGTACGGGACGGAGGCGCCGAGCTTCGTGACCTCCTCGCCGACCTCCCACTCCCGCAGCAGTTCGATGCGGTTGAGGTCCAGGAGGTATTCCGGACGGCGGTGGTCGAAGTTGATCTCGACCATGATGTCGGTGCCACCCGCAATCGGCACAGCTGTGGGGTACTCGGCCTTGGCGGCGAGTGCCTCCTCCCAGCTGGCGGGGCGAAGGAAGTCCATGTGCGGCTCTCTTCTTCTTAATCGGGTCGTTCACTTCAAGCCAGGAGGCCGAAGGGCCCTCGACTGGTCGTTCACGTGCTGTTAACGCGGTGTGGAGTCAGTACACAAGCCCGGTGTCCCTCGGGTGCAGTCACCGAAACCATGAAGGAGTTGGCTGGCGGCCTCCTTCGTCTTGTAGATTCGTATGAAAGGCAGGATGCGACGACCTGCCCGATTTCCAACGGCAACATTCGAGACAGATCGGCGGCGACATCATGCGGCTGCGCGCACTGCTGGAAACCGAGGCGCTGGGGCTGCGGCTGCTGGGCGGCGAGGAAGAACTCGACCGGACGGTCCGCGGGGTCATGACGACCGACCTGAGGGATCCCAGCCGATACCTATCCGGGGGAGAACTTGTCCTCACGGGCCTCGCGTGGCGAAGAAATTCAGCCGACTCCGAGCCATTCGTACGAATCCTCGCGAGCGCGGGTGTCGCGGGTCTGGCGGCCGGCGAAGCGGAACTGGGAGACATCCCGGATGATCTGGTTTCGGCCTGTCTGCGCAACCGGCTCCCGCTCTTCGCGGTGAATGAGGACGTTGCATTCGCCACCATCACGGAGTACGTGGTGCGGCAGGTCTCCGGGGAGCGCGCGGGCGACCTCGCGGCGGTCGTGGACCGCCACCGGCGACTGATGACCTCGGGCCCCGCGGGCGGCGGACCCGATGTGGTGCTGGATCTGCTCACCACGGACCTCGATCTGCGGGCCTGGGTGCTCTCCCCCACCGGCCGGCAGATCGCCGGGGCCGGCGAGCCGCTGGCCCCGGGCATCTGCGCGACGCTGGCGAGCGAGCACCTCGCGGCGGTCCGGACCGGGCGCAGGGGCCCGCACCGGTTGTCCATCCAGGGTATTACCTACTCCCTCTTCCCGATCAGGGGACACGGCCGCGGCCCAGGTCAGGGCGCCCGTGACGTGCGCGAGAGCGTGCTGTCCGACTGGCTGCTGGCCGTCGAGGCGGACGCCGGCGACTGGCCCGCCGAGCGTCTGGACCTGCTCCAGGGCGTCACCCAGCTGATCGCCGTCGAGCGGGACCGCCGCGACGCGGCCCGCACGGTGCGCCGCCGGCTGGCCCAGGAGGTGCTGGAGCTGGTCCAGACGGGTGCGCCGCCCGCCGAGATCGCCGCCCGCCTGCGGGTGGCGGCCCCGGTGCTGCTGCCCGGGCTGGGCGCCGCCCCGCACTGGCAGGTCGTCGTGGCGCGGGTGGACTGGGAGGGCGGGGACATCCCCGGCGGCCCGGTGGCCCAGTCGCTGCTGGAGGAGATCCTGGTCGACCCGTCGATGTCCGGGCCGGAGCCGTCCGACCGGATCGCGGTGGCCCACGCGGGTGACGAGGCGATCGCGCTCGTGCCGCTGCCCGCCCTCTCCGGCGACGCCGGGGAGGACAAGGGCCCGGACTCCGCGCTGCACGCCGACGCCCTCCTGGCGGCCGTACGCGAGCCCCTGGCGGCCGGTCTCGCCGACGACGGCCGGCTCACGCTCGGCGTCAGCGCGGCCGTGCACTCCGCCGAGGGGCTGCGCGGGGCGCTGGAGGAGGCCCGGCACGCCCGCCGCGTCGCGGCGGCCCGGCCCGGCCGGGTGTGCGCCGCCGGCCACCACGAGCTGGCCTCGCACGTGCTGCTGCTGCCGTTCGTGCCGGACGACGTCCGCCGCGCGTTCACGGCCCGCCTGCTGGACCCGCTGCGGGACTACGACCGCAGGCACCGGGCGGAGCTCATCCCGACCCTGGAGGCGTTCCTGGACTGCGACGGCTCCTGGACCCGCTGCGCGACGCGGTTGCACCTGCACGTCAACACGCTGCGCTACCGGGTCGGGCGAATCGAGCAGCTGACGGCGCGCGACCTTTCGCGCCTGGAGGACAAGCTCGACTTCTTCCTGGCGCTGCGTATGAGCTGACCCCGGCCCTCCCATCAGCACAGTCCTCCGGAGGGGCCGGGCAGGGGCGGCTGACGAGCCGTCCGGACTTTGTGAAAGAGTTCACCCGACCCCTTGGCCGATGTAGCCGATCCGTGCTCTCATTTCGCCCCAGGGCTCAACGACGTGCTGCTTGGTTGCTTCGGGGAGGGCAATGTGGCGGATACCGCCATGTCCGGTGCGGGATCAACTGGGGGCGACGACCCCCTCCAGCGGGCGATATGGCGGCTGCGCTCGCGCGGCTGTTGGACGGACGCGGCGGCCCTGCTGACGCCGCACGCGGACAGTGCCGGGGCGGCGGTGCAGCGCACCGCGCTCCTGGTGGAGCGGTGCCTGTTCACGGGCCAGGGCTGGTCCGACGCGGAGGACGCGCTGCGGGTGGCCGAGGCGGTGGCCCGGGACGACGACGAGCGGGGCGCGGCGGCCTGCGAGCGGGGCCAGCTGGCGTACGCGGCGACCGTGCTCGGCGTACGCGACCGGGCCGACGAGGCCCGGTCGGCGCTGGGCCGCGCGGCCGCCCTGCTGTCCCCGGGGTCGCGGACCCGGCCCCTGCTGGACTTCCGCCGGGGGCTGGTCGCCGAACACCTGGCGGACGCCCCGCAGGCGGCCCGGCCGGCCTACCACCGCGCCCACACGGGGGCGCTGGCCAACGGGGACACCCTGCTGCTGTCGTTCACCTGGCGCCACCTGGCCGCGCTCGCGCTGCGGGACGGCGAGGTCGCCGAGGCCCGCAAGGGCTTCGCGGAGTCCCTGCGGATCCGGGAGGAGCTGGGGTTCCTGGTCGGGACGGCCCCGGCGCTGGCGGCTCTGGCGGAGGTCGAACCGGAACCGGAGGCGGGCCGGCTGCGGGCGGAGGCCCGCCGCCTGTTCCACCTCCTGGGCGGCATCCCGACCTGGCTGGCGGACCAACTGGCCCCCGCCGCGTAGCCGGGGGCGGCGGGTGGCTCGGCCCGGGCGGGGCCGCACGCCCCCGTGCCGGGACCTGACTCCCTGCGGGGCTGGTCCCCTACCCGCCCTTCCCCCGTTCCCCGGGCTGCGCCCGGCCCCTTGGGGGGGGGGGGGGGGGGGGGGGGGGGGGGGGGGGGGGGGGGGGGGGGGGGGGGGGGGGGGGGGGGGGGGGGGGGGGGGGGGGGGGGGGGGGGG
>NZ_JBWKEE010000056.1:0-3210 GCF_056435605.1 Streptomyces sp. NPDC043896
CTTCAGAACTAACACAGTGGACGCGAGCAACTGAGGACAAGCCCTCGGCCTATTAGTACCAGTCAGCTCCACCCGTTACCGGGCTTCCACATCTGGCCTATCAACCCAGTCGTCTACTGGGAGCCTTACCCTCTCAAGGAGGTGGGAATACTCATCTTGAAGCAGGCTTCCCGCTTAGATGCTTTCAGCGGTTATCCCTCCCGAACGTAGCCAACCAGCCATGCCCTTGGCAGGACAACTGGCACACCAGAGGTTCGTCCGTCCCGGTCCTCTCGTACTAGGGACAGCCCTTCTCAATATTCCTACGCGCACAGCGGATAGGGACCGAACTGTCTCACGACGTTCTAAACCCAGCTCGCGTACCGCTTTAATGGGCGAACAGCCCAACCCTTGGGACCGACTCCAGCCCCAGGATGCGACGAGCCGACATCGAGGTGCCAAACCATCCCGTCGATATGGACTCTTGGGGAAGATCAGCCTGTTATCCCCGGGGTACCTTTTATCCGTTGAGCGACGGCGCTTCCACAAGCCACCGCCGGATCACTAGTCCCGACTTTCGTCCCTGCTCGACCCGTCGGTCTCACAGTCAAGCTCCCTTGTGCACTTACACTCAACACCTGATTGCCAACCAGGCTGAGGGAACCTTTGGGCGCCTCCGTTACCCTTTGGGAGGCAACCGCCCCAGTTAAACTACCCATCAGACACTGTCCCTGATCCGGATCACGGACCGAGGTTAGACATCCAGCACGACCAGAGTGGTATTTCAACGGCGACTCCACAACCACTGGCGTGGCTGCTTCAAAGTCTCCCACCTATCCTACACAAGCCGAACCGAACACCAATATCAAACTGTAGTAAAGGTCCCGGGGTCTTTCCGTCCTGCTGCGCGAAACGAGCATCTTTACTCGTAGTGCAATTTCACCGGGCCTATGGTTGAGACAGTCGAGAAGTCGTTACGCCATTCGTGCAGGTCGGAACTTACCCGACAAGGAATTTCGCTACCTTAGGATGGTTATAGTTACCACCGCCGTTTACTGGCGCTTAAGTTCTCAGCTTCGCAACCCCGAAAGGTCACTAACCGGTCCCCTTAACGTTCCAGCACCGGGCAGGCGTCAGTCCGTATACATCGCCTTACGGCTTCGCACGGACCTGTGTTTTTAGTAAACAGTCGCTTCTCGCTGGTCTCTGCGGCCACCCCCAGCTCAGAGAGCAAGTCTCATCACCAGGAATGGCCCCCCTTCTCCCGAAGTTACGGGGGCATTTTGCCGAGTTCCTTAACCATAGTTCACCCGAACGCCTCGGTATTCTCTACCTGACCACCTGAGTCGGTTTAGGGTACGGGCCGCCATGAAACTCGCTAGAGGCTTTTCTCGACAGCATAGGATCATCCACTTCACCACAATCGGCTCGGCATCAGGTCTCAGCCTTAACGTGTGACGGATTTGCCTACCACACGGCCTACACCCTTACCCCGGGACAACCACCGCCCGGGCTGGACTACCTTCCTGCGTCACCCCATCGCTTACCTACTACCACCTTGGATCGCCGGCTCCACCACTTTCCTTTCCCCGAAGGGTCCGGAACGGCTTCACGGGCTTAGCATCAATGGATTCGATATTGGGCGTTTCAAAGCGGGTACCGGAATATCAACCGGTTGTCCATCGACTACGCCTGTCGGCCTCGCCTTAGGTCCCGACTTACCCTGGGCAGATCAGCTTGACCCAGGAACCCTTAGTCAATCGGCGCACACGTTTCTCACGTGTGTATCGCTACTCATGCCTGCATTCTCACTCGTGAACCGTCCACAACTAGCTTCCGCTGCTGCTTCACCCGGCACACGACGCTCCCCTACCCATCACAGCGGGCGTTGGCCCTATAGCTGCAATGACACGACTTCGGCGGTACGCTTGAGCCCCGCTACATTGTCGGCGCGGAATCACTTGACCAGTGAGCTATTACGCACTCTTTCAAGGGTGGCTGCTTCTAAGCCAACCTCCTGGTTGTCTCTGCGACTCCACATCCTTTCCCACTTAGCGTACGCTTAGGGGCCTTAGTCGATGCTCTGGGCTGTTTCCCTCTCGACCATGGAGCTTATCCCCCACAGTCTCACTGCCGTGCTCTCACTTACCGGCATTCGGAGTTTGGCTAAGGTCAGTAACCCGGTAGGGCCCATCGCCTATCCAGTGCTCTACCTCCGGCAAGAAACACACGACGCTGCACCTAAATGCATTTCGGGGAGAACCAGCTATCACGGAGTTTGATTGGCCTTTCACCCCTAACCACAGGTCATCCCCCAGGTTTTCAACCCTGGTGGGTTCGGTCCTCCACGAAGTCTTACCTCCGCTTCAACCTGCCCATGGCTAGATCACTCCGCTTCGGGTCTAGAGCGTGCAACTCAATCGCCCTGTTCGGACTCGCTTTCGCTACGGCTTCCCCACACGGGTTAACCTCGCTACACACCGCTAACTCGCAGGCTCATTCTTCAAAAGGCACGCAGTCACGAGATACAGCAAGCTGCATCCGACGCTCCCACGGCTTGTAGGCACACGGTTTCAGGTACTATTTCACTCCGCTCCCGCGGTACTTTTCACCATTCCCTCACGGTACTATCCGCTATCGGTCACCAGGGAATATTTAGGCTTAGCGGGTGGTCCCGCCAGATTCACACGGGATTTCTCGGGCCCCGTGCTACTTGGGAGATGAGCAAGCAAGCCGTACAGATTTCAGCTACGGGGGTCTTACCCTCTACGCCGGACCTTTCGCATGTCCTTCGCCTATCCATACGGTTTCTGACTCGCCCAGCCGCCGGCAGACGACTGAAGCTCATTCCCACAACCCCGCATGCGCAACCCCTGCCGGGTCTCACACGCATACGGTTTGGCCTCATCCGGTTTCGCTCGCCACTACTCCCGGAATCACGGTTGTTTTCTCTTCCTGAGGGTACTGAGATGTTTCACTTCCCCTCGTTCCCTCCACACTGCCTATGTGTTCAGCAGCGGGTGACAGCCCATGACGACTGCCGGGTTTCCCCATTCGGACACCCCCGGATCAAAGCTCAGTTGGCAGCTCCCCGGGGCCTATCGCGGCCTCTCACGTCCTTCATCGGTTCCTGGTGCCAAGGCATCCACCGTGCGCCCTTAAAAACTTGGCCACAGATGCTCGCGTCCACTGTGTAGTTCTCAAATAACGACCAGCCACCCATCACCCTAC
>NZ_JBWKEE010000057.1:0-3528 GCF_056435605.1 Streptomyces sp. NPDC043896
TCTCTCGTCTCGGCGGCCGGCGGCCGGTTGTGGGTCATTGGCAGATGAGGATGCCGCCCAGGCAAGTGACGCGGAATGCGCCTTCGTCGTGGATGACCTTGTTGATCCGCTCTCTTGCGCGCTCGATGGTCTCCTTGAAGGGGACACCCATCTGGTCGGCCCAGGCTTCGTAGGAGGCAAGGTGGGCGATGACGGGTTCGGCGTTGGGTACCTCGATCACCCCGGGCAGGGGGATGGTGCGGATGTGGTCGAAGACCGTGCCGAGGACCGTCGGGGCGTCTTCCAGAGTGAAGCGGGCGGAGAGCTGCACGCGGGCCGGGCCTTCCTTGGTGCCCAGCACGTCGCCTGCGGCACGGCGCCAGAGGTCTTCCAGTTCGCGTTTGTCGGTACGGCTGTTGGTGGAGACGATCGCGATACCGCTGGGCGAGAGGACACGTTGCAGTTCCCGGACTGCCTGGGCCTGGTTTTCGACGTGGTAGAGCATGTGCAGGGCGAGGACGGCGCCGAGGGTGCCGTCCGAGATGGGCAGCTGTTGGACGTCGGCGACGACGGCTCCCGGGATTGCGGTGAGTATGCCGTGGGATACGTCCATGGGGAGCACGGTCAGGTCGGGACGTTCCTGCCGCACTCGGGCGACGAACTTGCCGTTCCCGCAGCCCACGTCGGCGACCGCGCCGCGTATGCCCTTCAGTTGGTTCACGACGATGCGCGGCAGGTCGTGGCGCGGGGTCTGCCACTGGTACAGGGACTGGCGAGCGGCGAGGTGCTGCCCCGTGCCGTATGCCTTCGTGGAGAGGAGGCGGCGGTCGGTGACCGAGTGATCGTGTGCGGGTTGGGCGGTCATCGGTCCTCCGTGCGGTTGCTGATGTGAGTGGACCGGCCGGTCACCTCGTGGATCTGTGCGCGAAGGTCGATGGCCGACTGCGCGTCACGGTACGGCGCGCTGCCGAGTAGCCTGCCCAGATTGCGCAGCCTGATGGTGATGCTGGCGGTGTGCGTCTTGGACGCAAACACCTCTGAGAGCTTCGCGCCGGCCTCTTCGAGTTCGCCGCTGGCTACGTGAGCTGTGGCCAGGTCCAGGTGCGCGGCTTGCAGGTCGCCGGGGGAGAGGTCTTCTTCTGGGCCGGCCTGGTACAGCTCCAGCGCGCGGTTCGAGGCGGAAATGGCTTGCCGGATCTGCTCGCGACCTCCGACCGCCAAGAGGGTGGTGCCGGAGTACGTCCACTGTTTGGCCTCGGGAAACGAGAAGATTCCGGGTAGTTCGTCCGGCTTCGAAGCCAACCGTGCCTCTTGGGCCAGACCGAGGGACCGCAGGGCGCTGCGGTTGTCTCCTTCGGCTGCGCGGGCTCGTCCCTCAAGACTCAGAAGACGTGCCTTGATGGTTCCTGAGCCAGGGGCTCGACCGTCGTTCAGGCCGGCCTGGGCGAGGTCCCCTGCCCGCCGGTAGTCCCCCGCCCAGTAGGCGGCGAGGGATTGGAAGGACCGTGCCCAGGCGCGCAGCTTCGGATGCTGGGCGATCTCTGCGCACTGGACAACGGTGCGAGCGTGCGTGGCGGCGGCAGAGCGGTCGCCGAGGTCGAGCGACACATGCGCCGCAAGACCGGACAGCCACCCCGCGACCACATACAGACGAAGAGTATGGGCAGGCGGCTGGCGCCCCTCCAGTAAGCGAGACACCTCGGCGCGGACGGTACGGATTTCCGGGACCAGGAGCGACAAGGGACGGCTGACGAAGTGCCGGGCGAGCCGTTCGACGTCGGCTTCGAACTGCTCCAGCACGAGGGAGTTGACGTTCGTCTCCGCCGCGTACCGCGCAAGTCGACTGGACAGCTCTGTATCGGCGGCAAGACTTCGAACGTCATCAGTCGGGGCCGCCGGTCGTGTGCCCGACCCCTTCGGGTAGAGGCCGAGGTCCGCATCGCTGGCTACCTGGAAAACCTTGCAGAGGGCTGACCTGTACTGACTGGCAGGCCAAGTGATGGCTCCACGCTCGAGGCGTGAGAACCAGTTCGCGTCGAGCTCCGGATCCCGCCCGGTGGCTGCCCGGACCTCGGCACAAACGCGCTCCGCAGCCTGGGCCTGAGTCCAGCGGTGCGAATGTCTGTGCCTGCGAAGCGCCTCGTTCGCCATCGTCCCGCCATCCCCTGATCGAGTCGGGCGCCAAAAAGCGTAGCGGCATCTGCCTAGTGGATGCCCACAACTTGCCCAGTGGAATGCCCTGTTAGAGGTATTGCCAGCGGAGTTGACTGAGCACGGCTGCCCAAAGAGGTGGTCTCTCGCCTTCCAGCAGACCAGAGCCCCTGATCGAAATCGAGGAGAGGCGCGATGTCCCCTGAACGGCGTAAGCGCCAGAACACGGCCGACGCAATCGGCGGAGGATCTCGCAGCAGTCCTCCGTGGGCACTGCAGGTCACAGCTCCACCCAGCCAGGATCTTCTCGACCGCGCTCGTCGTGGCTGGGAGCGGTTCCTCGACTCCTTCGAGGAGACCTCCGATGAGTGAGCAGTACGAGTACGTCCCCCACCGTCTCCTGCGCCGTCGTGTCCGGGACATCGCGTCCGGGGTCGAGGGGGTTCTGATGGCGGTGATCCACGAGAACGTCTCCGACACCGATATCGAGCGCTGGATGGAACTCGCCTACATCCGGGGCGCCTCGGGCCGCGAGTTCACCACCGCCGTCACCAACATCGAGCCGGCCACCCACATCCCCTGAGGAGCGCCATGTCCACTCCACCCCCACCACCGTGCAGCACCAAACCGCACACCCCGCCCACCCCCGCCCTGGGTGGCCTCCTGGACGACACGCAGTTCAGCGCCGTCCGCGCCACCGTCCTGGACGACAACCCCGACATGGACCCCGAGCTGGCGGCCCGGGTCGTCACCGAAGCCCTCAAATTCGTGGCAACGGCCGCCCAGGGCGCCGACCTGACACCCTCCCGCCTCGTGGACAAGGGCTGGCACGCCCTCATCCTGCACACCGCCCTCTACAAGCAGTTGTGCACCCACCTGGGCGGCTTCGTCGACCATTACCCCACCCCCCAGGGAACGGAAGGCGCCCCGGACCCGATTGCCCGGACCATCAGGTCGATCGAGCGGGCCGGATTCTCCGTGGACCACCAGCTCTGGCACGAACCCGTCCTGGCCGGCGCCCGGTGATTTCCACCGACTTCACCACCACCACAACCGACGTCGTGACCTGCGAGGCCTGCTGGCGCAACCCCGTCCAGGCCGCCCGCACCACCACCCACACCACCCGCCGAGACCTGCTCTGCGTCCCCTGCGCCCAGGAGAACAACCCCATCCGAGTCGCCCTTTTCCCGCCCCTGGGCATCTACAAGCTCACCTGGAGGAACACCACCATGGGAAAGCACCGCAACCCCGGCTACCCCGAACAGCCGCCGAACCCGGGCCCCCCGCTCCCCTCGCCCCCGCCCACCCCCACCCCCGGCCGCCCACCCGTCTAGCACCCTGACGTACCTCTGGTGCAGGTATCAGCCCGAGACGGCCGCCGGCCGCCGAGATCCGAGG
>NZ_JBWKEE010000058.1:0-3451 GCF_056435605.1 Streptomyces sp. NPDC043896
CTGTGTTCTTGCGTTTCCGACTCTATCAGACTCTTTCGTGTCCGATTTCCTCGGTGCTTTCGAGGTCCTGCGCTTTCGCGCTTTCCCTTTCCGGCGGTTCCGACTCTATCAGAAGTTTTCCACCGGATTTCCCGGCTTCAACGTTTCCGAATGGAGAGTCGAATGCACCCCACCCGGGAGAGATTCCCTGTGGAGTGGTGGCTGCCGAACTTGTCCAGTTCGAGGCAACCGTTTGACTCTACAACCCTGCCCCTGAGGTGTCAAAACGAGCTGGGCGCCTGGGGACCACCGCACACCCGCACACCTGGCTCCGCTCTGCTCCGAGCCGGGTCCGCCGGCGCTGAGGATGTTCACGCCCGAAGCCTCCAGGGCGGTCCGCGAGGACGACCGACAGCTCCGGGGCCGGGACGCTCGGGCTGTTAGCCTGCGGCCCGTGATCAACGGCGGCTTAACAGGTCGAATAGGCCGGATGGCGGGGGACAGCAGGCCGGAGCGCGTGCTGGTCGCCGCCACCTTCGTCAACCGGGTCGGCAATGGCCTGTTCAACGCGGCGTCGGCGCTCTACTTCACCTTGGTCGTGGGCCTGCCTGCGGTGCAGGTCGGCGCCGCACTCACCATCGCCGGAGCGATCGGCTTGTGCGCGGGGATACCCGGGGGTCACCTCGCTGACCGGCGCGGCGCCCGCGTGGTCATGATGCTGGCCCTCGCGGTCCAAGCGGTATCGATGGCGGCCCTCGTCCTCGTCGAGAGCTGGGCCGCGCTCACGATCGTCGCGACGGTCGACCAGATCGCCGCGGCGATCGGAGGGGCGGCGTGGGGGGCTCTGGTGGCCCGGGTCGGGGGTGAGCGACCGGCCATGTTCCGGGCGAAGCTGCGCACCTTCGTCAACCTGGGCGTCGTCCTGGGAACGGTGGGTGCCGGGCTGGCGCTGGCCGCCGGCACCCGCACCGCCTATGTCACGCTGATTCTCGGCAACGCCGGGAGCTTCGCCCTGTGCGCGGCGCTTCTGCTCCTGCTGCCCCGCTATCCGGTGCTGGCAGCGCCGCCGCGGCAGCGGCGCTGGCTCGTCTTCGCGGACCGTCCGTTCCTGATGTTCACCGCCCTCTACGGGGCCATGGGACTGCAGTACCCGGTGGTCTCCCTGCTCCTGCCGATCTGGATCTCCCAGCACACCGAAGCGCCGCGTTGGACGGTGGCCGCGCTGTTCGCGCTCAATTCCGTCTTCTGCGTACTGATGCAGACCAAGATCGGCTCTCGCATCGAGACCCCGTACGACGGCGGCAGGGCGTTGCGCACGGCGGGGCTGCTCTTCCTCGTCAGCTGTCCGATGATGGCGCTGGCGGCGTACGCCCCTGTCTGGGCGGCAGCAGGACTGGTCCTGGCGGCGATCTTCGTCCATAGCCTGGGAGAGGTCTGGGAGTCCTCGGCGTGCTTCGCCCTGGGTTTCGGTCTTGCCCCCGGCCATGCCCAGGGCCAGTACCAAGGTGTCCTCGGCCTCGGCTTCAACGCCGGCCAGGCTCTTGCTCCCGCGATCCTCACCACGGTGGTGCTGGGCCTCGGCACGGTGGGCTGGCTGCTGCTGGCGTTGTTCTTCGCAACGCTGGGTGCTGCCGGCCCCTCTCTTGCCCGCTGGGGTATGCGGACCCGGCCGCAGCCGGGCGTCGCCGCGGAGGCGAGCAGATGACCGCGGAGTACGTGCCAGGAGCCTTCCGCGCGGCACGGAACGGTGTGTATGCCTCGCGCGAACTCCGGGCCTGCGTAGGCGTATCCCCGCGTCTGCCCGCAGCAGACGTGCGGGGCTTACGAGCGCACGACGGCGCCGGTGGCCACGGGATCCGGGTGACGGGGGAAAGCCGGCAGTTCCGTCACGGCCGGGGACCCAGGTCGGCCCGGAGGACGGTGCGGGTGATCAGGGGGCGGTCCCGGAGGGCGAGGAGTTCGTTGGCGAGGTTCGCCGTCGCCAGGGGGCACAGGTCGCCCCGTGCCCTGATGCGGGCTGCCAGCAGGCCGCGGGGGACCGCGCCGGCGTCGAGGAGCGCGCGCCAGTCGTCCGGGCCGAGTTCCAGGAACTCCAGCTGCGTCAGCCCGGCGATCTCCAGCGGGTCGGCGAGCGTGCCGGGGGCCGCGGTCAGGGTTCGCAGGCGGGGCAGGCCGTTGAAGGGGGAGAGGCTGAGCGGTCTCCTCTCCCGGTGGCCGGTGGTGGGGAACGCCCGGGCCTCCCGCACCTCCAGGACCTCCAGGACCTCCAGGTCCGGGTGGGCGGCCGCCTCGACGCCTTCCGGGTCGCCGGGATCCAGCCGGACCACGGCCGGCGGCTGCTCGCCGCCCCGGACGCTCCGCCACCGCCGTCCCCGGCCCGTCACCAGGTCGGTGAGGGAGTCGGCGAGGAGTTCGGCGCCCAGGTACTGCTCGTGGTGGAGCATGATGATCTGTCCCATGTACCCGCCGGGACCGGGCGTGAGGTCTACGGCGATACGGTCGCCGCCCCCGCTGTCGCCGAAGACGAGCCAGCCCGGTGACCCGACCAGCCCCTGGACCGGCGCGTCGGCCGGGGTGACCACGGCCCTCGTCGCGGCGGCCTCCCAGTCCGCCGGACGGGAGGAGGCATCGGCGATGCGGAGGTCGTCCAGGGAACCCGGTTCGCATCCGACGGCCCGGAAGACGCGCATCGCCGTCCCGTACCGCTCGCGGTCCTGGTCGCCCCAGTCATCCCGGCGTGCCCGCGTGACGCGGTAGAGCGTCTTCAGCTCGTCCGGCAGTACGAGGCCGAGCCGCGCTTCCGCTGCGGTGATCTCCGCTTCCGTCGCCCCGATGGCATCCGGGAGCCGGCCGCGCAGTGTCCGTTCCAGTAGCGACGGATCCGCGGACGGCGCCGGCACCGCGCCCGGCATCGGGTCGGGCAGTCTGCGCCAGGGTTCGGGCAGCGCGTCCTGCACCAGGACCAGCGTCCCCTGGTGGGCGGTGGCGATCCCGCCCTCCACGGCTGGGCCGGTGCGGAGGACGTGGAGTACGGCCTTCCCGGCCGGCGAGATCTCCGCCGCGAACGAGACGCCGTGCGCGTCCGCGTCCGCGAGGGCCTTCTGCACTCCCCCCACCACCGCGGTGACGGCTTGCAGCTGCTGGAAGTCGGCCCTCCCCCGGCCCTGCCTCCGCCACGGCATGGTGAACCCGCCCTCGCGGTGGATGTGCCCCGAGACGTGTCCGCCGGCGGCCAGGGTTTCGGGGTTGGCCGCCCGGAGCAGCCGCAACACCGGCTCCCAGGTCTCGAGGTCGTGGAGCGAGGGCACGGGTTCCTCCGGGAGATCAGGGTTGACCCAGCCAAGGTGATCGGCGCGCGCGAGACAAGAGCCCGCCGAAAATGGCCCGTGAACGCAGAAAAGCCCCGCACCAGAAGGTGCGGGGCTTTCCCACAATGATTGTTCGGCGGCGTCCTACTCTCCCACAGGGTCCC
>NZ_JBWKEE010000059.1:0-1071 GCF_056435605.1 Streptomyces sp. NPDC043896
TGTTCTGTCCCGGGAGGTTGTGGACGGGTGATGCAGGTCTCGGCTGAGGGATCTTGAACGGGTGAGGGCCTTCCGGGTTCGGTGTGGATTGCGACGTCTACACCGACCAGCAGAAGGCCCTCATGCCCCACCGTAATGCACCCCTGACCGAGACCGGCCGCCTGCGCCTGGCCCGCTGCGTGGTCGAGGACGGCTGGCCCCTTCGCCGGGCCGCCGAACGCTTCCAGGTCTCGCCCACCACCGCCCAGCGGTGGGCCACTCGCTACCGGGCCATGGGCCGGGCCGCAATGAGCGACCGGTCCTCCCGCCCGCACCACAGCCCCCGACGCACCCCCACCCGCACCGAACGCCGGATCATCAAGGTCCGCCTCGCCCGCCGCTGGGGACCCGCCCGCATCGCGGGCCTACTGCGCCTGCCCGCCTCCACCGTGCACCGCGTGCTGACCCGCTTCGGGCTCGCCCGCCTGGCCTGTCTGGACCGGGCCACCGGCCACGTCATACGCCGCTACGAACGCGACAAGCCCGGCGAGCTCGTCCACGTCGACATCAAAAAGCTCGGGAACATCCCCGACGGCGGCGGCCACAAGGTGCTCGGCCGCCAGGCCGGCCGCAAGAGGAAGTCCGGGGCCGGCTACCAGTACATCCACACCGCCGTCGACGACCACTCCCGCCTCGCCTACAGCGAGATCCACGCCGACGAGAAGAAGGAAACCGCCACCGCCTTCTGGCAGCGGGCACACGCCTACTTCACCAGCGTCGGGATCACCGTCGAACGCGTGATGACCGACAACGGCGCCTGCTACAAGTCCCACACCTGGCGCGATGTGCTGGTGGCGGCCGGGATCACCCACAAGCGAACCCGGCCCTACCGCCCCCAAACCAACGGCAAGGTCGAACGCCTCAACCGCACCCTCCTGGACGAATGGGCCTACGCGAAGCCCTACCACTCAGAACAGGAACGACGCGACGCGTTCCCGAAGTGGCTGCACACCTACAATCACCACCGCGGACACACCGCGCTCGCAGGCAAACCACCCGCCAGCCGCGTCCCCAACCTCACTGGGCAATACA
>NZ_JBWKEE010000060.1:0-1054 GCF_056435605.1 Streptomyces sp. NPDC043896
TGTATTGATCACGAGCGTTGTTGACACTCGGCAGGTCTTGAACATGACGAAGACCTCCGGTGTGGTGGGAGCTGTCTAGGAACTCACCGCACGGAGGTCTTCGTGTCCCACCGTAATGCCCGCCTGACCGTCTTCGGTAGGCGACTGCTGGTCGAACGGGTTGCATCGGGCCGTCCGGTCGCCCACGTGGCCGCCGAGATGGGCATATCGCGGGCCACTGCCCACAAATGGATGCGACGGTGGCGGACCGAGGGCGACGCAGGCCTGGCCGACCGCTCCAGCCGCCCGCACTCGATGCCGCACAGGACCGCCGCCGCGGTCGAGGCCCAGGTGTGTGACCTGCGGCAGGCCCGCAAGCTCGGACCCGCCCGTATCGGACCCATCGTGGGCCTGCCCGCATCGACGGTCCACCGCATCCTGACCCGCCACGGCCTGCACCGCCTCGCCTTCATGGACCGCCCGACCGGCACCGTGATCCGCCGCTACGAACGCGACAGGCCAGGAGAGCTGATCCACGTGGACGTGAAGAAACTCGGCCGGATCCCCGACGGCGGCGGCCACAAGGTCCTGGGCCGCCAAGCCGGCCGCAGGGCCAGGTCCGGCGTGGGCTACGACTACATCCACTCCGCGGTCGACGACCACACCCGCCTGGCCTACAGCGAGATCCACGACGACGAGAAGGCCGACACCTGCGCGGGCTTCCTCCGCAGAGCGGCCGTCTTCTACGCCGGCCACGGCATCGACCAGATCGAACGGGTGCTGACCGACAACGCCTGGTCCTACCGCAAGGCCAAGGCCTGGAAGACAGCCCTCGCCGACCTCGGCGCGGCCGGCAAGCTCACCCGCGCCTACCGGCCGCAGACGAACGGCAAGGTCGAGCGTTTCAACCGCACCCTGCTCGACGAGTGGGCCTACCAACGGCCCTACACCTCAAACGACGAGCGGACCGCTGCCCTGGCAGACTTCCTCCACACCTACAACCACCACCGCTGCCACACCGCACTGGGCGGCCACCCGCCCATCAGCCGAGTTAACAACCCTGCGGGTCAATACA